>NZ_CP019724.1:7470198-7830396 GCF_002005225.1 Streptomyces pactum
GACCCGCTGTCGCGCTAGAGCAAAGTGGCCCCCCTCTCGACACTTCGTGGCGTGAGGATGCTGTTCTCATGGGTAATCACCCCTGTTCAGTGCGGTGAGGTCGAGGTGGGACCCTCCTGGCGGGGATTTGTTCTGTGTACGATCAAAATGCTGTGAGACGGCTTCCGTGCTCCCATCCGACAGCTCCCGCCCCACCCGAGGAAGATCATGAAGTTCACCGACGGCTTCTGGCTCATCCGCGAGGGCGTGCATCTCTCGTACGCCACTGAGGTACGCGATGTGCGCCCCGAATCGAAGCGCTTCACCGCTCATGCCGCCGTGAAGAAGGTGACGCGGAGGGGGGACACGCTCAACGCGCCGCTCCTCACGGCCGAATGCTTCTCTCCCGCCGAGGGCGTCATCGGCGTCCGCGTCACCCACCACGCCGGCAAGCGCCGGCCGGGCCCCGACTTCGCCCTCACGGGCGCCGCGGACGGTGCCGGCGCGGTGCGCCAGGAAGGCACGGTCACCGAACTGACCAGCGGCCCGCTCTCCCTCCGCCTGGACCGCGAGGGCCCCTGGGGGCTCACCTTCCACGACGCGGACGGACGCGAGCTGACCCGCGCGGGCGCCAGGAGCACGGCCTTCGCCACCACCGGCGACGGCGGACACCACATGCTGAGCCGGCTCGCGCTCGGCGTCGGCGAGCAGATCTACGGCCTCGGCGAGCGCTTCACCCCGTTCGTCAAGAACGGCCAGGTCGTCGACATGTGGCAGGCCGACGGCGGCACCAGCAGCGAGCAGGCGTACAAGAACATCCCCTTCTACCTCTCCTCGCGCGGCTACGGCGTCTTCGTCAACCATCCCGGCGCCGTCTCCTTCGAGGTCGGCTCCGAGTCCGTCGGCCAGGTGCAGTTCAGCGTCGAGGACCAGACGCTGGAGTACTACGTCGTCGCCGGCCCCACCCCCAAGGAGGTCCTCACCCGCTACACCGCCCTCGCCGGCCGCCCCGCCCTGCCGCCCGCCTGGTCCTTCGGCCTCTGGCTCACCACGTCCTTCACCACCTCCTACGACGAGGAGACGGTGACGACGTTCGTCGACGGCATGGCCGAGCGCGGCATCCCGCTGTCCGTCTTCCACTTCGACTGCTTCTGGATGCGCGAGTACCAGTGGTGCGACTTCCAGTGGGACCCGGACGTCTTCCCCGACCCGGACGGCATGCTCGCCCGGCTCAAGGCCAGGGGCCTCAAGGTCAGCGCCTGGATCAACCCGTACATCGCCCAGAAGTCCCCCCTCTTCGACGAGGCCGCCGCGCTCGGGCACCTGGTGCGCCGGCCGGACGGCGACATCTGGCAGTGGGACCTGTGGCAGGCCGGGATGGGCCTGGTGGACTTCACCAGCCCGGCCGCCCGCGACTGGTACGCCGGAAAGCTCAAGCCGCTGCTCGACCAGGGCGTGGACTGCTTCAAGACGGACTTCGGCGAGCGCGTCCCCACCGACGTCGTCTGGCACGACGGCTCCGACCCGGAGCGGATGCACAACTACTACACGCACCTGTTCAACCGCACCGTCTTCGAACTCCTGGAGAAGGAGCGCGGACAGGGCGAGGCCGTCCTCTTCGCCCGCTCCGCGACCGCGGGCGGCCAGCAGTACCCCGTCCACTGGGGCGGCGACTGCTGGTCGTCCTTCGAGGCGATGGCCGAGTCGCTGAGGGGCGGCCTGTCCCTGTCCCTGAGCGGCTTCGGCTTCTGGAGCCACGACATCGGCGGCTTCGAGGGCACACCCGACCCGGCCGTCTTCAAGCGCTGGCTGGCCTTCGGCCTGCTCTCCTCGCACAGCCGCCTGCACGGCTCCTCGTCGTACCGGGTGCCGTGGGAGTTCGGCGAGGAGGCGGTCGGCGTCGCCCGGAGCTTCACCCTCCTCAAGCACCGCCTGATGCCCTACCTGTACGGCGTCGCCGCCGAGGCGCACCGCACCGGCGTGCCGATGATGCGTCCGATGGTCCTGGAGTTCCCGCACGATCCGGGCTGCCGCCCGCTGGACCGCCAGTACATGCTCGGCCCCGACCTCCTGGTCGCCCCGGTCTTCACCGAGGACGGCGAGGTCGAGGTCTACCTCCCCGAGGGCACCTGGACCCACCTCCTGACCGGTGAGCGCGTCACCGGCCCGGCCTGGCGCACCGAGCGGCACGGCTACGACAGTCTGCCGCTGTACGTCCGTGAGGGCGCCGTCCTGCCGCTGGCCTCCGACGACGGCCGCCCCGACGGCGACTGGCTGGACGCCCCCACCCTGCTGGTCCACCCGCCCGCCGACGTGGACTACGCGGCCGAGGCCACCGTGCCCGACCTGCTGGGCATGCCGGCCGCGACGTTCCGCGTACGGCGCGACGGGGACGTCCTGCGGGTCACCGCGAGCGGCACCGGCCGACCGTTCACCGTGCGCGTCGCGGGCGGGGCGAGCGCGGAGGGCAGCGGGGAGGTGAGCGTGCCGCTGGGGTGAGGCCGGTGGCGGTGACGGGAGCGAAGGCCCGGCGGCACGCCGTGGCGGATCGCGTGCCGACGGGACGTCGCACCCAGCACCGCGTCCGTCAGCGGTCGAGGCCGGCCAGCGCCGTCAGCAGGCGGTCCACGTCGTCCGTGCTGCTGTACGGCGCCAGCCCGACCCGTACGCCGCCCTCGTCGCCGAGCCCCAGCCGGCGGGAGGCCTCCAGGGCGTAGAAGGACCCGGCGGGCGCGTCCACCGCCCGCTCGGCCAGTCGCCGGTGGACGTCGGCCGGGCGCAGGCCCGCCACGGTGAACAGCAGGGTCGGCGTGCGCCGCGCGGCCCGCGAGTACACGGTGATCCCGCCGAGGTCCGCCAGCCCACGCTCGATCCGCTCACGCAGCGCGTCCTCGTGGGCCTTGAGCGCCGCGAAGGAGGCGACCAGCCGGTCCCGGCGGCTGCCCCGCGCGTCCGGCTCCAGGCCCGCGAGGAAGTCCACCGCGGCACGGGCGCCGGCCAGCAGCTCGTACGGCAGCGTCCCCAGCTCGAAGCGCTCGGGGACGGCGTCGCTGGACGGCAGCAGCTTGTCCGGGCGCAGCGTCTCCAGGAACTCGGGCCGGGCCGCCAGCACCCCCAGGTGCGGACCGAGGAACTTGTACGGGGAGCACACCAGCGTGTCCGCGCCGAGCGCCGCCGGGTCGACGACGGCGTGCGAGGCGTAGTGCACCGCGTCGACGTGGAGCAGCGCGCCGACGCCGTGCGCCAGGCGGGCGATGGCCGGCAGGTCGGGCATGGTGCCGATGAGGTTGGACGCGGCCGTCACCGCGACCAGGCGGGTGCGCGGGGAGAGCACCGCCTCGATGTGCCCGGGGAGCAGTTCACCGGTGGCCGGGTCGAAGTCCGCCCAGCGCACGCTCGCGCCCGCCGCCTCCGCCGCCTGGGTCCAGGGCCGGATGTTGGAGTCGTGGTCGAGGCGGCTGACGACCACCTCGTCACCCGGCCGCCACGTCCTGGCGAGGGTCCGGGACAGGTCGTAGGCGAGCTGGGTGGCGCTGCGGCCGAGGACGACCCCCCGCGGCTCGGCGCCCAGCAGGTCGGCGAGCGCGCTCCGGGCGCCCGCGACGATGTCGTCCGCGTTGCGTTCGCCCTCGGTCGTCCGGCCGCGGTTGGCCAGCGGGTTGGCCAGCGCCTCGGCGACGGCGTCGATGACGGGCTGCGGGGTCTGGGTGCCGCCCGGCGCGTCGAAGCGGGCCGAGCCGGACTTCAGGGCGGGGATCTGCGCGCGGATCGCGTCGACGTCGAGGGCCATGTGCACTCCAACCGAAGGCGGGGACTCGCGCCTCATGATCGCAGCCGAGCGGCGTCCGGAACAGACGCGCGTGACGGACGGGTACCCAATGGTCAGGAGTCCGGGCGGGTATACGGCGGCCGGGAGTCCGGGGTGGGAACGCGGCGGCCGGGAGTCCGGGCGGGCACGCGACGCCCGCGAACGCGAGGGGTGAGCGACGGCGGCGAGCGCGGAGGGGTACGCGACCGTCGCGCGTCCCGTACGGGTCAGGAGTCCGCGGCGTGCGCCGGCTGTTTCTCGCGGCCGCCGGGATGGCGGTGCCGCCAGATCCAGAAGACCGCGCAGGACAGCAGCGCCCACCCGCCCAGCACCAGGAACGGGAACGCGTGCTGATGGCCCTGGAAGTACACCGCGGTGTGCTGGGCGTTGACCGAGGCCCCGGGCGGCAGCCACTGGCCGATCGCCCCCAGCGGGGACGGCAGCAGCGGCCAGGACACCGCGCCGCCGGACGAGGGATTGCCGAGGAGCACCATCAGTCCCCAGGTCGGCAGCATCGCCCAGCGTCCGAACAGGGTGTTGAACATGGTGAAGACCATGCCGGACGCGAACATCGTGAGCGCCAGGATCAGCCACGACTCGGCGAACGGCAGATCGAGCGCGTTCAGCAGCCAGTCCACCGTCGCGGCGATGGCGAACCCGCCGAGCAAGGCGTAGGCGGCCGTGAAGAGGATGCGTTCGGCGGGCGTCAGGGAGCGCGCGTGCACGCTTAGCTGGATCGCCCCGACGAAGCCGATGATGACCGCGGCCAGCGAGATGTAGAAGATCGCCAGCCCGCGCGGGTCGCCCTCCTGCAAGGGGTTGATGTCGCGGACGGTGACCTCGACGCCGGTCCTTCTCCCCACGGCCGGCGCGGTGTCGGCGAGTACCTGGGCGACCGAGGCGCCCGACGCGCTGGAGAGGTCGAGCACGGCGGTCCGTCCGTCGTCGCGCAGCTCGAAGATCGCGAAGACCTCCTGGTCCTGGATCGCCTCGCGGGCCGCGGCCTCGCTCTCGTAGGGACGCACCTTGACCGAGGCGTTCAGCGCCTTCTCCAGGCCGTCCAGGAACGCTCGGCCCCGGGCCTCTTCGTACGAGCCGACCACGGCCGTGGGGATCGAGTGCGGCGTCGGGTCCGCCATCGAGTAGGTGTACGAGCCGGCGAAGAGGCCCGCCGCCGCCGCGAGGATCAGCACCAGCACGGTGGCCGGCCAGAACGGCGACTGCCGGAACGCGGACCACCGCTGCCCGCTCGTCGGAGGCTGGGCATGGGCGCCGTGGGACATGTGGGCCATGCCGAGGACGTTTCCACAGCCGGGGCCGAAGGGCACCAAGAGCGCCGTCGCCCGGGGGGTCACGGAGCGTCAGCGGGGCCGGCCGCGCGGACCCTGCTGACGCTCCGTGAGCAGGGCCGGCCGCGCGTGCGCGGGGTCCCCGGCGCGGAGTCAGGCGTGCACCAGCGGCGTGTCCACCAGATGCTCCGCCACGAACCACGCCTGCAACTCGTTGGTGCGCACGACCTCGGAGACGAGGAGGTCGTTGGTGCCGTCGTCGCCGAGGTCCTGCGTGCGGGCCGCCGCGTCGTGACAGTCGGTCAGGATCAGCTCGTGCGCCTCCAGCAGCCGCGAGAGCATGGACGGCACCTCCTCGACGCCGTCCGGCGGACGCGGCACGGTCGTGATCTCGGCGACGTGCCGGGGGTCGCCGATCGCGACGCCGCCGAGCGTCTGGACGCGCTCGGCGATGGTGTCGATCAGCTCCAGTTGCTCGCCCGCGTGCTTGTCCAGCAGCAGGTGCAGTTGGTAGAACGTCGCCCCGCGCATGAGCCAGTGGTACTTCTTGTACAGGTCGTGCAGGATCCGGGTGTCCGCCAGGACCTTGTTGAGCCGCTGGCAGGAGTAGAGGCGGGTCTCCATGGTCAGGGCCACGGGGAACTGCTTGACGGTGCCGAACTCCTGGATGGTCCGGCCCTTCTGGTGCAGCCAGGGCTGGCTGCCGTCGGACCGGTGCTCCACGGACGACGACTCGGGGTTGCTCACGCCTGGACTCCTTCTGGAAAGGACTGAAAGGTGTGCCGGCGCGGGGTGGACCGGCTCCGGTCCCCCCGCGACAGTCGACCAGCCGCATGCCGGGCCCGCAAACGCTGGGGGTTGTCCAGACATTCGCTCCGCACTTATGGTCTGCCGCAGAGCAAGCGCTTTCTAGCGGCGTGCGCGCATGTCGTGCGCCGGCGTCCGAGGAGGACCGCATGTCCCCACGTCCCGCCCGCCGCCGGGTCGCCGTGGTCGGTACCGGTGCCATCGTCACCGGCAGCCACCTGCCCGCCCTCAGAGCTCACGCCGACCGTACGGAACTGGTGGCCGCCGTGGACGTGGACCCGGCCCGGCTCGACGCCTTCCGGGCCGAGGCGGGCGGCGGCGTCGCCGGGTACACGTCGATGGGCGCCATGCTGGACGCCGTACGCCCCGACCTCGTGCTCGTCGGTACGCCGCCGTCCCTGCACCGGGAGCAGACGGTGGCCGCGCTCAAGGCCGGTGCCTGGGTGCTGTGCGAGAAGCCGCTGTGCCTCTCCCTCGCCGAGTACGACGACATCGCGGCGGCCGAGGAGGCGTCCGGTGCCTACGCGTCCGTGATCTTCCAGCACCGGTACGGTTCGGGCGCCGCGCACGCCCGTGACCTGATCGCGAGCGGCGAGCTGGGCGCCCCGCTGGTCGCCCACTGCCAGACCACCTGGCACCGCGACGCCGCCTACTACGCGGTGCCGTGGCGCGGACGCTGGGCCACCGAGGGCGGCGGCCCGACCATGGGCCACGGCATCCACCAGTACGACCTGCTGCTGCACCTGCTCGGCCCCTGGGCGGAGGTGCGGGCCATGGCGTCCCGCCTGGTCCACGACACCGAGAGCGAGGACGTCTCCACCGCCCTGGTGCGGTTCCGGAACGGCGCCCTCGCCACCGTCGTCAACAGCGTGCTCTCCCCGCACGAGGTGAGCCGCGTCCGTGTCGACTGCGCCGACGCGACGGTCGAGCTGACCCACCTGTACGGGCACCGCAACGACGACTGGACCTACACCCCCGCCCGGCACGTCGCCGCCGAGCGGGCCGCCGCCTGGCGCACCCCGGCGGCGGACGTGCCCAGCTCCCACACCGCGCAGCTCGGCGCCGTGCTGGACGCCTGGGACACCGGCACCAGGCCGCCCGGCAGCGGTCCCGGTGCCCGCGACACGCTCGAGTTCGCCGCCGCGCTGTACAAGGCGGCGTTCACCGGGCGGCCCGTCCTCGCGGGCGAGATCGCACCCGGTGACCCCTTCCACTCGGCCATGCACGGCGACCACCCCGACTGGGCCCCCGAGGAGCGCGCGTGAGCACCCTGAGCGTCAGTCACACGCACGGCGACCACATCGCCGTCACCGCCGCGAACGGCACCGAGATCCTCCGCTACGTCTACCGCCCCGACCCCGAGGCCTTCGAGTCCCGCAAGCCCTACGCCCACCCCGTGCGCACGCTCGCCGGACGTACGGTGACCGGCTATCGCCCCAGCGACCACCGCTGGCACAAGGGCCTGCAGATGACGGCCAGTCACCTCTCCGGGCAGAACTTCTGGGGCGGCAACTGCTATGTCCACGGCGAGGGTTACCGGGCCCTGCCCGAGCGCATCGGATCGATGCGGCACGACGGCTTCCCCGGCTTCACGGTCGAGGACGACCGGCTCACACTCACCGAGAACCTCACCTGGATCGAGAACGCCGGCGCCGAGTGGGCCCGCGAGGAGCGCGGCCTGACCGTCCACTCGGTCGACGAGGAGGCCGGTGCCTGGGCCCTGGACTGGTCGATCCGCCTCACCAACACCCGTGCCGAGCCGTTGCTTTTCGGCTCCCCGACCACCGCCGGCCGGGAGATGGCCGGCTACACCGGCCTCCAGTGGCGCGGCCCCCGCGACTTCACCGGCGGCACCGCCTTCGCCCCGGGCACCGACGCGGACGCCGCCGAGCTGATGGGCACCCGCAGTCCGTGGCTCGCCTTCACCACCGAGCACGACGACGTCGACGCCCATTCCACGCTGGTCTTCGCGCACGCACCCGAGAACCTCGACCAGACGACCGCGATCCACCCCTCCCACTGGTTCGTACGCGCCGAGCCGATCCCGACGGTGGCGTTCTCCTGGGCGTTCTTCGAGGAGTTCGAGCTGCCGCCGGGCGCTTCCTTCGCCTACCGCTACCGCGTCGTGGTAGCCGACGGAGCCTGGGACGGCGACCGGGCCGCGACGTACCTGAAGAGGCTGCCGTGGTGAGCGGTCCCGAGGCCGCCCCTCCCCATCCGCTGCCCGGCGCGGTGGGCCTGTCCCACCTGAGTGCCTACGACTGGGCGGCGACCGACGGCGTGTGCGGCGGCAGTCCCCACCTGCACCTGGTGTGCACGGAGGCGTACGTCGTCACCGGCGGGCGCGGCGCGGTGCAGACGCTCAGCCCCGACGGCTACCGGGAGATGCCGCTGGAACCCGGCTCGGTCGCCTGGTTCACGCCGGGCACCGTGCACCGCATGGTGCAGGGCGGCGGTCTGCGCGTCACGGTGCTGATGCAGAACAGCGGCCTGCCCGAGGCCGGGGACGCCGTCTTCACCTTCCCGCCCGAGGTACTGGCCGACCCCGGGGCGTACACCGCGGCGGCCACGCTGCCGCCCGGCACCGGGCCGGAGACGGCGGCGGCGGCCCGGCGCCGCAGGGACCTCGCCGTCGAGGGCTACCTCGTCCTGCGCGAGGCCCTGGTCGCCGGGGACGACGGCCCGTACCGGGAGTTCCAGCGGGCCGCCGCCCGTCTGGTGCGCGACAAGGTGCCCGGCTGGCGGGACCTGTGGCGGGCCGGTGCGCTCGCCGCCGCCGAGCGCACCGGCGCCCAGCTCGACGCGCTCACCGGCGGCGACCCGGCGTATCTCACCGAGGCCACCGCGTACGAGGCCGCGCCCACCCGGCTCGGCGGCTACGGCATGTGCGGCCGCCGCGACGAGTACGCGCTGCCGGGGACGACGTTGCCGTACGAGGATGAGCGTTGACGCTCCCGGCCGCCGACGTGCCGCGCGCACGGGGGAGTTGACCGGCCGGGAGGGTGGGACATCGGGACGTTCACGTCCCGATGTCCCACCGGGCGGAAGAGTTAATGGACCATTAGGGCGGCGGATGTGTGAAAGGAGGGTCTGAATGCGCATCATCTTGACATGAACCTGCGGCCCGAGGGGCGGGTCGTAGCCTCATGGAGGTGTGGAATGCACCGCAGACTCGCCACCGGACTCGCGGCCTCGGCCCTTGCCGTGACCACCGTCGTCGCCACCGCCGCGACCGCGGACGCCGCTCCCGCCGACAAACCGCGGGTACTCGCGAGCTGGACCCAGACCAGCGCGTCGAGCTACAGCGCCTGGACCGCCGCGCGGGCGAACCAGTCCGCCTGGGCCGCCTACGGGTTCGACTGGACCACCGACTACTGCTCCTCCTCGCCGGACAACCCGTTCGGCTTCCCCTTCAGCACCTCCTGCGCACGACACGACTTCGGCTACCGCAACTACAAGGACGCCGGCTCCTTCAGCGCCAACAAGTCCCGCCTCGACAGCGCCTTCTACGAGGACCTCAAGCGGGTCTGCGCCCGCTACGGCGGCGCCACCAAGACCGCCTGCAACAGCACGGCGTGGACGTACTACCAGGCCGTGCGGGCCTTCGGCTGACGGTCCGGTGCCGCGCCGGCCCGCACGGACGCGGAGGACGGCGCCGACGAGTAGACGGACCGCAGGCCCGGCACCGGAGCGGCCGCCGCCACAGCGAGCGCGGCGGCCGCACCGGCGATGCCCACGCCCACGCCCGTGCCCACGCCCACGCCCGCGACTGCACCCGTGCCCGCGACTGCACCCGCCCCCGCGACCGCGACCGCGACTACGACCGTGCCCGTGCCCGTGCTCGCGACCGTGAGGGTGCGTGGTGCCAGCCCGGACCGGCCAGGGACTCTCCGACACCCCGCGAGCACCGACCGCCGCCTCCCGCTTCGTCCGCGGGCCTGCACCGGGCGACCGCGACGGCCGACGTCGGCACGCGTCGGCGCGACCAGTGAGCGGCCGCAGACACGTGTGAGCCGCCGGCCGGCCCGTGAGGGGCGGGCCGGCGGCTCGGCGGTGTGGTGGTGTGGTGGTGGGTCAGGCCGCGGCGCGGAAGGACCGCAGGCGCAGCGAGTTGCCGACGACGAAGACGGAGGAGAAGGCCATGGCCGCTCCGGCGATCATCGGGTTGAGGAGGCCGGCGGCGGCGAGCGGCAGGGCGGCGATGTTGTAGGCGAAGGCCCAGAAGAGGTTGGACTTGATGGTGCCCAGCGTCTTGCGGGCCAGGCGGATGGCGTCGGCGGCGGCGCGGAGGTCGCCGCGGACCAGGGTGAGGTCGCCGGCCTCGATGGCGGCGTCGGTGCCGGTGCCCATGGCCAGCCCCAGGTCGGCCTGGGCGAGTGCGGCGGCGTCGTTCACGCCGTCGCCGACCATCGCGACCGAACGGCCCTCGCCCTGCAGGCGCTTGACGACGTCGACCTTGTCCTCGGGCATGACCTCGGCGATGACGCGTTCGGGCTCGATGCCGACCGCACGGGCGACGGAGGCGGCCACGGCGCGGTTGTCGCCGGTCAGCAGCACCGGGGTCAGACCCAGCGCCCGCAGCCGGGTGATCGCCTCGGGGCTCGTCTCCTTCACCGCGTCGGCGACCTCCAGGACCGCCCGCGCCTCGCCGTCCCAGGCGACGGTGATCGCGGTGCGGCCGGCCGTCTCCGCCTCGGCCCTGGCGCGTGCCAGGTCCGCCGGAAGGGCCATGGCCCACTCGGCGAGCAACTGCTCGCGGCCGACGAGGACGGAGTGGCCGTCGACGATGCCCTGCACACCGAGACCGGGGACGTTGGAGAAGTCCTCCGGGACGGGCAAGGTGCCGATGCGGTCGGCCGCCCCCGCCGCCACGGCCTGGGCGATCGGGTGCTCGGAGGCGTGCTCCAACGCGCCGGCCAGCCGCAGCACTTCGGTGTCGTCGGTCTCGTCGGTGGTGTGGACGGCGAGCAGGGTCATGCGGCCGGTGGTGACGGTGCCGGTCTTGTCGAGGACGATGGTGTCGACCTTGCGGGTGGACTCCAGGACCTCGGGGCCCTTGATGAGGATGCCGAGCTGGGCGCCGCGCCCGGTGCCGACCATCAGCGCGGTAGGCGTGGCCAGGCCCAGGGCGCAGGGGCAAGCGATGATCAGTACGGCGACGGCGGCGGTGAAGGCGGCGGTCAGTCCGGAGCCGTTGCCGATCCAGAAGCCGAGGGTGGCCAGGGCCAGGGCGATCACGACGGGGACGAAGACCCCGGAGATGCGGTCGGCGAGGCGCTGGGCGGCGGCCTTGCCGTTCTGTGCGTCCTCGACCAGTTGCGCCATCCGCGCGAGCTGGGTGTCGGCGCCGACCCGGGTGGCCTCGACGACCAGACGGCCGCCCGCGTTCAGGGTGGCGCCGGTGACCGGGTCGCCCACGCCGACCTCGACCGGTACCGACTCGCCGGTGAGCATGGAGGCGTCCACGGCGGAGGTGCCCTCGACGACCGTGCCGTCGGTGGCGATCTTCTCGCCGGGGCGCACCCGGAAGTGGTCGCCCACCGCCAACTCCGCCGTGGGGATCGTCCGTTCGCCGCCGTCGGGGTCCAGTACGGTGACGTCCTTGGCGCCCAGTTCCAGCAGGGCCTTGAGCGCTGCGCCGGCCTTGCGCTTGGAGCGGGCCTCGAAGTAGCGCCCGGCGAGGATGAAGGCGGTCACCCCGGCGGCGGCCTCCAGGTAGATGTTCCCGGCGCCGTCGGTGCGGGCGATGGTCAGCTCGAAGGGGTGGGTCATGCCGGGCGTGCCCGCGGTGCCGAGGAACAGCGCCCACAGCGACCACAGGAACGCCGCCGACGTGCCGACCGAGATCAGCGTGTCCATGGTGGCCGCGCCGTGCCGGGCATTGGTGAGGGCGGCCTTGTGGAAGGGCCAGGCGGCGTAGGTGACGACGGGCGCCGCCAGGGTCAGCGACAGCCACTGCCAGTACTCGAACTGCAACGCCGGCACCATCGCCATCGCGATCACCGGGACGGCCAGCACCACGGCGGTGATCAGCCGCTCCCGCAGCGGGCGCAGCGCGTCGGCCGCCTCGGGGGCGTCCGTGCCGGGCGCGGGCTCGACCCGTACCGGTTCGGGCTCGCGGGCGGTGTAACCGGTCGCCTCGACCGTGGCGATCAGCTCCGTGACGGACACGTCGCCGGAGTAGTGGACCTTGGCCTTCTCCGTCGCGTAGTTGACGGTGGCGGTGACCCCGTCCATCCGGTTGAGCTTCTTCTCGATCCGGGCGGCGCACGAGGCGCAGGTCATGCCGGTGATGGCGAGTTCCACCTCGGCCGGTGCGCTGGTCGTACTCGTGGTCATGGCTGCTCCTGACGCGGGTCGTCGGGCCGGGACCCGGCGCGCGGGTCCCGGCGGTGCGGCGGGCTGTGCGGGTCGGTCAGACGCGGCCGGTCAGCTCGTAGCCGGCCTCGTCGACGACCTCGGCGATCGCGGCGTCGTCCGGCTCGGCGGTCGCGGTGACGGTGACCCGGCCGGTGCCGACCTGGACGTCGACCCCGGTGACACCGTCCAGCTCACCGATCACGCGGGTGAGCGTCGCCTTGCAGTGGCCGCAGCTCATCCCGGCGACGGTGTAGGTGGCGCTGACCGGCGCGGTGAGGGGGTTGGTGACGGTCGCGGCCATGTCTTCCTCCGGAATGTGTGTGATGACGATACGGGGGCGGGGTATCCCTGCCGCAACCATGTATACCCCTAGGGGGTACCGAGTGCAACTCTTCTCCCGACTTGACTCAGTACCCCCTAGGGGTATGGTGAGGTGCCCGGGGAGGCCTCCGTACGAACGAGCCGGAGACCCGGAATCCGAGGAGACGACCGTCATGAACACCGGACTGAGGATCACCGCGTTCACCGCCGCACTGGCCGCAACCTTCGGCACCGCCTACGGCGTCGGCAGGGGAGTGGACCCGGTCGTCGCGGAGAGTACGGCCGCGCCCCACGACGAGCACGGCCGGCCGTCAGCGCAACCGGAGGGGGGCGACGGTCACGGAGGACACGAGAGCACCCCGCCCGGCGGACTGCAGATCTCGGAGAACGGCTACACCCTCGACCTCGCCACCCCGCGCGTGACCGCCGGTCAGTGCACCGAACTGCGTTTCACCGTCCGGGACGGCAGCGGCGAGGCCGTCACCGCGTACCAGCCCGAGCACGACAAGGAGCTCCACCTCATCCTGGCCTCGCACGACCTGGTCACCTACCGCCACCTGCACCCCACCCGCGCCGCCGACGGCACCTGGAGCACCCCCGTCGACCTGCCCCGCGCGGGCGGCTACCGTGTCTTCGCGGACTTCACCCCGGCCGCGACGAACGCGGAGAACCTCACCCTGGGTGCCGACCTCGCCGCCGCCGGCCGCTACGAGCCCGCGAGCCTGCCGGCCCCCGGCGGCACCGCCCGGACCGACGGCTACCAGGTCGAACTCGGCGGAACCCTGCGCCCCGGCAAGGCGAGCGAGCTGAAGCTGAAGGTCCTCCGCGACGGAGAACCCGTCAACGACCTCCAGCCCTACCTCGGCGCCTACGGCCACCTGGTCGCGCTGCGCTCCGGTGACCTCGCCTACCTCCACGTCCACCCGAACGGCGAACCCGGCGACGGCACCACGAGGCCCGGCCCGGAAATCTCCTTCACGGCCACCGCGCCCAGCGACGGCACCTACCGCCTCTTCCTGGACTTCCGGCACCAGGGGAAGGTCCATACCGCCGCGTTCACCGTAAGGACCGGATCGGCACCCGCGGCACGGGACTCCGCCCCGACGGCTCCGCCGGCGCCGAGCGAGCACACCGACGGTCACGGGCACTGAAGGCCCGCCGCCGACGGTCGCGGTGGTGGGCGGTGGCGGAGGGGAACGGATGACGGGATCGGTCGTCCTAGGCCGTGACGACCCGGACCCCCGCCTCCTCGAACCGCCGCACCAGGTCCGGGTCGGCCGCGCCGTCCGTGACCAGTGTGTCCACGGACTCGGCCGCGCAGATCCGGGCGAACGCCCGCCGGCCCAGTTTGCTGGAGTCGGCGGCCACGACCACGCGCTCGGCGCGCTCGCACAGCAGCCGGTTGATCGCGGCCTCCGCCTCGTCGTGGGCCGCGGCGCCGTGGGTGGCGTCGAAGGCGACGACGCCCAGCACCGCCATGTCGAGGGTCACCTGACCCAGCACCCCGTCCGCGAGCGGCCCGATCAGCTCGTACGACTGCGCCCGGGCCACGCCGCCGGTCACCACGATCTTGAACTGTGGTCGGACGGCCAGCTCGTTGGCGATGTTGAGCGCGTTGGTGACCACGGTCAGCGCGGGCGTGCCGGAGGCCAGGTCGGCGCGCACGGCCAGGGCGCGCGCCACCTCGGTGGTCGTCGTGCCCCCGGTCAGTCCGACGGCCTCGCCGGGCGCAACCAGGGCGGCGACCGCCTGCGCGACGCGCTGCTTCTCCGAGGCCCGGCGGGCCGTCTTGTAGCGCAGCGGCAGTTCGTACGACACCCCGTGCACGACCGCGCCACCGCGCGTGCGCACGAGCATCTGCTGCTCGGCGAGCCGGTCGAAGTCACGGCGGATCGTCGCGGCCGAGACCTCCAGCTCGGTCGCCGCCTCCTCGACGTCCAGCCGGCCGCGCTCCACGAGCAGTTCCAGCAGCGCCTTCCAGCGGGCGTCGCGCGACATCCGCGCCTCCGTTCCTCGATCTCCCGCCGACCCTAGCGCACCGCCCTCTTCCCATTCATTGCTTGATTGTGCTCGAAAGATAGCTATATCTTGCAGGAACAGTCAGATCGTTCCGTGATCGGGGAGTGTGCGGATGACGTACGTCGAGGACGAGCTCAACAGCCAGCCCGAGTGCTGGATCCGCGCCGCCGCCCAGGCGGCACGGCACGCGCCGGCGCTCCCGTCGGCGGGGGAGCGGGTGGCCATCGTCGGATGCGGCACCTCGTACTTCATGGCCCAGTCGGCGGCGGCGCTGCGTGAGGGCGCGGGCCAGGGCGAGACGGACGCGTTCGCCGCCTCCGAGTTCCCGAAGGGCCGCGCGTACGACCGTGTCGTCGCCCTCACCCGCTCCGGCACCACCACCGAAGTGCTGGAACTGCTCACGGAGTTGCGGGGCCGCACCCGCACCGTCGCGCTCACCGCCGACCCGGACACACCCGTCATGACCGCCGCCGACGACGCGGTGGTCCTCGACTTCGCCGACGAACGGTCGGTCGTGCAGACCCGGTTCGCGACCACCGCCCTCACCCTGCTCCGCGCCCACCTGGGTCTGCACACCGACGCGGTCGTCGCCGACGCGCGCACGGCACTCGCGGCCGAGCTGCCCGAAGGGCTCGTCGAACGCACCCAGTTCACCTTCCTCGGCCGGGGCTGGACCGTCGGACTGGCCAACGAGGCCGGGCTGAAGATGCGCGAGGCCTCCCTGTCCTGGACCGAGTCCTACCCGGCCATGGAGTACCGACACGGCCCCATCAGCATCAGCACCGCGGGCACGGCGACCTGGATGTTCGGCGAGGCGCCCGACGGCCTGGCCGGCCAGGTCCGCGACACCGGCGCCCTGTGGGTGCCCGGGGATCTCGATCCGCTCGCCGAACTGGTCCGCGCCCAGCGCCTCGCGGTCGCCGTCGCGGCCGCCCGGGGCCTCGACCCCGACCGGCCCCGCCACCTCACCCGCTCGGTGATCCTCGCCCCCTGACGCCCGCCCCGACACCCCGCGCTCCGGCGCCCGGGAAGGGAGAGACCGTGCCCCTCGCCACCACCGGCGACCTGGCCGGCCGCGCCGCAGCCGCGCGCTGCGCCGTCGCCGCCTTCAACGTCGTCACCCTGGAACACATCGAGGCAGTCGTCGCGGGCGCCGAGTCCGTGCGCCTGCCCGTCGTCCTCCAGGTCAGCGAGAACGCCGTGAAGTACCGCTACGGCCGCCTGCTGCCACTGGCGCGCGCGGCCGTCGCCGCGGCCGAGAGCGCCGCCGTGCCCGTCGCCCTGCACCTCGACCATGTGCAGAACGACGGCCTGCTGCGCCAGGCCCGGGACGCCGGGTTCAGCTCGGTGATGTACGACGCCTCCCGGCTGCCGTACGCGGAGAACCTCGCGGCGACCCGGGCCGCCGCCGACTGGGCGCACGCCCAGGGGCTGTGGATCGAGGCGGAGTTGGGCGAGGTCGGCGGCAAGAACGGCGCACCGCCCCTCGACGCCCACGCGCCCGGAGCCCGCACCGACCCGGCCGAGGCGCGCGCCTTCGTCGCCGACTCCGGCGTGGACGCCCTGGCCGTCGCGGTCGGCAGCTCCCACGCCATGACCACCCGCACCGCCGCCCTCGACCACGACCTGCTCAAGGAACTGTCGGGCACGCTGGACGTGCCACTCGTCCTGCACGGCTCCTCCGGAGTCCCGGACGGCGAACTCGCCGCGGCGGTCGCGGGCGGCATCGCCAAGGTCAACGTCGGCACCGCGCTCAACATCGCCATGACCGGCGCGATCAGGGAGTACCTCGCCGCCCGCCCCGAAGCCGTCGACTCGCGCGGCTACCTCACCGCGGGCAGGGAGGCGATGGTGCGGACGGTGGCGGCGACCATCCGGGTGGTCGCCCGGACTACTTCCTGACGGCCTTCAGCACCACGAACTTCGGGTCACCGGCCACCAGTTCACTGTTCCCGAACAGACGCCGCAGCTTGACGTGGTAGCCCAGGTGCCGGTTGCCGACCACCCACAGCTCACCGCCGGGGCGCAGCACGCGCCGCGCCCCGGTGAACATCCGCCACGCGGTGGCGTCGGTCGTCGCCTGGTGGGAGTGGAAGGGCGGGTTGGTGAGCACCAGGTCGACGCTGTCGTCCGGTACTCCCGCCAGCCCGTCACCGACCCGGAACTCCGCCTGCCCCGCCGCCCCGTTCGCCCTGTACGTCGCCTCCGCCGAGGCCACGGCCTGGAAGGACTCGTCGGTGAACAGCACCTCGGCGTCCGGGTCGGCCAGTGCCACCGCCGTACCGACCACGCCGTTGCCGCAGCCCAGGTCCACCACCCGCCGGGCGCGGCCGGTGTCCGGCAGGTGCCGGAGGAAGAACCGGGTGCCGATGTCGAGCCGGTCGGCGCAGAAGACACCCGCGTGGTTGACGACGGTCCGGCCGGAGAGCGGCCCCACGTCGTCGGGGAGCCGGTAGCCGAGCGGCCAGGGGTTCGAGGGGCGCTTCAGCGAGAGGTCGGGAGTGGCGAAGATCAGCCGCGCCTTCTTCTCGGCCAGCGAGGTCCGGGTCGGCCCGACGATCCGCTCGAACAGCCTGAGCGTCGAGGTGTGGATCTCCTTGACCATCCCCGTGCCGACGACGACCGTGCCCTCGTGCAGCGCGGGCGCCAGCCGCAGCAACTGGTCCTCCAGCAGCGCCAGGCTCTTCGGCACCCGCACCAGCAGCACGTCGACCCGGTCCGGCGGCGGGTCCTGCGTGGTGAGCAGCCGCACGGCGCCGGGCGCGGCGTCGGCCCGTTCCAGGTTGGCGCGCGTCGCCTCCCGCGTCAGGTGGGAGTCGGTGATCTGCACCGGCCGGTGCGCCGCCAGCGCCGTCACCAGCGCCCCCCAGCGGTCGCCGACGACCACGACCGTGCCGTACAGCGGAACCTCCTGCTCCGCGAGGTGCCCGAGCAGGTACTCGTCGGAGGCGTCCCAGGCACGGAGCCGGTCGCGCGGGTCCTCGGGGAAGCGGGCCAGCACGTGCTCGCCCCATGGCGTCGTCATACGGTCGTCGCGGTCGTTCATCGTGCGTCCAGGCTAGCCGAGCCGCAGCTCAGGCCGTGCCGGGCGAAGTGAGGGGCCCGCGGGGTGCGGGCCGGCCTCGCGGAGCGTGCGCTCGTCCGCCCGGCGTAACGCGCGGTGAAGGGGGGGCGCGGGCGGGAGCGGAGCGCGGGGGGTGGCGGGCAGGATGGGAGACATGGACGCCGAGCTGTTCCGCAGGAGCCGTACCGAGACCGCGCCGGGCGCCGTCCACGTGCCGGACTGGCTCGGCCCCGGACCGCAGCGCGAGCTGCTGCACGCCTGCCGCGAGTGGGCCCGCCCGCCGGCCGGACTGCGTACGGTCCGCACCCCCGGCGGCGGCACCATGACCGCGAGGCAGGTCTGCCTGGGCCGGCACTGGTACCCGTACGCCTACGCCCCCACGGCCGTCGACGGCGACGGTGCGCCGGTGAAACCCTTCCCCGCCTGGCTCGGCGACCTGGCCCGCCGGGCGGTGACCGACGCGCTCGGGGCCGACGCGGTGGCGCGGACGCCGTACGACATCGCACTGATCAACTTCTACGACGCCGACGCCCGCATGGGCATGCACCGTGACGCCGACGAGAGGTCCGACGCGCCCGTCGTCTCCCTCAGCCTCGGCGACACCTGCGTCTTCCGCTTCGGCAACTCCGAGACCAGGACCCGCCCCTACACCGACGTCGAACTGCGCAGCGGAGACCTGTTCGTCTTCGGCGGGCCGTCCCGGCTCGCCTACCACGGGGTGCCCCGGGTGCACGCGGGCACCGGGCCGCCCGAGTTGGGGCTCACCGGGCGGCTGAACATCACGCTCCGGGTCGGCGGCCTCTAGGCCTGTCCGCGACGTCCCCCTGCCCCGCGACGCCCGGCACGCACTCTCGCCGCACCGGGCACAGCCCCGAGTGCGCCCAAGTACGAGGCACTGCGCCCGGCCCACCGAGAGCACGCACCAGACGCCGTGGGGCCCGCCCTCCGGGCGGACGGAGGGACTTTGCGGACACGGCCCAGCGCCCCGCACCCGCGGATCATGGGAGACTCCCCCTCATGAGCGGCAAGGCGGACCCCCGGGCGGCGGGGGAAGGGACCACCTCGAGGACGCGGCTGGACCGGGGGCGCGGCGCGCTCGGACCCGCGTTGGAGCTCGTGCACACCGGACGCGCCCCGACCCGGGCCGTCCTCACCGCGGAACTCGGCGTGACCCGGGCGACGGCCGGCGCGGTCGCCGCCGAACTGGAGGCGCTCGGCCTGATCCGGGTGGACGCCCGGCCCGGCGCCGCGGCCGGTTCGCAGGGGCGCCCCTCGCACCGCCTCGCGGTCGCCGAGGGCGGGCCCGTCGCCCTCGCCGCCCAGGTCCACGCCGACGGATTCCGTGCCGCCCTCGTCGGCCTCGGCGGCCGGATCGTCGCCACCGCGCCCGGCTGCGAGGTGGTCGACGCCGACCCGGCGAAGGTGCTCGGGTCCGTCGTGGAGGCCGGCGCGGAACTCCTGAGGGAGACCGGGCGCCGCTGCGTCGGCGCGGGCCTCGCCGTACCGTCCGCCGTGGCGGAACCGGAGGGCCTGGCCCTGAACCCGCTCCACCTGGCCTGGCCGGCGGGCGCGCCCGTGCGGCGGATCTTCGCCGAACAGGTGCGCGCCGCCGGCATCGACGGCCCCGCGTTCGCGGCGAACGACGTCAACCTCGCCGCGCTCGCCGAGCACCGGCACGGGGCCGGGCGCGGAGCCCGCGACCTGCTCTGCGTGGCCACCGGCCACCGCGGGGTCGGCGGTGCCCTGGTCCTCGACGGCCGTCTGCACATGGGCAGTTCGGGTCTCGCCCTGGAGGTCGGCCACCTGACCGTCAATCCCGAGGGCGGCCCCTGCCACTGCGGAAGCCGGGGCTGCCTGGACGTGGAGACCGACCCGTTGGCCTTCCTGACCGCGGCCGGCCGCCAGCCGGGACCCGAGGTGTCCCTCCTCCAGCAGTCCAAGGACCTCATCCGCGGCCACTACGCCGACCCGGCCGTCCGCACCGCGACCGAGACCCTCATCGACCGCCTCGGCCTGGGCCTGGCCGGCCTCGTCAACATCCTCAACCCGGACCGCATCATCCTCGGCGGACTGCACCGCGCCCTCCTCGACGCCGACCCCGGGCGCCTGCGCGCGGTCGTCGCCGACCGCAGCCTGTGGGGCCAGAGCGGGGGCGTGCCGATCCTGCCGTGCAGTCTGGACCACAACAGCCTGGTCGGCGCGGCCGAGTTGGCCTGGCAGCCGGTCCTGGACGACCCGCTGGGCGCGCTGGCCTAGCGGCCCGTGTCCGGCCGGAGCGGCGCCGTCGGTTCAGGGCGCCGGCCGGGCGCCGCCGCTGGGAGCGTGGCTGAGGTCGACGACGCAGAAGATGTTGTCGTCCGGGTCGGCCAGGACGACGAAGTCGGGATCTGGCGGGTAGAGGTCCCAGTCGACGGTCCGCGCACCGAGACCGATCAGCCGCCGCACCTCCGCCCGCTGCTCCTCCGCCGTGTCCGTGTACAGGTCGAGGTGGAGACGGGGACGCGGCTCGGCCGGTGACTCGCTGCGCAGCAGGCCGAGGGCGTGGCCGGAACCGTCCGCGTGGACGAGCGTGCGCCACGTGTCGCTCGCCCACTCCTCGGTGACGGTCAGATTCAGAGCGGCCGTCCAGAACGCCACCGCGCGCGGCAGGTCCGTGACGCCGACGACGGGGATACCGAGTCTCAGCATGGGTCCGAGCCTACGTGGGCGGCCCCATGGCCCAGCGGTCGGTCGGCGGAGGTGTTCTCGGCCAGGGTGACGAAGACGTTCTGGGGTCCGGTACCCGCGTACGCCTCGGCGGGTTCGCGGCGATCCGCCGGTACGACGCCTGCCGCCGCCCGGCCGTCCGCCCCGACCGCGGCGTGATCGCGACGCAGGTGCCCGGTGCGGGCGACCACTCCCGGACGGTGTCCATCGGGTGGTCGGCGGGAGGGCGGACGCGTACCGCTCGGTGTGCACGGAGTGTCTCCGTGGGCGGGCGTGAAGTCCGCTGCCGGGCACGGGTGTTCGGCGGCGCGAGCAGTGCGAGCAGGCCCAGGACCGCCGCGTCGAAGGCGGCGGGCGATCCGGACGCGCGGGCGAGGACGTAGCCGCCTGCACGGTCGCGACGACCGCCGCCGCGGTCTCCTCGCCGTCCACCGAGGGGGCGAGTTCGCCCCGCTCCCCGCCCTCCTCGACGATCCGGGCGCCCTGTTCCCGGAGCCGGTCGAGCGTCTCGTCGACGGGTGCGCGCGGGGCGTCCTCGGCGAGCACGTGCGGGTCCATCGTCAGCCGCCCGACCGGGCAGCCGCGCGGCACGTCCCGCTCGCGCCGCGGATACGCCGCGACGTGCTCGTACGGCGTCCCGGGACCGGCCGGTACTTCCTCGGCGGTAGCCCGCAGCTTCTCGGCGGTCCGCCGGACCGCGGCCGGCGCGAGACCGGGCTTGCCCTTGGAAAACCGAGGGCGCAGGAAGCAGGAACACACCCCGTGCGTACTCCCCGCGGGGTACGCACACTGCCGCTGGCCGTACGACGACCGGGACCCGCCCCGGGGGCCAGGCTCGGAAGCGACGAACAAGGACGTCACCGAGGACGTCGGCAGCACATCACCAAGGACCGCTACCGAGGAGTTGGACGACATGCAGACCCTGGCACACTTCGGCGACGGCGGGCCCGGCCCGTGGATCCTGTTCTTCCCGGTGATCTGGGCGCTGGTCATCGCCGGCGGCATCACCCTGCTGCGCCGCACGGTCTGGCGCGGACGCCGCGCGCCCGGGCGGCCGCCCACCGTCGAGGACAACTCACCCATCAGCGTCCTCGGCCGCCGCTTCGCCTCCGGCGAGATCGACGAGGACGAGTACTGGCGCCGGCTGTCCGTGCTGGACGAGCAGTTCGGCCGTACGGGCAAGGGCGGTGCGGCATGACCACGACGACCACCATCCGGGCCGCCGCCCGCCTCCTCGACGACGACCGGGCGGGACCGCGCCGCCCGCCCACGCCGCCGCTGCGACGGCCGGCCCGCCCGGTGGTACCGGGGCGGCGGGGGCGGTCTCGCGGGTGCCGTCCGGGCGCCCTGCATGCCTGCCGGAGGCCGGCCGGCCTCCGGCAGGCATGCAGGCTCGGCGCCGGTCGCGGAGGCCGGGTCAGGCACCCGCGCAGGGTAACCGCAAGGCGATGACCGGCACTTGGCGAAGGGGCGCGTCCCCCGGACGGCGATGACCGGCGACCGGCCCAACTGCCGGGCGGTGGCAGCCGGGGGGCGCGGCTCCGGCGGCGTCTACCGGGCGGTGGCCGACACGCGTTGCTCCGGGGCCGTCCACCGTGGGGTGGTGGCCGGTGGGTGTGGCTCCGGGCCGTGGACCGTGCGGCGACGGCCGGTACGTATCCCTCAGGGCCCGTCCACCGGGCGGGCGCCGACCGGCAACCGGCGCGCCGGGCCCGGCCACCGGTGGCCAGGCCGGTGTCCGCCCGCACGGCCCACGGCAGCGAAGGGTCACCGCCCGGTCAGCCGGCAACGGCCGACCGAGCGGGAGCGGGTTGGGATCTGCCCAGGTCGACCGCGTGCTCGACCTCCGCGAAGGCGGTGGCCGGCACCTCCTCGACCAGGCGCCGCGGCGGGCGCGCGGACACGGGCGACGCGGTGACCGGCGCGGCGGTGACGGCCGTAGGGAGCGTGAACCAGACGATCTTGCCGGACTCGCCGTCCGGCCGGGCGCCCCAGCTCTCGCTCATCGCCGCCACCATGGAGAGCCCGCGCCCGCAGGTCGCGAGCGGCTCGGCGTCGTCCACCACGGGCAGCCGCGGGTCGTGATCGCGCACGGAGACGGTGAGCCGGTCGAGAAGCAGTTCCATCTCCACGGTGCACGTCTTGTCGGGCCGGGCGTGCAGGTGGACGTTGGTCAGCAACTCCGTCACGCCGAGCGCGGCCCGGTCGATCAGGAGATCCATATGCCAGTAGCGCAATTGCGCAGATACGATTCTGCGGACCTGGCCGATCCGCGACGGCAGGGCTTGCAGCTCTACCGTGCAGTGTCTGCTTGGGTGACTGATCACGGCTGCGACTCCCCGACATAGAGGTCCGGAAGAACACGGAGTTCGGATCCAGCAGGGCGCACGCGGCACGCCGCCGCCTGCTGTCAAGGCCGGCGGGCTGGTTCGCAGCGTTATCGCCGGTAAACCCAGAGTGACGTGAGGCCAGCGTGACGCAAGGGGTGAGGCACCGCAACTTACGGACATCTCAAGCGCGGTGCCCGGCCGCCCTGCGCACCGCCTCGATGAAGCGGCGAGCCGCGGGTGGCCCCGGCTCGCCGGGCGCGGGGTCCCGCTCGCCGAGCGTCAGCAGGTACCGCTTGCCGTTGAGGTCGGCCAGAGCCCGGTCCTGAGGAGCGAACCAGGGCCGGGAGGCGCGCACCGCCTGCACCGGAGCGCTGTCGATCTCACTGCCGTAGCTGGTGAGCAACTCCACGCGGCCGCCGCTGATCCGGACCGTTCCGCCCCGGGTGAGTGAGCGCAGCCGCTTGGCGATCCGCACCCCCGTGGCCCTGAACTCCGGCTCCGCCATGCCGTCGCCCCCTCGTGCCCGTCGGTTACCGGACCGTGCACCTCGCTGGGCCCGGTACCGGCCGGCTCGTGTCGTGCTCAGTGTGCGCCCGCGGCAGGAGCCCGGTCCCGCCCGCTGGCAGTCTGCCCGCACCGCGCGTCGAGCACCAGTACGCCCCGCCCCTTTCCGGAGGTGACCGGAGCACTCGCGCGAATGCGCCCCCACCGGGCCGACGGCCGGGCCCCAGGGGTGCCTTTGAGGCTCCCAAAGCTGTGTTTATGCAGGTGAGAAGCGTGTGGAAGGTGCTTATGATCGAGGCGTCGGCCGCGCGACGCGCCGTCGGCGCGCAGCGTAAGGAGCCCCGTCGTGAGCACCCCCCAGCAGATCAGCACCGGCGCCACCCTCGACGTCGACCACAGTGAAACCGCCTACCGCGCATGGCTGAAAGAAGCCGTGCGCAAGGTCCAGGCCGACGCCAACCGCTCGGCCGACACCCATCTGCTCCTCTTCCCGCTGCCCGAGCGGTGGGGCATCGACCTCTACCTGAAGGACGAGTCGACCCACCCCACCGGCAGCCTCAAACACCGGCTCGCCCGCTCGCTCTTCCTCTACGGCCTGTGCAACGGCTGGATCCGGCCGGACCGCCCGGTGATCGAGGCGTCCAGCGGCTCCACGGCCGTCTCCGAGGCGTACTTCGCGAAGCTGATCGGAGTCCCCTTCATCGCCGTCATGCCGCGCACGACCAGTGCGGAGAAGATCCGCCTGATCGAGTTCCACGGCGGACGGTGCCACTTCGTGGACGACTCCCGACGGATGTACGAGGAGTCGGCCCGCCTCGCGGCCGAGACCGGCGGCCACTACATGGACCAGTTCACCTACGCCGAACGCGCCACGGACTGGCGCGGCAACAACAACATCGCGGAGTCGATCTTCCGTCAGTTGCGGCTGGAGCGGTTCCCCGAACCGGCGTGGATCGTCGCCACGGCCGGCACCGGCGGCACCTCGGCGACCCTCGCGCGCTACGTCCACTACATGCAGTACGACACCCGCGTCTGCGTCGCCGACCCGGAGAACTCCTGCTTCTTCGAGGGCTGGACCACCGGCGACCCGGACGTCACCTGCGACTGCGGCTCCCGGATCGAGGGCATCGGCCGGCCCCGTATGGAGCCGAGCTTCGTGCCCGGCGCCATCGACCGCATGATGAAGGTGCCGGACGCGGCGAGCGTGGCGGCCGTCCGGGCCCTGGAACAGGCCATCGGGCGCAAGGCCGGCGGCTCCACGGGCACCGGGCTGTGGAGCGCGCTGAAGATCGTCGCCGAGATGGTGGCCGAGGGACGCCAGGGCAGTGTGGTGACGTTGCTGTGCGACCCGGGGGACCGGTACCTCGACAAGTACTACTCGGACGCCTGGCTCACCGAACAGGGCCTCGACATCGGCCCGTACACGGCGGCGATCGACTCCCTGCTGCACACGGGCACCTGGCCCGGCTGACCCGGCGCGACGAGTCGTGGGCCGCGGGGCGGGGCGGGCGGCGCGCTACGGGCAGGTGAGCCGCCGGTCCAGCGAGGCGACCGCGTCCCGGAAGGCCCGGCCCAGACCCGGACGCGCGCGGTTCAGCACGAACCGGAACGGCGCCGTGCCGTCCGCCGCGAACGTCCACCGCACGCGCGTACCCGTCCCGGCGGGTGCCAGCCGCCACTCCTCGGCGATGGCCCGGGCACCGGGCGCGTTGGTGACGTCCACGCGGTAGGCGTACACCTCGGGCCGCTCGGCCGCCAGCACCGTCTCCACGAAGCGCGTACCGCCCCTGAGCCGGATCTCGCGGCCCGCGCCCGCACCGATGGGCCGGGCGGACGTCACCGCCGAGAACCAGGCGGTCCAGCCCGGTACGTCCTCGGCCAGCGCGCGGAAGACCGCGTCCGGGGCGGCGGAGATCTCGCGCGCGAAGACCAGGCGTACCGGAGCCGTCCCGACGAAGCCGAGACCCACCGGACGCAGACGGCGAGCCATGCGTACAACCCCCTTGGGCGAAACCGCGAACGCGGACGATCGGCCGGGAGGCGTCACGATAGCGGGGGTTGCGCCGGGTGTCAGCGGGACCAGGACGGACCAGGGCGGCCCCGGGTCGGGGCCAGGGACGCGCACCGGGCGTTCACCGAGGTCAGTCGGCCGTCTCCGGCTCGCCCGCCACGACCAGTCCCAGGTGCTCCGCGATCTCCGCGCGGGCGTCCGCCGGCAGGCCGGCGTCGCTCACCAGCGTGTCCACCTGATCCAGGGCCGCGAACGAACTCAGTCCCACGACACCCCACTTGGTGTGGTCGGCGACCACCACGACACGCCGCGCCGACTGCACCAGCCGCCGGTTGGTCTCGGCCTCCGCCAGGTTCGGCGTCGACAGGCCGGCCTCGGCCGATATCCCGTGCACGCCGAGGAACAGCACGTCGAAGTGGAGCGTCGCGATCGCCTGGTCGGCCACCGGGCCCACCAGGGAGTCGGACGGAGTGCGCACACCACCCGTGAGCACCACCGTGGCCGCGCCCTGCCGCGCCCCGGAGGTGCGCTGCGCCACATGGAACACGTCGGCCACCCGCACCGAGTTGGTGACCACCGTCAGATCCGGCACGTCCAGCAGCCGGTGAGCCAGCGCGTACGTCGTCGTACCGCCCGACAGGGCGATCGCCGCGCCCGGCGCGACCAGTTCCGCGGCGGCCCGCGCGATGTCCTCCTTGGCGGTCGGCTCCAGACCGGACTTGGCCTCGAAGCCCGGCTCGTGCGTGCTCGCCTCGACCACCGGGACCGCGCCGCCGTGCACCTTCTCCAGCACGCCCTGCCGGGCCAGCGCGTCGAGGTCACGGCGGACCGTCATGTCCGACACGCCGAGCTTGCGGGTCAGCTCGTTGACCCGGACTCCGCCCCGGCGGCGCACCTCGTCGAGGATCAGGGTGCGCCGCTGCTCCGCGAGGAGGTTCGGGTTCTCGCTCACGTACGCTTCGGTCCTTTCGCCGCAAAACCGTCCGACACACCCGGCGCACCTGCACCGACGAGGAGTTCTCCCCGCTCCGGTGCGCGGACGTCCCATCCTCGCACGCCCCGCCAGGGGCCGCGCCACCACCTGTCCGCCGTGCACATGCCATTTCCACCTCGTCCCGGCGTCACCGTGCACACGGTTCGGGGAGATTCCGTGCCGAGGGGTGTACGACGCCCGCCGAGCGGAGATCCTTGTGCCCGCACGGACAGAGCCGACGGCGCGTCACGGGGGAGTGCGGACAGTGGAACAGGCGCAGGAGCGGGCTGGGGCGGGCGGACGGGGCGCCCCCGGACCGCGCGACGGGACGGACGGGACGGGCAGAGGAGACGGGGAGGACGGGAGAACCGGCACCGCCCTGGAACTCCTGGTGCACGGAGTGGGCGGCACGACACCCGCCGAGATGCTGGACGACCCGCGGACCGTGCGGATCACCGGCGACCACATCGCGGCCGTCTTCCGGCGCACCGAGGACGCCGACGCCGAGTCCCGGCCCGAGGACTACCGGGGCCGGCCGGTGCCCGAGGCCTACGTCTGGTGCAACCTCACCTCCGGCAACGGCACCCGTGCCCTGTGGCTGCTGCTCCTGCCCTTCATGGTGGTCAACCTCGCCCACTGGATGCGGCCCACCGCACAGGACCGGATCCGGACGGTCCGCCTCTACGGGCTGCTGGTGCGGCTCGTGGGACTGACCCTGACGGTGCTGCTGGTCGCCGCGGCCTGCGAGGTCGCGATCGACCTCGTGGCCTGGCAGTGCGCGGGCACGCGGGCGTGCGCCGAGCGGCACTCCTGGCTGGGCTTCCTCTCGCCCGTGATGTCGGACGGCGGCTGGTGGAGCCGGCCCGGCCGCAGGCTCGCCCTCGCGGCCGCGGTGCCCGCCGCACTCACCGGCCTGCTCTGGTACCTGTCGCTGCGCACCTGGCGGGCGTACGAGTCCCAGCAGCCGATGGACCGCGAGACCGACCCCGAGGCGGAGGCCGCCCGCACGGCCCTGGGCCGGCCCGGCTTCTGGTACGGGCGCCGCCTGGTGGCCCGGCTGCGGGCCGCCCACACCGCCGCCGCCCTGCTGACGGTCGCCGCGGCGGTCGGCGCGCCGGCGGCCCGATTCGACCGCCGGCCCGGCGGACCCGCGCTGCTCGACACGCTGGGCTGGCTCCTGGTGGCGGCCCTCGTCGCCGGGGCGGTCGCCGTGGTCGCCGTGGTCTGCCGCCGGGGCCGCAGCGAGAACCGCCTCGACCGGGAACTCGACGAGCACCTGGTACGACGCCTGCCGCTCGCCGCCCTCGTCCTGTTCGTCCTCGCACTCCTGTACGGCGGCTGGGCCCGCCCGCAGTGGACGTCGGCCGGCCGGCTGCCGGGGGACATGACCTTCGGCGGCATCGCCCTGGTCCAGGGCCTGCTGGTCATCGCTCTCGCCGTGGTCGCCCACCTCCTCCACCGCAGTCTTCCCCACGCCCGCGCCGCCGTCCGCGGCCTCGGCGGGCCCGCCGTCGCCATGCTGGCCTGCGCGCTGGGCGGCGTGATGTCCGGCGGTGTCTCCCAGCGCGTGTCGGACTGGCTGGACGGCACCGGCGCCTCCATCGACGGCCCGCCCGTCCTGCTGACCTGGCAGGCGTCCGTCATCCCACCGCTGCTCGTCGTCGTACTGCTGCTCTGCGCCGCGCTCGCCCGGCACACCTGGCGCCTCGCCCGCGCCGAACGGGAGGCCGTGGAGGGCGATCACCCCGGGGAGGCCGGGGACCAGGGACGCACCCGGCGCATCGCGCTCATCCGCGCGATGGCCACCCTCACCGACCGGGCCCCCCTCCTCGTCGCCATCACCTCCGCCGCCACCCTGCTGCTGGGCGCCGGAGCGCTGGTGGGCGCCCTGACGACCGACCAGGTGCCCGGCGACGCCGCACGCGGGACGTACGCCGTCGTGCAAGGGGCCGCACAGACCGCGCAGGCGCTGGGCTCCTGGCTCATCGGCCTCGGCTTCATCCTGTTCGTCACCTGGGGCAGGCGCGCCTACAAGGACGCCTCCGCGCGGCGCACCATCGGCATCCTGTGGGACGTCGGCACCTTCTGGCCGCGCGCCGCCCACCCCTTCGCACCGCCCTGCTACGCCGAGCGCGCGGTGCCCGACCTGACCTGGCGGATGGCGACCTGGACCCGGGCCACCGGCGGGCGGCTGGTCATCTCCGGGCACTCGCAGGGCAGCGTGCTGGCCGCCTCGGCGGCCTGGCAACTGGAGCCGTCCGCCCGCAAACGGGTCGCCCTCCTCACCTACGGCTCACCGCTGGAGCGGTTGTACGGCCGCTGGTTCCCCGCCCACTTCGGACCGGCCGCGCTCGCCTCGCTGCACGAGGAGGTCGACTGCTGGCGCAACCTGTACCGGCGCACCGACCCGATCGGCGGCCCGATGCGGCTGCCCGGCGACTCGGGCCCCGCGGTGGACCGCGCCCCCCTCAGGGACCCGCTCACCTACGGCCGCACCGAACTCCACCCGCTGCCCGCGCCGATCCTGGGCCACTCCGACTACCAGGCCGACCCGGCCTTCGCCGAGGAGCGGCAGCGGCTGCTGGCCCGGCTGCGCCCGGAGGTACCGGCGCCGCGCCACACCGACCGGCCGCCGTCCGTCCCGGCGGCGGACGGCGGACCGGAGGACTGCTAGGCGTTCGGATCCCCGCGGAGCCCACCCGCCAGCCGGGGCTGCCACCGCGGCCCCGGTGGGTCTCGCTACGGCAGCTCCGGCAGGTCCTCGGCGTACAGCAGGGTCAGGTCGTCCGTGCTGGGATCGGCCACCTGGGCGACCCGGCTCGCGTGCCGCTCCACCATCGCCTCGAAGGTCTGCCGCGCGGTACGGCCGTTGCCGAAGGCCGGGCCCTTGGGGATCGCGGTGAAGTACTTCGTCAGCGCCTCGGACGCGCCCGGCGCCAGCCGGTACTCGTGCTCGTCGGCCTGCTGCTCCACGATCCGCAGCAGCTCCTCGGGCCCGTAGTCGCCGAAGGTGATGGTCCGGGAGAAGCGGGACGCCACCCCGGGGTTGACGGACAGGAAGCGCTCCATCTCCGCCGTGTACCCCGCGACGATCACCACGACCGCGTCGCGCTGGTCCTCCATCAGCTTCACCAGCGTGTCGATGGCCTCCTTGCCGAAGTCCCGGCCCGCGTCCTCGGGGGACAGCGCGTACGCCTCGTCGATGAACAGCACGCCGCCGTGGGCCCGCTGGAACGCCTCCTGGGTGCGGATCGCCGTCGAGCCGATGTGCTCGCCGACCAGGTCGACCCGGGACACCTCGACCAGGTGTCCCTTGTCCAGCACGCCGAGGGAGGCGAGGATCTCGCCGTACAGCCGGGCGACCGTCGTCTTGCCGGTGCCGGGAGAGCCGGTGAAGACGAGGTGGCGTTTGACCGACGCGGCCTTCAGGCCCGCCTGCTGCCGGCGCCGGCCCACCTCGATCATGTCGGTCAGGGCCCGCACCTCGCGCTTGACGCTGTCGAGGCCCACCAGCGCGTCCAGTTCACCCAGTACGGCCTTGGAGGTCCGCGTCGGCTCCTGCGGCCCGGCGCCCGCGATCAGGGGCTCCTGTTCCGTGCTGCGCTGCCCCGGGATGGAGCCCAGCAGGCCGGGGGACTGGCTCACCGTCTGCACGACGGGCTCCGGCGCGGGAGGCGGCGTCAGGCCGCCGCTCTCGTCGCTGGTGCAGTCCTCGACGAGCGGCCCGGAGCCGTACGCCGTGTCCGGGCCGCCGTCCGCGAACTCGTACCCGCCGCGCGCGCACCGCTCCGTACGGCACTTGCGCAGTGTCGTGCGGCAGCCGTCGATCACGTGGAAGCCGTAACCGGCGCTGCCGGTCACCCGGCAGTTCAGGAAGCTGCCGCGGCCGCCGGCCGACACGTAGACGCCCGCCTCGGAGGGGGAGTCGACCGTGCAGCGTTCGATGGTGGGGTCGGCGCCCTTGGTGACGATCACGCCGGTGCGGTTGCCGTCCAGGGTGCAGTTGTTCAGGGTGCCGCCGCTGCCGTGGTCGCGGAACCAGGCGCCGGTGGCCGCGTCCCGGATGCGGCAGTCGTCGAGCTGAGCGGTGGCGCCGTCGCTCACCGACACCGCCGTGTTGCGCACCTGCGACAGGTCGCTGTCGACGACGTCCGCGCGTGAACCGCGGTCCAGGACGAACAGCGCGTCCGGCACGTCGTGCACCCGGCAGGAGTCGAGCACCGCCGTCGCGCCGTCGCTGACCCAGACCGCCGGGTAGTCGCCGGTGCTGTCGAAGATCTCGCACTGGTTGGCGTCCACCCGCGTGCCCGGGTCCCACACCGACAGGCCGTTTCGCCCGAACTGCCGCACGGTGGTGCGGGTCAGGGTGAGGACGGAGCGGGAACGCAGGTCGACCGCGTTCTCCGGGATGTCGTGGATACGGCAGTCGGCGAGCGTGAGCACCGCGTCCGTGTCGAGCGTGACGCCGTCGCCGGTGGTGCGGTGCACGTCGCAGTCGGTCATGTGGGCGGTGGCCCGGCCGGTGACCTGCACGCCGCTGCCCCGCACCTCGTAGACCTCGCAGCCCACGGCCTCCAGCGAGGACCCCTCACCCGTCGCCGTCAGGCCCGAACCCGCGGCGTGGTGGACCCGGCAGCGGTCCAGCCGGGGGTGCGCGCCGGAGCGCACCGCGACGCCCGCCTGACCGGCCGAGACGACCTCGCACTCCTCGAACACGCCGCCCCCGCCGTCGAGGACGGCGATACCGACACCGGCCGGATTGTCGACGGTGCACCGCCGCACCGTCGGCCGGGCGCTGCCGCGCACCTCAATCCCGGACGCGGAACGCGTGACCACCCGCAGGTCCAGCAGCTCCGGCGTCCCCTCCTCCACGAGCACCGCGGGAGCCGCCGCGTCCTGGCCCTCCACGTGCAGGTCCCGGATCACCGCCGAGGCGCGCACGGTCAGCGGGACCCCGTCGACCGGCGCGATCCGTACCGAACCCTGGGCGCCCTCGGGCCCGCGGAGGGTCACCGCGCGCTGGACGACGAGGTTCTCCCGGTAGGTCCCGGGGGCGACGGTGAGGACGTCACCGTCGGCCGCGGCCTCCAGGGCGGCGGCGAGCGATGCGTACTCACCTGTGCGGCGCCGCCACCGCGAGGTGCCGGTGTGCGTCACCTGGACCGTGCCCTGTGCCATGGCGTTGCTGTGCCCCCACCTCGTCGTACGCGGGTCGTCGCCGATTCGGTTCGGCCGGTCCACCGTAGCGTGCGCACAGGTGGTGAGTTGACCGGAGGCGGAAGCCCGTCAACTGCCCGCGCCGGTCCTGCCCCAGTCCGGGCCCGCCCGGTCCCACTCCCGTTCCAGGCGCGCGTAGCGGCGGCGGACCATGCGCCACACGACGATCCGCCGGCCGGTCTCGACCAGGGCGGCGGCCACCACGGCGGCACCGGAACCGGCGAGCACGGCGTGGGTCGTCGCGGTCGCGGAGTCCAGCGGGCGGGTCACCGCCCGGCCCCGTCCGTCCGTCCATATCGGGAAGCGGTCGCCGATGGCCGGGTCGCCGATGCTCGCCATGACGGATCCCTCGTGCCGCGAGCCGTCCGGTGCGGTCCAGCCGGCCAGGACACGGCTGCGCAACTCCCCGGCGGAAGCGCCCTCGGGGTCGACGGTCATGGGCGGACGCTCCAGTGCGCGGACCACGGTGGCCGTCACCCGGTGCCGGGACTCGTGCTGGTCGCGCACCGACCGCTGCAGGGCGTCCTGCGCCGCGCCGCCCACGAGCGCGCCGGTCAGTGGGGCCGCCAACAGGATCAGCAGCAGTCCCGCCAGCGCCACCCACGCCTCGGCCCGGTCGGTCGCGCGGCACAGAGGATTGCGCCGCCAGCGCCAGAGCCCGCTGATCGCCCGCACGATCCGCACCCCCTTCCGCTTCCTGCCGCCCCCGGCCGAGCCGTTCACGCGCGGGCCGGACCGGAAGAGCGCGCCATCGCCTCTCGTCAGGGCTCGCGGCCGGGTTTCTCATGAACGTCTCACGAAGCCCAACGCGCGGGCCGCGGACCGGGTTCCTGGGTGCACGCCGGTGTCCGGAACGCGGCCCGGGCAGCGCCACGTCACTCGACGGTCCGCACCGGGTCGCCGACCCGGACCGTGCCGCGGCCGACGGGGACCAGATTCTGCCCGAAGACCAGCTTGCCGTTGACGCTGCGATACCGCCCGAGGCTGTGCAGGGGCTCTCTGCCACGCCCGGCGGTGCCCTGGTCGGTGGTCGTCACGACGCACCGCCCGCACGGCTTGGCGACCCGGAAGGCGACCTCGCCGACGGCGATGCGGGACCAGCCGTCCTCGGCCCACGGGCCGGTGCCGGAGACGACCAGGTTCGGCCGGAAGCGGTTCATGGGCAACGGGCCCTCGTCCGCGTGCTCGCCCACGGCGATCAGGGAGTTGAGGGCGTCGAGGGAGGCCGTGGTCACGAGCAGCAGCGGGAAGCCGTCGGCGAAGGAGACGGTCTCGCCCGGCAGCGCGTACTCCGGGTCCACGGGCCGGCGCGAGGCGGGGTCGTCCAGGTACACCAGCCGCACGTCCGCGCCGAGGAAGTCGCTGCACCAGGCGTGCGCGGCCCCGCCCTCCGCGGGGAGCGCCTCGACCTTGTCGCGGAAGAGCTGCGTCACAACCGGACCCCCCGCACGGGGGACCGGCACCGTAAGCGGCTCCCGGCCGGGCGCGGACAGCCGGACACCGCCGCCGGGCAGAAGCTCGGCGGCGGCCAGGGCGAGGCGCGGCTGCCGGCGTTGCGTGACGACCTTTCCCCCGTTATCGATCAGCATCCAGCGACGGTCTCCGGTCAGCCCCCAGGGCTCCACGACGGCTTCCCGGAGCGACAGGCTCCGGAACGCTTTCACCGGATGGACGTGGATCGACTGCAGTCGCGCGTTCCCCATGGGGTCATCGTGCCAGGTGGCACCGACAACACCGGGTCCGGCTCAGTAGCCGCGGTACTGCTGCTGGTTGTACGGATCCTGATACGGAGCCGGGGCCGGCCGGGGAGCCGCGGGGCGCATCGCCTCGTACCCCGCGGGGCCGGGCGCGGCCGGGCGGGGCTGCTGCGGCTGCTGGGGGCCGGGGTATCCGCGCGGCGCGGTCGCCTGGTGCGGGATGTACGCGGCGGGGGCCTGCTGCAGCGGGGCGGGCTGCGGCACCTGCTGCGGGTAGCCGTAGGAGGGCTGGGAGGGGCCGGCCGGGAGGGCGGGCAGAGCCGGCGGGAGGGCGGGCAGGTGGCTGCCCGGCGCGTCGTACGCGGCGGGGACCCGGATCGGGGCGATCTGCGGGGTCCCCCGCTCGGCCACGAGCGAGTCGTAGATCGGAGTGTCCGGGAAGGAGGCGGAGTAATAGCCGCCGCCATAAGTGGAGCGGGGGGAGGTCATGGCACATAAGTTAAGCCCACGATGTGCTGGTTGGGGAGACCGATAAGAGGGTTGTTTTACGTGTCCGCAGTGACCTGGGATCCCCAATGTGAGCGAACTTGGCAAAATAGGGCATCGCGCGGCGCGATCTTGCGGTAAAGGCCGAGTTCCAGGTGGGTTACCGGCGGTTGGCCGGACGTCTTGCCCGCGGTTGTCCGGACGTCTTGCCCCACTCCTCGCCAGGGGCGGGCGACGAGGGGAATAGGTTGGGCGGGGAGAACTTGGCGAACCGCCGGGACGCGACCCGGTTCGGTGACACGTGATGGGGGCGGACATGTCCATGTCGAAAGGATCGAACACCCCGGTGCCGACGACGGCGCTGCGGGTCGAACTGGGCTGGCGATCCGGCCCCGGTGTGCCCGACGCGGACGCCTCGGCCCTGCTCCTGGTCGGCGGGAGGGTCCGGTCCGACGCGGACTTCGTCTTCTACAACCAGCCGGCGCACTCCTCCGGCGCGGTGCGTCACGAGGGCAAGCGGGACGCCGGCGGCCGAGTCACCGACAGCCTGCTCGTCGACCTCGCGCGCGTGGAGCCCGCGATCGAGACCGTGATCCTCGCGGCCTCCTCGGACGGCGGGCCGTTCGGCAAGGTGCCCGAGCTGTACATCGAGGTCCGCGACGCCGCGCGGAACACCGTGGCGGCCCGGTTCGACAATCCGGGCGCGACCGTGGAGACGGCCTTCGTGCTCGGCGAGTTCTACCGCCGCCAGGGCGCCTGGAAGTTCCGTGCCGTCGGCCAGGGTTACGACAGCGGGCTCGAGGGCCTGGCCACCGACTACGGCATCTCGGTGGACGAACCGCAGCAGGCGAGCCCGGCCGCCCCGCCCGCTGCTCCGCCCACCCCGCCCGCTCCTCCGGCACCGCAGGCCCCCGCCGTCACCACGCCCCCGCCGGCACCCCCGGCCCCGAGCGCGACGCCGCCGGCCGCCGCTCCGCCGCCGGCCGCCGAGCCGGTCCGCCTGACCAAGGTCACGCTCACCAAGGCGGCGCCCTCCGTCTCGCTGGCCAAACAGGGCGGCACCTCGGGCGCCATGCGCGTCCACCTCAACTGGCAGACGCGCAAGCAGTTCTCCGGCTGGGCCCGCAAGCTCGGCCGCCCGATGGCCATGCACGACGACCTCGACCTCGACCTGTGCTGCCTGTACGAACTCACCGACGGCAGCAAGGGAGTCGTCCAGGCTCTCGGCAACGCCTTCGGATCCCTGCACCAGCCGCCGTTCATCCACCTCGACGGCGACGACCGCACCGGCGCCGTGACGACCGGTGAGAACCTCACCGTCAGTCTCGACCACAAGCAGCACTTCCGGCGCGTCCTCGTCTTCGTCACCATCTACGAGGGGGCCCGCTCCTTCGCCGACCTGCACGCCACAGTCACCCTCCAGCCGCAGTACGGCGCCCCGATCGACTTCTCGCTCGACGAGTGCACGGTCCCCTCGACGGTGTGCGCCCTCGCACTGATCACCAACACCGGCAGCGACCTGGTAGTCCAGCGCGAGGCCCGCTACCTGGTGCCCGAACGCGGGGTGAGCCCGCAGCGGACGGTCGACCACGCCTACGGCTGGGGCATGAACTGGACCCCCGGCCGGAAGTGAACCCCCTCCCCGGCGCGGGCGCTCAGCCCTCGTCCGGAAGGGCGTCCGGACGGGCGTAGGTGCGGCCCTTCCAGGCCGCACCGCGCCCCCGGTAGTGCCGCACCGCCGAGTCGACCGTCATCAGGAGGTACAGGAACGCGGTGAACGGCAGCAGCGGGGCCAGCCACAGCGGCTGCCGGTAGTAGCGCAGCATCGGCACGTACGTCCCCGCCATCACCAGCCAGGCGCCACCGCCGAGGACGGCCGCCGCCGCACTCCCCGTCGCCGCGCCCACGACCACCGACACCGGCGGCACGAGGTACACCAGGGCCAGGCCGACGACCGTCGCGGCGAGCACCAGCGGGTTGTGCCGCAGTTGCGCGTACGCGCTGCGCGCCACCATCCGCCACAGGTCGTGCAGCCGCGGATACGGCCGCACACTGTCCACCCGGTCGGCCAGGCCCAGCCAGACGCGCCCGCCGCCGCCCTTGACCGCTCGGGCGAGGGCCACGTCGTCGATGACGGCGTGCCGGATGGCCTCCGGGATCCGCGCCCGCTCGGCGGTCTCCGCGCGCAGCAGCACACAGCCGCCCGCCGCTGCCGCCGTCCGCGTGTCCCTCGAGCCGATCCACCTGAAGGGGTACAACTGGGCGAAGAAGTAGACGAAGGCCGGCACCACGAGCCGCTCCCACACGCTCTCCACCCGCAGTCGGGCCATCTGCGAGACGACGTCGAAGCCGCCGGTGCGGGCGGCCGCCACCAGCCGGCGCAGGCTGTCCGGCGCGTGGGCGATGTCGGCGTCCGTCAGCAGCAGGTACTCGGGCTCATGCGCGCGTGCCAGGTCGATGCCGTGCCGCACCGCCCACAGCTTGCCCGTCCAGCCGTCGGGCGGCTCCCCCGGCGAGGCCACGGTGAGGGGCAGACCCTCCTGCCGCCGGGCCAGCTCGCACGCCAGCCCGCCCGTGCCGTCCGTGCTGCCGTCGTCGATCAGGAAGACCTCCGCCCGCCCCGGATAGTCCTGGGCGAGCAGCGACGGCAGGCTGCCGGGCAGGACCGCCGCCTCGTCGCGCGCCGGGACGACGACGCACACGGAGGGCCAGGCGCCGGGCTCCTCCCGGGCCGGCAACCCGACGTCCGTACGCCAGAAGAAGCCCCGGGCGAGCAGCAGCCACAGCCAGGAGGCGAGGGACAGGGCGGACACGAAGGTCACGACGGTCATGGGCGAAGTCCACGCATCGGCGCTCACGTGCGCAGTCTGCCCCACGGCACCGGCCCGCGGCGGCGCATCGTCTATGGTGGCCGGGTGAAGATCGCGCTCATGGACTCCGGAATCGGTCTGCTGGCGGCCACCGCCGCGGTACGGCGCCTGCGACCGGACGCCGATCTCATCCTGTCCCTGGACCCCGACGGCATGCCCTGGGGCCCGCGTACCCCCGAGGACCTGACCGCGCGGGCCGTGGCCGTGGCCGAGGCCGCCGCCGCGCACCGCCCGGACGCCCTGATCGTCGGCTGCAACACCGCCACCGTGCACGCACTGCCCGCGCTGCGCGCCCGGCTGGAGCCCGCACTGCCGGTCATCGGCACCGTCCCGGCGATCAAGCCCGCCGCGGCCGGCGGCGGACCCGTGGCGATCTGGGCGACACCCGCCACCACCGGCAGCTCCTACCAGCGCGGTCTCATCGAGGACTACGCCGGCGACGCGACGGTCACCGAGGTGCCGTGCCCCGGGCTCGCCGACGCCGTCGAGCACGCGGACGAGACCGCGATCACCGCGGCCGTCGCCGCCGCGGCCGCCCTGACACCCGACGCGGTGACGACCGTCGTCCTGGGCTGCACCCATTACGAACTGGTCGCCGAACGCATCCGTGCCGCCGTTCAGCGCCCCGGCGCCCCGCGCCTCGTCCTGCACGGCTCCGCCGGTGCGGTCGCCGCCCAGGCACTGCGCCGGATCGGCGCCCGCCCGGACCCCGGCGCCCCGGCCGAGGGCACGCTCACCGTCCTGCTGAGCGGACGGGAGGGCACGCTGCCCGCGCCCGCGCTGGCCTACGCCGAGGGCCGGCTCCTGCGCGCGGTCACACCCGCCCGCTGACCGGCGGGCCCGCCCGGTCGGCCCAGTCACCCTGTGCGACGAGGTACCCGCACAGCGAAACATGAGTAACCTCGTATCCATGAGGCATCGCCGCGGCGAGAGCACCCCACAGCCGGACGTCTGGACCGGACGTGCCACCAACCGGGTCCAGTGGTTCCTGGCGCTCATCGGCGCCGCCTGCATGGCGCTCGGCATCGCGCTGGCCGTCGAATCGGCCTGGGAGTCCGGCGTCGCCCCGCTCGCCATGGCGGTCGTCGGCTGCATCGCGGCGGGACTGCTGGTGCTCTTCGGCACGCTGGCGTTCGTGCACGTCGCGCTGAGAGTCGACGAGGAATGCCTCGAGGTGCGCTGCGGCCACATCGGCCTGCCCCGTCGCCGCATCCCCCTCTCCCACGTCGCGGGCGCCGAGTTCGCCCCGCACGTCACCCCGCGCCACTGGGGCGGCTGGGGCTACCGCTGGCGGCCGGAGAAGGGCACCGCGGTCGTGGTACGGCGCGGGGAGGGCGTGGTTCTGCGCCTGTGGGACGGCCACACCTTCACGATCACCGTGGACGACGCGGAAGTGGCAGTCCAGGTCATCAAGGACCGACTGCGCCCGAAGGCTCCCGGCCCCGCCCACTGAACGCCGCGAGGTCCGGGCGGGGAAGGCGCCTCCTCGCGTATCGCCATAGCGCGCATCGTCATGAAGGGCCGGGCACCGGCGTTCACTCGGACAGCCGGTCTCCCCGCGGGCGTACACCACCGCCCGCCCGCGCGGACGGGTCGTCGGCCACGAGGTGTGCCGTGGCCAGTCCCGCGAGGAGACCCGCGCCCACCGACACCGCGGTGAAGCTCAGCGCGTTGCCGACGGCGGCCATCGCCGCGAGGCCGGTCAGGGCCACGCCCGCGGTGAGAACCACCGGCGTGGGGCGCGACGACCCCCACAGGGCGTACAGCATCCAGCCGAAGGCCGCGCCCAGCAGGACCACACCGACGACACCCTGTTCGGCCGCCTGCTGCCACACCGCCGAGTGGGGTCTGCCGTCGGTCACCGACGACTGTGCCGCCGTCGGACTCAGCGCCCCGAATCGACCGGGGCCCACACCGAGCGCGAGGTGTTCGCGCAGCAGGTGCAGCGCGTCGCCCCACAGCCGCAGGCGATGGGAGGTCAGGGGTCCCTCCACGGAATCGGCGAGCCCGTCCGGCACGAAGTCCGCGAGGACCACCCAGGTCAGGCCGGCCACCAGGCCCGCCGCCAGCACCAGCCCGGCGATACCCGCACCGCGGCGGCGCACGCGGCCCGCGGCGAGCGAGCAGAGCAGCACCCCCGCACAGGCGGCGCAGCCGACCGCCGAGCCCAGGACCGCCGCGGTGACGGCGATCCCGACGGCCAGCAGCCGGAGCACGACCCGCACCGCCGGCACCGGACTCGCCCATGCCCCGCAGCAGGCTGCGCCCGCCGACAGCGCGAGCAGGGCGGCGGTCGCACCGGCGTGTCCGAGCGGCGCCGTGATCCGCGGCCCGGGCGAGAGATGCGGCACCGCCACCGTCAGTGCGACGCCGGCGAGCGCCGCGGCACCGGGGGCGGCGACCGGAAGGAGCGCCCCGCAGACCCGTCCCGCGGCGTAACCGGCGGCCACGGCCAGCACCGCGAGCAGCACGCCTTCCGGGCGCCCGTCCCGCGCGGCTGCCGTGATCAGGGACCAGGAGGCGCATGCCCCGAGGATCACCACACCCGCCGTGTCCGCGCCGCTCCGTCTGCCGCCGTCCGCGCCCGGACCGGCCCCGGACGCCGTCCCCCTCGCACCCACGTGTCCCCCGCCCGCGTCGCCCCCGACCTGACGGGCCCCGGCCAACCGGCCGGGTCGACCGGCGACTGAGGCTCGCGGACACCGTAACGGCCGGTCGGCGGGTTGTGGACCGCCCGGCACCCGGATGTGCCGAAACGATGCGGCACCGGCCGACAGCGCTCCCGGCGGCCTCCGACCGTGCTGTCGGCGGCGTGGTCATCCGCCGTACACTCCGGGGGGTGACAGCCACCGCAACCTCCGTCGGCGAGTCGGACCGGACGCAGCCGCAGACCGCGCCCGCCTCGCGTGTCGCCGCGCTGCTCCCGCGCCTCCTCCCGGCCGCCGCCGCCGCGCTCTCCGGAGTGCTGCTCTACGTCAGCTTCCCGCCGCGCACCCTGTGGTGGCTGGCCCCGCTCGCCTTCGCCGTCTTCGGCCGGGTGCTGCGCGGCCGCGGCTGGAAGGCGGGACTCGGTCTCGGTTACCTCTTCGGCCTCGGCTTCCTGCTGCCGCTGCTGGTGTGGACCGGCGTGGAGGTCGGCCCCGGTCCCTGGCTCGCCCTGGTCGCGATCGAGGCGCTCTTCGTCGCGTTGGTCGGCGCGGGTGTCGCCGCCGTGTCGAAGCTGCCGGCCTGGCCCGTCTGGGCGGCGGCGCTGTGGATCGCCGGAGAGGCCGCACGCGCGCGCGTGCCGTTCGAGGGCTTTCCCTGGGGCAAGATCGCGTTCGGACAGGCGGACGGCGTGTTCCTGCCGCTCGCCGCGGTCGGTGGCACACCGGTGCTCGGCTTCGCGGTCGTCCTGTGCGGCTTCGGCCTGAGCGAGGTCGTGCGCCTGGCCGTCCGGGCGCGCCGCACCCGGGAGGTACGGCGGGGCGCGGCGGCGGTGGCCATCCTCGGCGTGGCGGCCCCCATCGCGGGCGCCCTGGCGGCCCTGCCGCTGGTCAGCGACGAGGCGGAGGACGGCACCGCCACGGTCGCCGTGATCCAGGGCAACGTGCCGCGCGCGGGCCTGGACTTCAACGCCCAGCGGCGGGCCGTACTCGACTACCACGCGCGCGAGACGGACCGCCTGGCCGCCGAGGTCAGGGCCGGCAAGGTGGACCGGCCCGACTTCGTGCTGTGGCCGGAGAACTCCTCGGACATCGACCCGTTCGCCAACCCCGACGCCCGCGCGGTCATCGACCGGGCCGCCAAGGCGATCGGCGCGCCCATCTCGGTCGGCGGCGTGGTGGAACGCGACGGCAGGCTGTTCAACGAGCAGATCCTCTGGGATCCGGACAAGGGTCCCGTGGACACCTACGACAAGCGGCAGATCCAGCCGTTCGGCGAGTACCTCCCGCTGCGCTCGCTCATCGGGGCGATCAACGACGACTGGACCTCCATGGTCAGCCAGGACTTCAGCCGGGGCACCGAACCCGGCGTGTTCACCATGGCCGACACCAAGGTCGGGCTCGTCACCTGCTACGAGGCAGCCTTCGACTGGGCGGTGCGCTCCGAGGTCCTCGACGGCGCCCAGATGATCTCCGTGCCCAGCAACAACGCGACGTTCGACCGCAGCGAGATGACCTACCAGCAGCTCGCCATGTCCCGTATCCGCGCGGTCGAGCACAGCCGGACCGTCACCGTGCCGGTGACCAGCGGAGTCAGCGCCATCATCATGCCGGACGGGAGGATCACCCAGAAGACCGGCATGTTCGTGGCGGACTCCCTGGTCCAGGAGGTGCCCCTGCGCTCCTCCGAGACGCCCGCCACCCGGCTGGGCGTGGTGCCGGAGACCGTACTCCTGCTGGTCGCGGCCGGCGGGCTCGGCTGGGCCGTCGCCGCCGGTGTGCGCGGGCGGCGCGCCCGTGGCGTGTAGCCGTACGCCCGCCGCATGCCCCGCGGCGTCGGCGGGAGCGGCCCGACCGGCCCGTTAGGGTCGTGGGCATGGCTACTCCCGACTTCATCCGCGACCTGCGCGCCTCGGCCGGACACCAACTGCTGTGGCTCCCCGGAGTCACCGCTGTCGTCTTCGACGACGAGGGCCGGGTGCTGCTGAACCGGCGGGCCGACAATGGGCGCTGGTCACTGATCGGCGGCATCCCGGAACCGGGAGAGCAGCCCGCCGCCTGTGCCGTGCGCGAAGTCGAGGAGGAGACGGCCGTACGGTGCGTCGTCGAGCGGGTGGTCCTCGTCCAGGCGCTGAACCCGGTCACGTACGACAACGGCGACGTCTGCCAGTACATGGACGTCACCTTCCGGTGCCGGGCCGTCGGCGGCGAGGCCCGGGTCAACGACGACGAGTCGCTGGACGTGGGGTGGTTCGCGGTGGACGCGCTGCCGGACCTCAGGGAATTCGGGCGGACCCGGGTCAAGCAGGCACTGTCCGACGCCCCCACATGGTTCGACCCCACTGGTTCCCGCTGAAGTATGGTGCGTGCCCACATGGGGGGTGGGGCGGGCGCTCCGTAGGGTCGGGACATGACCTCGCCCAGTGTCCTCCCGGCCCTCCACGCCTCCCCGCTCGACCTCGGCGGCCGTACCGCCCTCGTCACCGGCGCCGCCGGCGGCATCGGCCGTGCCTGCGCGCAGCGGCTGGCCGCGGCGGGAGCCAAGGTCAGAGCGGTCGACCGGGACGCCGCCGGGCTGGACGCGCTCGCCGAGAGCTGCGCGGACCTCGCGGGCGGCGTCGAACCCCACGTCCTGGACCTGACCGACCTGGACGCCGCCGAGCTCTCCGCCGCCGGCACCGACATCCTGGTGAACAACGCCGGGCTGCAGTTGGTGCGGCCGATCGAGGAGTTCCCGCCGGACGTCTTCCACACCGTGCTCACCGTGATGCTGGAGGCACCCTTCCGCCTCATCCGAGGCGCCCTGCCCCACATGTACGGGCAGGGCTGGGGCCGCATCGTCAACATCTCCTCCGTCCACGGTCTGCGCGCCTCGGCCTACAAGGCGGCCTACGTCTCCGCCAAGCACGGGCTGGAGGGACTGTCCAAGACCGCCGCCCTCGAAGGCGCCGCCCACGGCGTCACCTCCAACTGCGTGAACCCCTCCTACGTGCGCACCCCGCTCGTGGAGCAGCAGATCACCGACCAGGCCCGGGCGCACGGCATCCCCGAGGAACAGGTGCTGGCCGACGTACTGCTGCGGGACAGCGCCGTGCGGCGGCTCATCGAACCGGAGGAGGTCGCCGACGCCGTGGCCTACCTGTGCGGCCCGCAGGCGTCCTTCGTCACCGGCACCTCACTCGTCCTGGACGGCGGCTGGACCGCGCACTGACCGGACCGCGCACTGCCTGGACCGCGGGGTGCTGCCTGGACCGCGGCGTGCTGCCTGGACCACGCACCGAGACCGGTGGCGGTCCGCTCACCGAGCCTGGAGGTGCCTCGGCTGCCCGGGTTTTCCACAGGGCTGCCGGGACGACCGTGCGATGGGGAATCCTGAGAGCATGTCCCGCGATCACGTGCAGTCCGCCGAGCGCTTCGCCCACGACGCCGGAGCGCCGGCCGGGGAGCCCGAAGCGTCGCTCCGCGAGGCCGGCGACGCCGTGCACCCGGCGACCGCCGCCGTCGAGACGCCGTTCCTGGAGCTGCTGGCCCGGGGCGCGTCCGCCGACGCCTACGAGCAGCCGGTGCTGCTCGCCCGCGCCGAGGCGGGACCGGCCGAGCGGATCGCCGCGCTCGAACGGGCGAAGGACCTCGCCCTGCGCGTGCGCTCCGAACTGGAGGGCCGGCGCAGGCGTGAGGCCGAGCTGTCGGCACTGTTCGAGACGGCCCACGACCTCGCCGGGCTGCGCGACCTGGACGCCGTCCTGCGCGCGATCGTGCAGCGGGCCCGCTCGCTGCTCGGCACCGACGTGGCCTACCTCAGCCTCAACGACCCGGCCCGCGGCGACACCTACATGCGCGTCACCGAGGGCTCGGTCGCGGCCCGCTTCCAGCAACTGCGGCTCGGCATGGGGGAGGGGCTCGGCGGCCTCGTCGCCCAGACCGCCCGCCCCTACGTCACCGACGACTACTTCAAGGACGCCCGCTTCCAGCACACCCGCACCATCGACGCGGGCGTACACGACGAGGGCCTGGTCGCGATCCTCGGCGTACCCCTCATGCTCGGCCACCACGTCATCGGCGTGCTCTTCGCCGCGGACCGGCGCGCCCGCGTCTTCGAGCGCGAGCAGATCGCCCTGCTCGGCTCCTTCGCCGCCCTCGCGGCAGCCGCCATCGACACCGCGAACCTGCTCGCCGAGACCCGCTCGGCCCTCGCCGGCCTGGAGCGGGCCAACGAGATCATCCGGGACCGCAGCGGCGTGATCGAGCGTGCGTCGGACGTCCACGACCGGCTCGCCGAGCTCGTGCTGCGCGGCGGCGGTGTCCACGACGTCGCCGCCGCCGTCTCCCAGGTGCTGGCCGGCACCGTCGAATTCACCGAGGCCGCCTCGGCGCCGGCGCGGGCCCTGGCGACGTCCCGGGCCGAGGGTCACGCGGTGCGGCACGAGGACGACTGGATCGCCGCCGTCGCCGCCGGCGACGAGTTGCTCGGCGCCCTCGTGCTGCGCGGCCACCCCGGGCTCGACCCCGTCGACCAGCTCACCCTGGAACGCGCCGCGATGGTCACCTCCCTCCTCCTGCTCGCCCGGCGCTCCGCCGCCGAGGCCGAACAGCGCGTGCGCGGCGAGCTGCTGGACGACCTGCTCGACGCCCGGGACCGCGATCCGCGCCTGCTGGGCGACCGCGCCCGACGGCTGCGTGCCGACCTGGACGCCACCCACGTCGTACTCGCCGCCCGCCTCGACGCCACCGCACCCGACGCCGACCAGGAGGCGGACGCGCGCAGACGCCTGTGGGCCGCCGCCTCCCACCTGGCCGCGACCCGGCACGGCCTGGCCGCCGCCCGGGACGGCGGCACCGTCCTGCTGCTGCCCCTGACCGCCGGGGGCGGTGCCACGGACCTGGCCCGTCGCACCGCCAGGCACCTCGGGACGGCCGTCCACGAGGCCGTCACCGTCGGCGCCTCCGGCCCCGTGGAGGACCTCGCCGCTCATCCCGACGCCGTGGCCGCCGCCTACACCGAGGCCAGACGCTGCCTGGACGCGCTGCGCCTGCTGGGTCGCTCCGGGGACGGTGCCGCCGCCGAGGACTTCGGTTTCCTGGGTCTGCTGCTGGCCGGGGACCAGAACGTCCCCGGCTTCGTCGAGCGCACCATCGGCGAGGTCGTGGCCTACGACGAGCGACGCGGTACCGAACTTCTGCGCACCCTCGACGCGTACTTCGCCTGCGGCATGAGCCCCGCCCGCACCAAGGACGCACTGCACGTCCACGTCAACACGGTCGCCCAGCGCCTCGAACGCGTCGGCCGCCTCCTGGGCGACGACTGGCAGAGCCCCGACCGGGCACTGGAGATACAACTGGCCCTCAGGCTCCACCGGCTGTCGATACCGGCACCGCACTGACCCCCGCACGCACGGGCGCACGGGGGTTGGTGGCGGGCCAGGTCACATGGTGCGCGCCCCCGGCTCCCGGGAGACACCCCCCTCCGGCTCCTCCCCGTCCCCGGCCTCGTGATCGTGGCAGGACATGACGTCGGTGAGGTCCCGATGCCGGGTCTCCTTCGCCACGCCCACGGCGATCAGCGTCAGCACGGCCGCGGCGATGACGTAGAGGGAGACCGGGGTGGAACTGTCGTACTCGGACAGCAGCGCGGTGGCGATCAGCGGAGCGGGAGCCCCTGCCGCGACGGAGGCGAACTGGGCGCCGATCGAAGCACCGGAGTAGCGCATCCGCGTCGCGAACATCTCGGAGAAGAAGGCCGCCTGGGGCGCGTACATCGCACCGTGCAGCACCAGTCCCACGGTCACGGCGAGGAGCAGACTGCCGAAGTCACCGGAGTCGATCAGTACGAAGAACGGGAACATCCACAGGCCGACACCCGCCGCGCCCAGCAGATACACGGGGCGCCGGCCGATCCGGTCCGACAGCGCCCCCCAGGCCGGGATGACCGCGAAGTGCACGGCCGAGGCGATCAGCACCGCGTTGAGCGCGGACTGCTCGGAGACACCGGCCGAGGTGGTGGCGTAGACGAGGATGAAGGCCGTGATGACGTAGTAGCTGATGTTCTCCGCCATCCGCGCGCCCATCGCGATCAGTACGTCACGCCAGTGGTGCCGCAGCACGGAGACCAGCGGAAGCGGCTCGGCCTGCGTCTTGCGGGTCTGCGCCTGCGCCAACGCCTGCTTGAAGACGGGCGATTCATCGACAGACAGACGAATCCACAAACCGACCATGACCAGCACGCCGGAGAGCAGGAACGGTATCCGCCAGCCCCAACTGTTGAAGGCGGAGTCCGACAGCACGGCCGTCAGCAGCGACAGCACGCCGGTCGCCAGCAACTGCCCCGCCGGCGCCCCGGTCTGCGGCCACGAAGCCCAGAACCCGCGCCGCCGCGCGTCCCCGTGCTCCGACACCAGCAGCACCGCCCCGCCCCACTCGCCGCCGAGCGCGAAACCCTGGACGAGCCGCAACACGGTCAGCAGCACGGGAGCGGCCGTGCCGATGGTCGCGTGCGTGGGGAGCAGGCCGATCGCGAAGGTTGCCCCGCCCATCATCAACAGGCTCAGCACGAGGAGCTTCTTGCGCCCGATCCGGTCACCGTAGTGCCCGAACACCAGGGCCCCCAGCGGACGTGCGGCGAACCCGACGGCGTACGTCAGGAACGACAGCAGCGTGCCGACCAGTGGGTCGGAGTCCGGGAAGAACAGCCTGTTGAAGACGAGGGCGGCGGCGGAGCCGTAGAGGAAGAAGTCGTACCACTCGATGGTGGTGCCGATGAGGGACGCGGCGACGATGCGCTTGAGGTTGTTCGGAGCTGGCGGAGCGGTTGCGGGCGACGACATCGGCACCACTTCCTGGGGTGTGACGGGGACGTTTGCGTGTCGCCATACCGTAGGAAACCGCAGGTCAAGCGCACATGTGGCGGCGCAACATAGTTCGAGGGTCGGCTATGCGCGCGGCCACCATGCCGGCTGAGGGAAAGGTGTCTCAGGGGATCGGTGGTGGTCGAAACGAGTGCCGTTCGGGACGCGCAGTTCAGGGTGATTCGACGGTGCGGAGCGAACATCGCCGCATCCCGCCAGCCGATCGGCCGGCCGGCCGCCTCCGCCTTCTCCATCATCGGCACCAGGTACGGCAGCGTGAGCGGGAACGCCTCCTTCCTGCGCAGCGCCCGCTTGTTCTTCCGCCGGTACTGCGCCAACAGCGCCCGATACAGGCTGTTGTCCGGCTTCTTCCCCGCCGGCATCGACGTACGGACCAGGGACATGTAGTGCCGGATCGTGGTGACCTTCAGGCCCTGCGCCATGTGGTGACGGCCGTACTCGGTGTACGTCGCCGTCGTGCACGACTTCGCCACCCTCCCCTGCTCCGCACACCATGCCTCGAACAGCCGCATCGCGGTGCGCCGCTGCGGGGAACCCTCCTCCTCGGCCTCCCTGATGGCCTGAGCGGTCTCCTCACTGACGTACAGGTCCCGCTCCGTGTACGCCGTGCGCGGAGTGTCCCTGGTCGAGATAGCCTCGCCCGGCATCAGCACCGTGTGCGCATCGACGAGCGGGCGCCCAAGGCCCGTCGTGGCGGGATGAGGGCACTGGCTACTCGCCATCGAGTCGCTGAAGAACCTGCGTGAGGTCACCGGTTTCGAGCGGGCCGGCGAGTACCCGTGTCATGCAGTCGATGCCAGGGTCCCGGACTATCAGTCCGTCAGAGCACCAGAAGTAGCGGCCGCCCAACTCCTCGCCAGTTTGGGACCACCTCTTCATCCGGGGAGTATGTCGATCCGGCTCGGCGTGCTCAACCGGGTTCTCCGGCAAGCTGCAGCCTCGTGAACGTGAACCTTGTCCCCGGTGATCCCTGGGACCGGACAGCCCCGCTGCTGCCGGTGCGCCCACGGCGGCACCGCCATCCCGGACGGCTCCCGGTGCCGGACAGGGTCGCACTGGCGGGCATCGTTGACGTCCTGCACAAGGGCGTGGCCTGGTGCGACGTGCCAAGAGAAGTAGTGGGCCGGTCCGGGGTGACGGCCTGGCGCGGGCTGCGGGACTGGACCGTGGCCGGAGTCCGGCCGCGCCTGCATTCAGCCCTGCTGACCGGGATGCGTCGCGCCGACCTGCTGGAACTGGATGACTGCTCTGTAGACGGATCGCACGTCCAGGCCCTCAAAGGGGGATCACGTCGGCCCCTCTCCGGTGAGATGGTCGGGGGAGTGCCCGCCGCCCCGGCGGACTGCTGGTCGCCTGTGCGGGCGGCGGGAGTCCTGGATCAGTAGCCGTAGATCATCTTGTAGGCGACCTCGGGGAGGAACTGGCCGGCCGTGGAGCCGGTTCCGACACCGCAGTTGCCGTCGGACTCGCCCGGGGTCTTGATCCACAGGAGCATTTCGGCGCCTCCGCCCGTCCGGGTGGGCGTGCCGATGCGGCGGCCGGAGGGGTTGCACCACTGGCCGTTGGAGCCGTTGCCGTTGCGGCTGGTGTCCACGACGAACGGCTTGGTGTAGCCGTAGCGGGCGGCCAGTTCGTTGTTGACGGCGTTGCCGTAGGCGGTGTTCTCGGCGGTGGTGATGTAGTTGGAGACGTTGAGCGAAAAGCCGTGGGCCTGTCGGAGGCCGGCTTCGTGGAGGCGCCGGGCCATGGTCGCCGCGTCGGCCCAGCGCGGGTTGCCGGCGTCCATGTAGACCCAGGTGTTGGGGGCTTGGCGGTTGAACTCGGCGAGGGCACCGGTGAGCATGGCCTCGCGTTCGTCGATCTGGGCCTGGGTCATGCAGCCGTAGTCTCCGAGGGAGTCCGGTTCGAGGATGACGACGGCCGGGCGGGCCGCGATGCCTCCGGCGAACTGAGCGATCCAGCCGGCGTAGGCGGACGGCGAGGCGGCTCCGCCGGCGGAGTGCCCGCCGCAGTAGTCACGGTGGTAGATGTTGTAGGCGACGAGGATGGGCAGCTTGTCCCGGTAGTCCGCCGCTCCGACGTAGGCACCTGTTGCGGTGCTGATGGTGCCGCTCCAGGAGCCGAACCAGCGGGCCATAGGTGTGTTGGCGATGGAGGCGTTGATCGCGGCGGCCCGGCCGTCGCCGGGGTTGGCGGCCGCCCACCGCCTCGCGCTCGAGTCGGGGTCCACGTAGAACCCGTTGGTCATGGTGGTGGGGTCGGCCGCGTGGGCGGAGGGTGCGGCGGCGAACGCCAGCGGCAGAGCACAGAGCGCTGCCATCAGGGTGCGGAGTCTGCGGCTCAAGACAGTACCTCGGTTTCAGAGGATGTGCGCTTTGGGAGCGCTCCCACTGGAAGCGATCCCAATCGTGTGAGTGGGCGGATGAGCTGTCAATAGTCGGCGCAGCATTCGACTTTCACAGGGAAACGTAGGTCCTGTAGGCCGCTGCACTGGAAGCGGTCCCATCCCTGCGTCCCTGAGTGCTCCCCGCCTGTGAAAGACTCACGAGCCATGGCAGAAGCAGCGCCGCGTCGGCATCCGACGCTCGACGAGGTGGCCGAACGCGCCGGTGTTTCCCGCTCCGTGGCCTCCCGCGCCCTCAACAACGCCCCGCACGTCAGCCGCGCCAAGCGCGAGGCTGTCGAACGGGCCGTGCGGCAACTCGGTTACGTACCCAATCCGACCGCCCGCGCGCTGGCCACCCGTCAGACGGGAGCGGCCGCCCTGGTCGTCTCGGGAGAGGATCCGTCGATCTTCGCCGATCCGTTCTTCGCCCGGGTGATCGTGGGGGCGTCGGCCGCCCTGGACGAGGCGGACCTGCATCTGATGCTGTGCCTGGCCGCTTCCGACCGGGGCCGCAAGCGGGTCGAGGAGCTCCTGCGGTCCAGGGGCGCGGACGGTGTGATGCTGATGGCGCTGCGCGAGGACGATCCGCTGACCCGGATGGCCGACGAGGCGCAGATGCCCGTCGTGTTCGGCGGGCGCCCGGTCGGTTCTGCTCCCCGGTGGTACGTGGACGTGGACAACGTCGGCGGAGCGCGCGAGGCGACCGAGCATCTGGTCTCACTCGGCCGGAGGCGCGTGGCCGTGATCTGCGGACGTCTGGACACCGAGGCCGGGCGCGCCCGGTACCGCGGCTACCGGGACGCCATGCTGGGCGCCGGTCTCGATCCCTTCCCGCCGCTGGAGGGGGACTTCACGGAGCGCAGCGGAGCCGCCGCCATGGCCGCGCTGCTGGCGGAACACCCCGACGTGGACGGAGTGTTCGCCGCCAACGACAACATGGCGGCGGGAGCGCTGCGCACCGTGCGGGAGGCCGGCCGACGGGTCCCCGCCGACGTCGCCGTGGTCGGCTTCGATGACCTGACGGCCGCCCAGATCGCCGATCCGCCGCTCACCACCGTCCATCAGCCTGTAGAGGCTCTCGGACGGGAGATGGCGCGCATGCTCGTCGCGCTCGTCAACGGGCAGGACCCCACCCCGCTGGTCCTCCCCACCCGCCTGGCCCTCCGGGCCAGCGCCTGACTCCTCATTGTCCGGGAGGGGCGGGCTCCGGTCCGAACGGGTTGCTCTCGGACGCGGCGCGGGGCGTCCAGGGAGCCGGCCAGGGTGGTCGAGGTTCAGCAGCGGAAGCAGCGACTGCCGTCCGATCCGATGGCTTGGGTACTGGTTGCAGCCTGCCCCTTGGCCGTTCGCGGGGCGGGTCAGGAAGATGTAGTACTGCTCGTTGATCTTGTAGAACCGGGCGCCCTCCAAGGTGCCGACGCTGGACGGTGTCCTGAACACCTCCTGCGTACGGACCTGGTTGCGGCCGTCGGGCGAGAGCTGGGCCACGCTGATGGTGGTGTTGCCGTACGCCACGTAGAGGGTGTCATCGGTGTCGACGAGCAGGCCGGCGTCGTAGTAAGGGGTGCTGATCGTCGTCAGCCTGTTCCACGGCCCCTCCACCGCGGTGGCGTTGTAGAGGTACGTCCGGGCGAAGTCGATCTGGCCGAGCCAGTAGAGGGTCCTGTTGCTGGGCCGGTAGGCCAGTGACGATGCCCAGATTCCTCTGACATAGCCGCGGGCGCCGTTCAGGTCGTACTTGGCGCCGAAGTCGAGGACGGGTACCGAATGGCCGGCGATCTCCCAGTTCATCAGGTCGTACGACCGCAGAACGGGCGCGCCCGGCGAGTAGTGCATCGTCGAGGCCGAGGCGTAGTAGGTGTCGCCGACACGGATGATGTCGATGTCCGCGAAGTCCTGCCAGATCACCGGGTTCGTGTACTGCGCCGCGGTCGCGAGGGCGGGCCCGGCGGGGAGGAGGGCGCCGGCGGCCAGGCCGGTGGCGGCCGCGAGCGTGCGGCGACGAGTGAGGGGTTGATGCGGACATGACAGATTCAAGGAGGTGTTCACCTCGAGTTTTTCGATCGGAGCGGCTCTGTCGCGTTTGAAATGTCGAACGTAGTGCGACTTGTCGAGCATTCTGGATGATAGGAGGTTGGCGTACCCCGTCAACCCTTCTCGCATATAGTCGTGCGCCGCTTCGAAATGTTCGAAGCGGCTGGGGCGGAGCCAGTGCGCCTCAGCCTTACTCCCTTGCTGATTACGCGACAAAACCTGTTCCTCCAGGAGGTGTTGACATGACCGGACGCCTCTCTAGTATCCGTGGGGCATCTGAAGTTTCCGAACGTCAATCGATATTTCGAACTTCTCCTCTCCTCTCCTCTCTCTTGCCTGCCGAAGGAGTTCCGGGTGCCCAGACGATCAGGCGGACGGCTGTTCCGCCTCCTCACGGCCGCCGCGCTGACGGTGACCGCGTCCGTGACGGCCTCAGGGCAGTCCACCGCCACGACGGCCGCGCCGGGCAGTCCGGCGCTCACCCCACCGCTTGGGTGGAACAGCTGGAACAGCTTCGGGTGCGGAATCACCGAGTCCCAGGTCCGTCAGGCCGCCGACGCGATGGTGTCCTCGGGCATGCGGGACGCCGGCTACCGGTACGTGGTGGTCGACGACTGCTGGTTCGACCCGCAGCGTGACGCGCAGGGCAACCTGCGGGCCAACCCGACGAAGTTCCCGAGCGGGATGAAGGCCCTCGGGGACTACATCCACAGCAAGGGCCTGAAGTTCGGCATCTACCAGGTGCCGGGCGAGCGCACCTGCGCGCAGACCGTGGGCACATACCCGGGCTCCACGGGCAGCAGGGGCCACGAGGTCCAGGACGCCGCCACGTTCGCCACGTGGGGGGTCGACTACCTCAAGTACGACTGGTGTTCCTCGAGCGGCACGCGTGACGAGCAGGTCGCGCGGTTCAAGCTGATGCGTGATGCCCTGCGCGCCACCGGTCGGCCGATCGTCTACAGCATCAACCCCAACAGTTTCCACGCCATCACGGGGTCCACGTACAACTGGGGCGAGGTCGCCGACCTGTGGCGGACGACCGAGGACCTGCTCGACATCTGGCAGAACGGCAACACCAACAGCTACCCGATGGGCGTCGGCAACGTCCTGGACGTCAATGCGCCGCTGGCCGCACAGTCCGGCCCGGGGCACTGGAACGACCCCGACATGCTGGTCGTCGGCCGCCCCGGCCTGTCGCTGACCGAGTCCCGCTCCCACTTCGCCCTGTGGGCGCTGATGAGTGCCCCGCTGATGGCCGGCAACGACATCCGCACGATGTCCGCCGACGTCAGCGCGATCCTGCGCAACCCGCGCCTGCTGGCGGTGAACCAGGACTCCCAGGGCGCGGGCGGACGCAGGGTGCGCGACGACGGCGACATCGAGGTGTTCGCCAAGCCCCTGGCGGACGGTTCGGTCGCGGTGGGGCTGTTCAACCGGGGCGGGAGCGCGGCGACGGTCACCACGACGGCCGCCCAGATCGGCCTGAGCGGAGGACCGTTCACCCTCACCGACCTGTGGACCGGCGGCACGTCGAGCACGTCCGGGCAGATCTCGGCGAGCGTCCCCGCGCACGGCGTCGCCGCGTACCGGGTGAGCGGCGGCAGCCCGCTGGCCGCCACCACCTCACGCCTGCGGGGCAACGCCTCCGGCCGCTGCGTGGACGTGGACAACGCCTCCACGGCCGCCGGCGCCGCGACTCTGCTGTGGGACTGCCACACGGCCGCCAACCAGCTGTGGACCACATGGGCGGGCGGCGAGATCCGCGTCTACGGCGACAAGTGCCTGGACGCCTACAACCGGGGCACCACGAACGGCACCCGTGTCATCACCTGGCCCTGCAACGGCCAGAACAACCAGAAGTGGACCGTCGGCTCCGACGGCTCGATCCGCAACGTCCGCTCCGGACTGTGCCTCGACGCCAACGGGGCCGGCACCGCCAACGGGACCCCGCTGGTGCTGTGGACCTGCAACGGCCAGGCCAACCAGAAGTGGACCCGCGCGTGAGCGACACGGCACTGGGTCATGGCCGGAGCGACAACACCCTGGCCACGGCCTCCCGCACGGCTGCCGCATCGGCCGGCACGGCCGGCCCCGGCTCCGGCTGCGGCGGGGCCCCGGGCGTCGGTGCATCGGCTTCCAGGCCGGCCACCCACACCGGCAACACCTCCCCGCCGAGCACCTGCACCCTGCACGGCACCGCCTGCGGCTGAGCGCCGTGTCCGCCCGGGAGATCTCCGGGCGGGCACGGTCCCGGCTCAGGACGTCGTGCCCGTCACCGTGGTTCCCGACGCGGTGAGGCAGTGCGTCGTCGAGCAGCCCGCGACCGTCTGCGTAGCGCTCCAACCGCACTCTTGCTGCCAGGTGTCGGGACCTGAGGGGTCACTTCAGTCCGGGCTGTCTCCTTGGCGAAGGCCACACGCGGTGGCGTACATGGCGGATTCGCCGTCGCAGTTGCCGGTCCAGGCAGCGATCCGCTGGGCTGCCTCCCCGTCGTCCATGCCGTACTCGCTGCCGCGCGCCGGCATGGGTGTACTCCCGGAAAGACAGAGAGACGGGGGAAGGCGGCACCGGTGGACGGAGACGCGCGACCCCTGCCGTCCGGACGCTGTAGCGGGATGACCGCCGGTGCCGTTCTCAGGGTTGAGGAACTCAACCCCGCTACCTGAGACCGACCCGCTCTCGTCCCCGGGTGGGACCCGCGGAGGGCGTAGTACCGCGGATTCAGTACCGCGCAGTGTCGGCAGCCGCACGACGACAGGACACCCCCCTCTTCAGGAGTCTGGAGGCACCTTCGAGACCCGGATGTGGAGACCTCCCCGTGGCTGCTTTTCTGTATCGAATGGGCCGCTTGACCTTCAGGCGACGCTGGACCGTCGCCCTTGTCTGGGCCGCCGTGCTGGCCGCCGTAGGACTCGCCGGCATGACCGCGCCGGAGGCGGAGGAGGAACCCTTCTCCATGCCGGGGATCGAATCGCAGGAAGCCTTCGACCTGATGGAGGAGCGGTTCCCCGGCGCCGCCGCCGACGGCGCGACCGCCCGCGTCGTCTTCGTCTCGCCGAACGGCGAGAAGGTCACCGCCACCGAGAACAAGAAGGCCGTCGAGGCCGCGATAGCCGAACTCGGGGACGGCACGCAGGTCGCGAGCACCGTCGACCCGTACGAGTCCGGCGCGGTCAGCGAGGACGGCTCCACCGCGTACACGACCGTGACCTACAAGGTCGACGCCTCCGGACTCACCGACGCCAGCCGCAGCCACCTGGACGAGTCGCTCGAGCACGCCCGTGACTCCGGGCTCACCGTCGAGGCAGGCGGCGACGCCATGGAGGACACGGGCGGACCCAGCGGCGCCGCCGAGGCGATCGGCATCGCCGTCGCCGCGGTCGTCCTGCTGATCACCTTCGGCTCACTGGCCGCCGCCGGAATCCCGCTGCTCACCGCGCTCATCGGCGTCGGCATCAGCCTGTTCGCCATCACGGCCCTGGCCGGTCCGCTGGGCCTGACCGACACCACCAGCACGCTGGCGATCATGCTGGGCCTGGCCGTCGGCATCGACTACGCCCTGTTCATCGTCTCCCGCTACCGCGAGGAGCGCGCCAAGGGGCGGGCGCCCCAGGAGGCCGTCGCCCTCGCCACCGGCACCGCGGGCTCCGCCGTGGTCTTCGCCGGGCTCACCGTCGTCATCGCGCTCGCCGGTCTCTCCGTCGTCGGCATCCCGATGCTGACCGAGATGGGCCTGGGCGCGGCGGGCGCGGTCGTCGTCGGCGTCCTCATCGCGCTGACCCTGGTCCCGGCCTTGCTCGGCTTCTGGCCCAACGCCGTACTGACCCGCAAGGACCGCAAGGCTCGCCGAGCGGGCGGCACGCCGCGGGAGACGCGCAAGGTCAACGGCGGCACCCGCTGGGCGAGCTTCGTGCTGCGCCGCCCGCTGCCCGTGCTGCTCGCCGCCGTCGCGGGCCTCGGCGCCCTGGCGCTGCCGATGACCGACCTTCAGCTCGGTATGCCGGGCGACGAGGCCAAGTCCACGGAGACCACCCAGCGGCGGGCCTACGATGCGCTCGCCGAGGGCTTCGGGCCTGGCTTCAATGGACCGCTGACCGTGGTCGTGGACGCCGAGGGCGCCGACGACCCGAAGGCCGCGGCCGAGACCGTCTCCGAGCGAATCGGCGGCACCGAGGGCGTGGTGTCGGTGTCGCGGGCCCAGTTCAACGAATCCGGTGACACGGCCGTCTTCTCCGTCGTCCCCACCACCGCGCCGACCGACCAGGAGACCAAGGACCTGGTCAACACCGTCCGCGGCGACCGGCCCGGCATCGAGTCCGAGGCCGGGGCGACCTTCGAGGTCACCGGCACTACCGCGATGAACATAGACATCTCCGAGAAGGTGCAGTCCGCGCTGGTGCCGTACCTGCTCGTGGTGGTCGGGCTCGCCGTGATCCTGCTGCTGGTGGTCTTCCGCTCGGTCCTGGTCCCGTTGAAGGCGGCCGCCGGCTTCCTGCTCTCGGTGCTCGCCTCGCTCGGCGCGGTGGTCGTGGTCTTCCAGCAGGGCCACGGCGCCGACCTGCTGGGCGTGGAGACCACCGGCCCCATCATGAGCCTGATGCCGATCTTCCTGGTGGGCATCGTCTTCGGCCTCGCCATGGACTACGAGGTCTTCCTGGTCTCGCGGATGCGCGAGGCGTACGTCCACGGCGAGCGGCCCGCCCAGGCCGTGACCTCCGGGTTCCAGCACAGCGCCCGGGTCGTCGTGGCCGCCGCGCTGATCATGATCGCGGTGTTCTCCGGGTTCATCGGGGAGAGCGACGCCATGATCAAGATGATCGGCTTCGGCCTCGCCTCGGCCGTCCTGCTCGACGCCTTCGTGGTCCGGATGGCGATCGTCCCGGCCGTCCTCGCCCTGCTCGGCGAGCGGGCCTGGTGGCTGCCGAAGTGGCTGGACCGGATCCTGCCCCGGGTCGATGTGGAGGGCGAGGCGCTGACCCGCCCGACCGAGCCCGAGGCGGAACCGGCCGAGAAGGACCTCGCCCGCGCCTGACCGGGTGCGCAGGAGCCGCCCGGGGTCGTCCCAGCGACCCGGGCGGCTTCGCATCGTCCACCATGGATGCCAGTCCCCTCGTCGAGAGAGCCGACCATGAGCAGCAGCCTGGAGCGCTACACCGAGCGCGTGGAGCAGTACGCGTCGCGCTTCCCGCGCTTCCCCCGCTTCCTGGACGTGATGGTGGTGCTGGCCCTCATCGGCTGTGCCTCCTTCGGCACCCAGCTCAGCCTCCCCGGCGTCAACAGCCCGGAGGCGGGGAAGTCGCTGGAGGTCATGCTCGGCCTGTCCTGCTTCGTCCTGCTGAAGTACCGCACCCACACCCGCACGGTCGTGGTCGTGGTCGCCGGGGTGACCATCGCCGCGATCGCGCGCGGCTACCTGCTCACCCCGATGCTGCTGGCCCCGCTGCTCGCCGCGATGTACTGGCTGGCCGTCCTGTGCGACCGCCGGACCGTCCGCCTGTACGCGCTCGTCGTCACGGTGGCCCTGCTGACCGTGCACCTGTTCTCCGACGGCATGCGCGACCTCTCCCCGGTCCTGACCGTGATCGGCCCGGTGTTCTGGATGGCCCTGCCGCTCGTCGGCGGCAGCCTGGCCCGGCTGCGCGGCGACTACCTCGAAGCGGTCAAGGCCCGCGCCGAGCACGCCGAACGCACCCGGGAGGAGGAGGCCCGGCTGCGGGTCACCGAGGAACGCATGCGCATCGCCCGCGAGCTGCACGACGTCGTAGCCCACCACCTGGCCCTCGCCAACGCCCAGGCCGGCACCGCCGCCCACCTCTCGCGCAGCAACCCCGAGCAGAGCCGGAAGATCCTCGACGACCTCACCGGCACCACCTCCTCGGCGCTGCGCGAGCTCAAGGCCACCCTGGGCCTGCTGCGCCAGGACGACCGGCCCAAGGGCGAGGGCCTGGAACCGGCGCCGGGGCTCGCCCGCCTTCCCGAGCTGATCGACTCCTACCGCTCGGCGGGCCTGGAAGTCGTCGTCCACCAGGAGGGCGTGCGCCGCCCGCTGACGCCGGGCGTGGACCTGACCGCGTACCGGATCGTGCAGGAGGCCCTCACCAACGTCGCCAAGCACGCCCCCGAACGCGCCGCCCACGTCAGCTTCACCTACGCCGACTCCCGGCTGCTCATCACCGTCAGCAACGACGGCCCGGCCACCGCCACCGCCGTCAACGGGACGTCCGGCGGCTTCGGGCTGCGGGGCATGCGGGAGCGCGCCCAGTCCATCGGTGGCGACCTGTGCGCGGGCCCTCGCCCCGAGGGTGGCTTCGAGGTCACCACCGCGCTGCCGCTGCAACCGGCCGCCGCCGTCGAAGGAGAGTCTCCATGACCGTGGAGGTGCTGCTCGCGGACGACCAGGCCCTGCTGCGGGCCACGTTCCGCATCCTGATCGACTCCTGTCCGGACATGGATGTCGTCGGGGAGGCGTCCGACGGGGCGGAGGCGCTGGAGCTGGCCCGTACCCACCACCCGGACGTGGTGCTCATGGACATCCGCATGCCCGGGACGGACGGTCTGTCCGGCACCGCGGCGATCTGCGCCGATCCGGAGCTGGCGACCACCCGCGTGCTGATCCTGACCACCTTCGAGACCGAGGACTACGTCGCCCAGGCGCTGAGAGCCGGGGCCAGCGGCTTCCTCGGCAAGGACGTCACCGCGGACGCCCTGCTGGCCGGCATCCGCACGGTGGCCTCCGGGGAGGCGCTGCTCTCCCCCGGCGCCACCCGCACCCTGATCACCCGCTTCCTCACCTCCCCGGCCCCCGGCACCCACCTGGTGCCCCCGGAACGGCTCGCCGACCTCACCGGACGGGAACGGCAAGTGATGGCGCTGGCGGCCGAGGGCAAGTCCAACGCGGAGATCGCCGAGCTGCTGGTGGTCAGCCCACTGACGGCACGGACGCACATCCACCGCGCGATGACGAAGCTCAACGCCCGCGACCGGGCACAGCTCGTCGTCATCGCGTACCAGACGGGCCTGGTCCAGGCGGGAGGGGCGAACGGGGCCCCCACCGCGGTATAGGAATTCCAGCGGAACGAAAACCGGCGCTGAGCCTCGGTCGACCCTGATGGACGGCTGACGGATCGTCGGCGGCCGGATCTGTCTGAGGTCTTCCCGCGGATAGCTGTCAACGGCCGCTTCGTTCGGCTCTGATCCACTTCTTGTGGTTCGGTGACGGGCAGTCACAGGCTGCTGGAAGGATGGCCGTTCGTGTGATTGCTACGTGCTCTCGACGGCCTTTGGCCATCTGTCATCTGTGGTGGTCGAGGAGGTTGTGGTGGACGATGCCGCGCTGGCCTTCGCCGCGCGGACGGTAACCCGGGAGGCGGCCTGCCCAGGCTGTGGCAGGTGTCCGCACGCGTCCACGGCGGGTACCGGCGGCGCCTGGCCGACCTGGCCATCGCCGGTCGGAGGGTCGTGATCGACCTGGCGGTGCGGCGGTTCAGGTGCCGGGCGTCGGAGTGCGGACGCCGCACGTTCGTCGAGCAGGTGGAAGGGCTCACCGAGCCGAGCTGAAACCGCTGGTGCGCAGGGCGGGGGAGGTCGAGATCAGCTATCGGCGCATCACCGCCCTCTCATCTGTTCTCGGCCACGATCCGGTCATGGAGTCGCCCACTGGGTCCGCCGGAGGGAACGGGCCAGATGCCCTCATCGCCCCGCGAGGTCTTTAACCTGGTCAGACCAGTTTCCCGCGCCCCCGCGTTATAGGGGCGTCTGTGATACGCGGGTGATACGGCGAGACCCCACCGAGGTCCGTCCGGGCGGGAGCTCTGCGCGGATCCGTGAGCGGCGAAGCCGCACCGGAGCACTCCGGTGCGGCTTCGCCATGAGGTCGAACGCGCTGGCGCACAGGACACGTTCGGCTCGTCACTCAGCAGGTGCCTGCTTTGCTTGTGGGGACGACGGATCTGCGATCGCATCCGCTGTCAACATTGCAGCAGTGAGACGACGGAACCCTGCGGGGAGGCAGGGCGGGGGCTGGCGCCAGAAAAGTCTTCCGTCAGGGACCATTGAAGCTCCGTCGTGGCTGCGACCACCGACCCACCCGGAGTTTCAGTGCCCCGTCACCGTGGTGAGGGGGTCGTGCTCATGCGCGCAGCTCTCGCAGGAGCCGTAGGTGTCCGAGGCAGGGAAGGGATCGGAAGCGGGCAGAGGTGCGCCTTCCTGCAGAGGGTGTGAACACCGTGTCGCCGGGCACAAGGACTATCGCACCGAGGTCCTGGCATTCGGAGCTGGTCGGGATCTACCCACTAACGGACGAACTCAGGCCCTTGTGAAGCTCATACGCACACGCGCCTGAGCCGAAATTGACGATGGGGTTTTAAATGATCATTCTTGGGCTTATTCTGCTGATCATCGGCCTGCTTGTTGGTATGGGTCTGCTGACGACGATCGGTGGCATCCTCATTCTGGTTGGCGCCATCCTGTGGATCCTGGGTGCGACCGGTCGCGCAGTCGGTGGACGCAAGCACTTCTTTTGAGGTCAGGGCGCCTCACCAACTCTCTGCGACGAGTGACGTGTCCGTGACTCCCTCCGCGTCGGAAAGTCCACACCATGAGGAGCTTCTGGACCACTCGAGGCCGGGACGAGGTGAGAGCCCGGCCAGAGAGACAGTTGGGGACCCCGTGGGCGGGGCCATGCGCCGCACGCCCTGTCTCGTTGGCGATGGGTTTGCCCTGAGCCGGGCCCTGCCCGCCGGTCGTCGAGGGCAGAACCTGGCTGCGGAGTGAGGCGGATGCCGCCGCTTTGGTCAGGAAGTGACGGGCGTGCTGCATCGGTGCCCAGAGTGCCCGCCCGATCAAGCTGAACCCCGTGCAGGAGAGCCTGGGGCGCGGGGTGGAACGGGCTCCGGACCACGGTGCGCTCGGGCCCGTCCAGGAGGAGCGCGTTGTGCACGACGCCGATGCCGCTCTGCACGTCGTCGGGGGTGTGCCCCGGGAAAGCATCCCAGGAGGCGGTTGCGGTGAGATAGCCGACGCCGGTCCAGGCGGGCAATGGTGCCGTAGCGGATCGAACACCTTGGTGTTGCGCGGCATGGGGAACTTGTCGAAGGCCGACCGGTCGACATCGAGATCACGTAAAGCAGGTACGACTCCCCGGTCTCGCCCAGGACGTTGGCGCCGAACGCCCCGCCCCGCTCCGGCCAGGCGGGTGGCGGCGTCGACCGCGTGCTGGACCAGCGCGTCGAGGCCGAGTTCGGCGGCCAGCGGTCTGGCCCGGGCCCGGGCCAAGTCCGGTGACGGCCCGGTGCACAGCGCCCGTATGTACAAGCTCGCCAAGGACTCCGCGGTCAAGGCCCGCACCCAGGCGATCAACCAGCTCAAGGCCGTCCTGGTCATCGCCGACCCCGCCCTGCGGGAACGAATGTCGAGCCTCGGCAGCGCCGAGCTGTTCCGCACCTGTGCGCGCCTCGGCCCACCCGACGGTGGGGGAGACGAGGACGCGGTGATCCAGGCCACCCACATGACGTTACGCATGCTCGCCGAGCGCATCGAACAGCTCACCGCCCCTTGCGGAGTCAGCCCCATCGAGTATTCCTCCGGCCGACGGCGCACGCGCCGGCTCAACTACGGCGGCGACCGGCAGGCCAACGCCGCCCTGCACCGCATCGTCTTCACCCGGCTGCGCCACGACCCGCGCACCCAGGCGTACTACGAACGCCGTACCCAGGAAGGCAAGACCCGACGTGAAATCATCCGGTGCCTCAAGCGGTATGCCGCCCGCGAGGTCATCAACCTGGTCAGACCGGTTTCCCGCACCCCCGCGTTATAGGGGCGTCTGTGTGATGCGCGGGTGATATGGCGAGGGGCCTTGCCTCCGGGCACCCCCGGCCCCGCACGCCCCCGAGCCCCGCGACTCCCCGCCACCGTGCGCCCCCCGCTCCCGACCAGGCCGGAAGCGAGGGGCGCACCCGTGTGCGCCATCCCCTTCAGCTCTTTCGTATGACTTTTTTCGTCAGACTCTTGAATACGTACTACCTATGGCGTAACTTCCCGAGCGTCTCAACGAGGAGTTGCCATGGAAGCAATAGAGCCGGTTTACGGCACGGCCACGCTGCTGCTGATCGCAGCGGGGGCGGTGGCCCTGCTGCTCTTTCTGATCATGAAGGTGAAACTGCACGCCTTCGTGTCACTGGTCCTGGTCAGCGTGCTGACCGCGCTCGCAGTCGGTTTCCCGCTTGCCGACATCCCGGACGTCCTGATGTTCGGCTTCGCCGATACGCTCGGCTCGGTCGCGCTACTGGTCGCCTTCGGCGTGATGCTCGGGCGGCTGCTGGAAGTCACCGGCGGCGCCCAGGTGCTGGCGGACACCCTGATCGCCCGTTTCGGTGAACGCCGGGCACCGCTCGCGCTCGGTGTGGCGGCGCTGCTCTTCGGCTTCCCGATCTTCTTCGACGCCGGGCTGGTCGTCTTTCTGCCGATCATCCTCACCGTGGCCCGCCGCTTCGGCGGTTCGCTGCTGTTCTACGCGCTGCCCGCGGCCGGTGCCTTCGCGGCCATGCACGCCATCGTGCCGCCGCACCCGGGTCCGGTGGCGGCCACCGAACAGCTCGGCGGTGACATCGGCGTCACACTGCTGATCGGTATCCCGATCGCCCTCGTCGCCTGGTACGTCGGCGTCTACCTGGTCTCCCGCTTCCTCGGTGCCCGGGTGTTCGTCTCCGTGTCCGACGTGGTCTTCGGTGCCGCCCGCGACGCGCACGGCCGTACGGACGCGGAGCGTGTAGAGAACGACGACGCCCCCGGCAACGACGACGCCCCCGGCAAGGCGGGTGTCCCCGGCGAGCGTGGTGTCCGCCTCGGGCAGCAGCCGCCGCGCTTCGGTACGGTTCTCGGCCTGCTGTTGATTCCGCTGGTCCTGATCTCCTGCGACACCGTGCTGGACACCCTGGGCACGGCGGGCACGCTCGACGCCGATGAGGGGTTCCCCGCGTTCCTCGGGCTGCTCGGCACGACGCCGGTCGCCCTGATGATCACCGTCATCGTCGCCATCATGGTCCTGGGGAAGCCCCGTACGTCCATGGAGGGCGTCCGCAAGATCGTGGACGAGGCGCTGGGGCCGATCTGCGCCATCATCCTGATCACCGGCGCCGGCGGCATGTTCGGCGGAGTGCTGGAGCTGAGCGGCATCGGGGACGCGCTGAGCTCCTCGCTGTCCGACCTCGGGTTCTCGCTGATCCTCCAGGCGTTCATCATCGCCACGCTGCTGCGGGTGGCCCAGGGCTCGGCCACGGTCGCGCTGACCACCACGGGCGGCCTGATCGCCGGTTCGGTCGGCGAGGCGGGGCTGAGCAACCCGCAGATCGCGCTGCTGGTCGTCGCCATCGCCGCGGGCGCCACGGTGCTCTCGCATGTGAACGACTCGGGCTTCTGGCTGGTCAGCCGGTTCTTCGGGATGGACGAGAAGACCACCCTGAAAACCTGGACGGTGATGGAGACGACGCTCGGTCTCTCCGCGTTCGCCGTCGCGCTCGGCCTCTGGGCCGTGATCTGACGCCGGTGTGCCGGCGCACCGGTGGCGGCCGTCACCGACCGTTACCGGTGGCCATCGGTCCACGGGGCACCCCCGCGCTCCTGCAGCGGGGGTGCCCCGTGCCTCACGGCGCGTGACCGTCCGGTCTCACGGCGCCAGAACGTCCAGCTCCGCCATGGCGCCCACGGTGATCTGCCGGGTCAGCTCCTCCGCGACGTCCGGCTCCCCGGCCCGTACCGCCTCGGCGACCCGCACATGCAGGGTGACGGCCGCCGGATCCGGGTCGGAGAACATCACCTGATGCTGTGTACGGCCGGTCAGCACGGCGGCCACCACGTCCCCGAGCCGAGCGAACATCTCGTTCCGCGACGCCCGCAGAATCACCCGGTGGAAGGCCACATCGTGCACCAGATAGCCCTCGAGCTGCTGACCCCGCGAGGTGGCCACCATGCCCAGGGCGTGCTCGGTCAGCCTTGCGCACTCCTCGCCGGTGGCGAGCTGTGCCGCCAGCCGGGCGGCGGCCGGTTCCACGGCGGACCGCAGCATGGTGAGCGAACGCAGTTGCCGGGGCCGGTCCGCGCCCTGCAGGCGCCAGATGATGACCTGCGGGTCGAAGACGTTCCATGCCTCGGTCGGCAGCACCGTGACTCCCACCCGACGGCGCGACTGCACCAGATGCATGGATTCCAGCACGCGTATCGCCTCGCGCATGACCGTACGGGACACCTGGAAGCGGGCTTCGAGCTCGTCCGTGCGCAGCACGCTCCCCGGTGCGTAGTCGCCACCGGTGATGGCGGGGCCGAGGGTGGCGAGCACTTTCGCGTGCAGACCTTGGTGCTGCTGCTTGTTCATGACACTCAACCTACGGGTCACTCTCCCCGAATATGTATGACTTTTGCGCCATCTTTTCCTGGATACGTAGCATCTATCGCATTGGATGTACTGGGCAAGAAAACGGAGGCAGGACAAGCGAGGAAGTGATGTCCGCAGCGTCCGCAGCGCAGCAGGTCGTGGTCGTGATGGGGGTGTCCGGCACGGGCGAGTCCACCGTGGGTCAGCCGCTGGCCACCCGGCTCGGCGTGCCCTACGCCGAGGCCGACGACTTCCACCCACCGGCGAACATCGCCAAGATGTCCGCCGGTACGCCGCTGGACGACACCGACCGGGCGCCCTGGCTCGACGCGATCGCCGCGTGGGCGCGGGAGCGGCAGGCCGACGGGCCCGGCCTGGCCGGTGTGGTCGGCTGCTCGGCGCTCGAACGGAGCTACCGCAACCGGTTGCGGGCGGCCGGGGCCGGGTTCTACTTCCCGCACCTGCGCGGGTGACCGCGAGCTGATCGCCGGGCGGCTGGCCGGGCGCCACGTCATGCCCAGGCGCTGCTGGACTCGCAGTACGCCACGTTGGAGCCGTTGGAGGCGGACGAGTGCGGGACGGCGCCCACCGCGGACGCACGCCTCATGGTGGTGGGCGGACGGGACGTCGGCTCTCGTGTTCTTCAACGCCTGCCGAAGTGCCGGGGAGATCGACTGGTTCGGCGAGAGCCTTGAGCGGGCACCCCAGTCCCTCAACGCGGGAGGCGGGCCCTTCATCGGCACTCTCCGGCCCGTCCGGTCACGATCCGCATTGCAGTTCGCCGAGGCCTGCTACGACCAGTTCATTGCGCACCGCCAGCCACTCGGTCAGGCTTCCCTGGAGGCCTGGCAGACCATCCGTGACTTGCACGGCGGCGATCCGACGTGGCCGGCCTACGCCGTGTCCGGCAGCCCGCTGCGACCGCGTGCACCACCGCTTGGAGGGAGTGAGCACGGGAAGGATCCGGTCTTCCCGAAGCGGCCCGTCTTCTCGACTGTGGCCCAGATCGCCGTTCCCCCGGACAACCGAGTGGCGACTGAACGCATCTTCAAGATCGAAGCAAGCCGCGGGACGGCTACGGTCGAAGAGGAGATCAGAACATGGAAGAGGCTGCGGGTTCGGCGGTCGTGCGCGTCCTGAAGGGCGTGGGCTGGCTCGCGTTCAATGTGGTCGGCACGGTGGGCGACATGCTCGCCACCCACATCCCGTGGAAGAAGCGGAGCCGGCGCTCCACGCAGGGGTAGCAGCGCCCCGGAACACAGCGCGCTGCCTCTTCCTGGCGTGGCGGTCTCTCCAAGTTCCCCACCGCTGCCGTGCCGGGAGGTTGCCGGTCTTGTGGGCCGCTTCAGCGGGCTGCGATCATCCCGGCATGGACTCGCGTGTGGTGGGGATACCCGAGGTCGACGGCACCGAACAGGTGGTCGTGGTGATCGATGTGATGCGGGCGTTCACCACCGCGGCATGGGCCTTCCACCGTGGGGCAGCCAAGATCGTCCTCGCTGCCGACGAGGACGAGGCGCTGGCGGTCAAGGCGGGTCACCCGGGCTGGCTCGCGCTCAAGGACGGGGCATCCGCCGACGGCTTCGACCTGGTCAACTCCCCGCGCCTGATCCAGGAGGCCGACCTGGTCGGTCGCACGGTGATTCAGAAGACCACCGCGGGAACGGTCGGGGCCCTGGCCGTCGTCGAGGCGAAACTGGCGCTGTGCGCCAGTTTCGCCGTGGCCGGTGCCACGGCCCGGGTCCTGACGGACACCGGCACCGACTCGGTGACCTTCGTCGCCACGGGCGAGGACGGCCGTGCCGCCGAGGACCTGGCCTGCGCCGAGTACCTGGACCGGCTCCTGGCCGGGAACCGTCCCGATCCCGGCCCCTATCTGCACCGCGCCGCCACCTCCCCGGCCGCGGACGACCTGCGCGGCGGGCGGCGCCGTGGTGCCCACCCCGCCGATGTGGAGTTGTGCTTGGAGGTGGACCGGTTCGACTTCGCCATGAAGGTCGGACTCGAGGAGGGGACGGCGGTGCTGCGGCCGCTGCGGACCCGCCCGGACGCGGTGTCCGCCGCAGACCGCGCACGGTGACCGACGAGCCGTTCCCGCCCGGCAGAGGCACAGGCACAGGCACAGGCCCAGGCACCGGAACCGGCACCGGCGTCGACGCGAGGCGGAGGATGCGGAGGGAGAGGACGGCCGGCTTCCGGAGAGGCCGGACCGTCGGCACGGGGCTCGACAAGCGTGCCTACCGCTTCCGTGGCCCCGTCACCGCTTCGGCGGGTTCTGCGGCCTCGACCGCCTCGTAGAAGACGGGGGCGTCGGGAAGGGTGTGGGCTCGCCTTCGCCGCGGGTGGGCCGGCGGGGCGAGGGCGGGTTCCCCCGGCCATGACGGGCCACGGCCGCGTCGGCCCCGCCGCGAGCCAGTCTCGCCCCAGCGAGCGCGGCCGGGTGCCGCGGCACCCGGCCGGCCGGAGTGGCCGGCCGCCCGCCGGGTACCCGTACCGGGCCATGGGACAGCACCAGGGGAGACGAACGCGCGTGGCCTTCGAATCCGTACGGGGCACCCGGACGATGTGACGCCGGCCGGGGAACCGAATGCCCCCGGCGGGGCGCGGAGATCGTCCTGGACGGTCGGCTCCCGCCGGTGGCGTGCCGCGACTGGCTGCCCGGGACGGTGCGGAGCAGGGCGGCGGCAGCCCCGACCGGCCGTGTGAAGCCGCGCGGCTCGCACGCCGTCTCCCTCGTGAGAAAGGCGGATACCCGGTCATGCGATTCCACGACCGCCGGGAAGCCGGCCAGGAACTCGCCGTCCGCCTCCGGGAATGGGCCGGCGACGGCGACCTCCGAGACCTCGTCGTCCTCGCGCTGCCCCGGGGCGGCGTGCCCGTGGCCGCCCAGGTCGCCCGGGTACTCGGAGCGCCCATGGACGTGCTGGTCGCCCGGAAGATCGGCGTTCCCGGCCAACCGGAGACGGGCATCGGCGCGATAGTGGGCGACGATCCGCCGCTGTTCGACCGGCGGGCGCTCGACCTGCTCGGCCTGGACGAGAACCGGCTCCTCCCGGATGTGGCCCGCGAGCGCGCCGAACTGCACCGTCGCGCACTGCTGTACCGGGGCGACCAGTCACCGCCCGAAGTCGGGGACCGGACCGTCGTCCTCGTCGACGACGGACTCGCCACCGGCGCCACCGCCCGCGCCGCCCTGCGCCACCTGCGCCGTCTGCGTCCCGCGCGACTGGTCCTGGCCGTCCCCGTCGGCGCCGCCGAGACCGCGGCCGAAATGGAGTCGGAAGCCGATGACGTGATCTGCCTGCACCGGCCGTCGGACTTCCGGGCGGTCGGCCAGTGGTACGACGACTTCGAGCAGGTCGGTGACGACGAGGTCGTCGAGGGTCTCCACGCCTACGGTCGCTCCCCGCACCAGCGCTGAGGGACGGGGCGAAGCCACACTACGGGTGTCACGGGCGCCATGGGCGTCATGGGTGTCATGGATGTCGCCGGGCGTCGTCGGGCGTTCGCCGGGCCGAAGTTGACCTTGACACGGTGACAAGGTCTTGACTGCGGCCCAGGAGGTGACCCGACGACATGACGAAACAGAACCAGGTCGCGCATCAGGCTCTTCGGCAACTGGAGGACAGCAGTTCCTCGGTGCGGCTGCGGGCGGCGCTGGCGGCCGGTACGAGCCCCGACCCCCGATGCGTCGACGCGCTCGTGCGACGATGCGCGGTCGAACCCGAATTCCACGTGCGTGACATGCTCACCTGGGCACTCGCCCGCCACCCGGCCTCGGTCACGCTGCCGGCCCTGCTCGAGGAACTCCGCTCGGAGCGTGCGCAGGCACGGAGCCAGGCCCTGCACACGTTGTCCAAGATCGGGGACCGGCGAGCGTGGCCGGCCATCACCCGGGCGCTCGTGACCGACGCCGACGACGAGGTCGCGCGGAGCGCCTGGCGGGCAGCGGTGGTGCTCGTACCGGAGGGGGAGGAGCACGAGTTGGCCGAAGCGCTGGCGACACAGCTCGGGCGTGGAGGGCGGGAGACGCAGTTGAGCCTGAGCCGGGCGCTGAGCGCGCTCGGTGAGGTGATCGCGCCGGCCCTGAGCGCCGCGATGACGGGTCCCGATCCACGGGTGCGTCGGCACGCGATCGCCACGGAACGGCTGTTGCGTGACCCGGATGCCGGGTTCGACTTCGCGATCGAGGAGGCGAAGCGCATCCTGGCCCTCGGCGGGACGGGCCGGGAGGCGTGACAGCGGGACGGGCCGGGAGGCGTGACAGCGGGACGGGCCGGGAGGCGTGACAGGCAGTGTTGATCGGTGAGGTGGCACGACGGTCCGGGGTCAGCGCCCGCATGCTCAGGCACTACGAGTCGCTCGGCCTGGTGCGGCCGACGGGCCGCACCGGTGCCGGGTACCGGGAGTACTCCGACGAGGACATCCGGCGGATCTTCCACATCGAGAGCCTGCGGGCGCTGGGGCTGTCGCTGCGTGACATCGGGCGCGCGCTCGACGATCCCGGCTTCACGCCCTCGGAGCTCGTCGACGACCTCGTCCGCCGGACGCGGGAACGCATCGCGCGTGAGACGGAGCTGCTCACGCGGCTCCGCCGGATCGGTGCCGCGGAGCCCGCCGGCTGGGAGGACGTCCTCCAGACCGTGGCACTCCTGCGGGCGTTGGGGTCGAAGAGCGCCGGAACGCGCCAGCGGGCCGCCCTGTCCTCGGTCGACGAGATGCCGGTGCCGGTGGAAGCACTGGCCGAGGCGGCGCTGAGGGAGACCGACCCGAACGTCGCCGGAGCTCTGCGATGGGCTCTGGCACACTCGGGTGACGGCGGACTGGCGCTGCTGGCCGAGGGACTCGGCTCGCCCGAGCCCGAGGTGCGCGAACGTGCCGTGCAGTCCATCGCCGAGATCGCGGACGGTGCGGCGACCGCACTGCTGCGGGACGCCCTCATGAACCATCCCGACACCGTGGTCCGCAGGTATGCGGCCGTGGTGCTCGGGACACGTGGGGTGGCCGAAGCGGTTCCGATCCTCGTCGACATGGTCGTCGAGGAGGCCCACGACGTCGATGCGGCCGATGCGCTGGGCGCGCTGGCGCGTGATCCCGCGTTGGCGGACCGGATCACCGCCGGGCTCGTCGCACGCCTCACCCGTGGCACCGCCGGTCCGGCCGCGCGCCGACGGCTGGCACAGGCGCTCGCGGACATCCCGGGGGTCTCGGCGGCACGTGCCCTCCTGGATCTGGCCGAGGACGAAGACCGTGCCGTGGCGCTCACCGCGACCTATGTTCTCGAGCTGCGCGGAGCACGGTGACGGATCTTCGTCAGCCCCGGGGCGCCGTGCTCTGCCGAACGACGAGGTGGGTCGCCAGTGCGATGCGCTGGGCGGTCCTGCCGGGCTCGTCCGGGCGGAAGAGCATGCGGGCCGCCTCCTCGGCCATGTGCCGCAGCGGCTGGTGGACCGTGGTCAGTGGCGGGCTCGCCCACTGGGCCAGCGGCACGTCGTCGTAGCCGACCACCGAGAGGTCCTCCGGCACCCTCAGGCCCGTCAACCGGGCGGCCTCCAGTACGCCGAGGGCCTGGAGGTCGCTGCCCGCGAAGATCGCCGTCGGCCGCTCGGGGCCGTTCAGCAGGTCCATGGCGTGCTCGAAGCCGCTTCGCACATGGAAGTCGCCGAAGCGGACGAGGCGCGGGTCGGTCGGCAGGCCCGCCATGGTCATGGCCGAGCGGTACCCGTCGAGCCGGGCCAGTGAGCACAGCATGTCCTCGGGTCCGGTGATGACCGCGACGCGTTCGTGTCCGTGGCCGGTGAGATGGCGTGTCGCCGCGAGACCGCCGGCCCAGTTGGCGGAGCCCACGGACGGCACGTCGGGGTCGGGGTCGCCGGCCGGGTCGACGATGACGAACGGGATGTCCCGCGCCCTGAGCCGGTGCTTCACCTCGGCGGGCAGCGACGAGAAGACCAGCACGACACCCAGCGGCCGGCGCCGGAGCACACCCTCTATCCAGTCGGGTGCGGGTGCGTGCCGGGTGCCGCTCCTGGTGAGCACCACGGTGGCCCGGTTCGCCTTGGCGACGCTCTCCACGCCCCGGACGAGTTCCATCGCCCAGACGCTGTCCAGTTCGTGGAAGACCAGCTCGACGAGTGGCGAGCGAGGTGGGGCGGAGGTCCGGCGACGGTAACCGTGGACCTCCAGAAGGCTTTCGACCTTGGCCCGGGTGAGGCTGGAGACATCCGAACGACCGTTGAGGACCTTCGAAACTGTCGGAGGGGACACCCCCGCTTCTTTCGCCACCTCGGCCAGGGTCACCCTAGCGTCCACCTCAGCTTCGTCGTGCATAGCGGCAGGATAGGCCATGCCGTGGATAACGTTTTGAGCCGGAGCGTGCAGGGCCATTGACCAGAATTCCCGTCTGACTTTACTGTCCGTCAGCATGGACTTTCGGTGATGGTGCCGAAACTTTCGAAAGGCGAACGATGAAGACACGTGCGCGCTTGCCCAGACTGGTCGCCTGCGGTGCGACGCTCGCCCTGGCGCTGAGCCTCGCGGCCTGCGGCGACGGGAGCGGCGGGGCGTCGTCGGACGACGGCAAGATCCATGTCCTGGTCTACGGGGACGCCAGCAACAAGGTCGAGAAGCGGATCGTCGACACGTTCAACAAGACGTCCGACGTCAAGGTCGTTCTCGACACCATCCCCGGTGCCGACTACCAGCAGAAGCTCCAGACGATCATCAGCACCCCCCAGGCGCCGGACGTCTTCTTCAACTGGGGCGGCGGCAGCATCAAGCCGTTCGTCAAGGCCGACCTGCTGCTGCCGCTCGACGACATGATCAAGAAGAACCCGGACCTCAAGAGCAAGTTCCTGCCCAACGTCTTCGAGAGCGCGGTCGTGGACGGCAAGTCCTACGGCATCCCGATGCGCGGCACCCAGCCGATCCTGCTCTTCCACAACAAGGCGGTCCTCGACAAGGCCGGCGTCCAGCCGCCGAAGACCTGGGACGAGCTGCTCGACGTGGTGGGCAAGCTCAAGGACGAGGGCGTCACCCCGATCGCGCTCGGCGGCGGCGACCGCTGGCCGACGCAGATGTGGTTCCAGTACCTCTACGACCGCGTGGCCGGCCCCGAGCTGTTCGAGAAGGCCGTCGGGGGCGACAAGAGCGCCTGGGAGAGCGCGGACAGCAAGAAGGCCCTGAGCATGCTCGAGGAGCTCGTCGACGCCGGCGCCTTCGGCAAGAACTACGACTCCGTCAAGTACACCAACGGCGCCTCACCCGCGCTGCTCGCCTCCGGCAAGGCCGGCTTCGAGCTGATGGGCTCCTGGTACTACTCCCAGCAGCAGACGGACGCCAGGGAGTTCGCCGAGAAGAACCTCGGCTACGCCGCCTTCCCGACCGTCGAGGGCGGCAAGGGCGATCCGGCCAACATCGTCGGCAACACCAACAACTTCTACTCGGTGCTGAAGAAGACCGAGCACCCCGAGGCCGTCGCCGAGTTCCTGAAGCTCATGTACTCCGACGAGTTCGTCAAGGCGCAACTGGACATCGGCAACCTGCCGACCACGACCAACACCGACGAGTTCATCGAGACCTCGGCCACCCCCGAGTACTCCCGCTTCCAGTACGACCTGGTGACCGACGCGCCGTCGTTCCAGCTCTCCTGGGACCAGGCGTACCCGCCGTCGGCGAGCGCGCCCATGCACCAGGCCGTGCAGCAGTTCTTCAACGGTCAGTTGGACGCCGACGGCTTCATCAAGGCCATGCAGGCCCTCCCGACCGAGTGAACGGCTCATGACCACACAGATCACGAGCGCCCGTCCCGCCGCCGGGCCCCGCAAGGGAGCCCGGCGGCGGCCGGACGGCTACTCCGCAACCAACGTGGGACGCCCCGGCTTCACCTGGGCGCTCCCCGCCACCGTGTTCTTCGCCCTGTTCGCAATCGTCCCCCTGATCATGGTCGCGGTGCTGTCCTTCATGAGCTGGAACGGACTCGGCTCGCCCGAGTTCGTCGGCATGGACAACTGGTCGCGCCTGGTCGACGACCCGGTGATGCTCAAGAGCATCTGGCTGACCCTGCTCCTGACCGCGCTCGGCGTGGTCATCCAGACGCCGCTGAGCATCGTGCTCGGCGTGTGGGCCGCCGGTCACCAGCGCAACCGCGCCGTGCTGTCGGTCATCTACTTCGTACCGCTGCTGCTGTCCGCCACGGCCGTGTCCGTGCTCTGGCGGGCGCTGCTCGACCCGAACTTCGGCATCCCCGCCGACGCCGTCTGGCTGTTCGGCGACGGGAACCTGTTCGGTGAACAGGCCACCGCCATCGGGGTGCTGGCGTTCGTGAGCACCTGGCAGTTCACCCCGTTCCACACCCTGATCTACCAAGGTGCGGCGCGCGCCGTCCCGCAGGTGCTGTACCAGGCGGCGGAGATCGACGGGGCGGGCCGCTACCGGCAGTTCTTCCACATCACGCTGCCGCAACTGCGCACCTCGATGATCACCTCGATGATCCTGATGATCGTCGGCGGCCTGACCACGTTCGAGACGGTCCTCATCCTGACCCAGGGCGGACCGGGCACCGACACCACGATCAGCGCCTACTACATGTACCAGAAGGCCTTCAAAGGCTTCGACTTCGGCACCGGCTCGGCCATCGCCCTCGCCCTGGTCATCGCCGCCACCATCATCTCGCTGATCGTCGTCCGGGTGTCCGGCTACGACAAGATGCGCGGCTCCATGGAGGGTGTGTCATGAGGCGCCGCCCCAACTACCTGGCCGGCGCGGGCTCCCTGGTCTGGCTCTTCCTGGTCGGCCTGCCGCTGTACGTGATGCTCGCCGCGACGCTGCGCACCCGCACGGACTACGCCGCGAACGGTCCGGTGTCCATCCCGGACAGCTTCACCCTGGACAACTACACCAGCGCCTTCGACTCCGGTTTCGGCCAGTACTTCTTCAACACGCTCGTCGTCACCGTGTGCGTGATCGGCATCGTCCTGCTGCTGGTCCCGCCACTCGCCTACGCCATCGTGCGCAGCCACGGAAGGGCCACCTCGGCGGTCTTCCGGCTGTTCCTCCTCGGGCTCGCCATCCCGGCCCAGGCCGTGATCGTGCCGATGTTCTACCTGATCAGCGAGGCAGGGCTGTACGACAACCTGCTCGGCGTCATCCTGCCCACGGCGGCGTTCTGCCTGCCCATGTCGGCGCTGATCCTCAGCGGCGCGATGCGTGACATCTCCTCGGAGCTGTTCGAGGCCATGGCCATGGACGGTGCCACCCCGCGACGCATGTTCTTCCAGCTCGTACTGCCGCTGTCCCGTGGCGGGCTGTCCACCATCATCGTGTTCTCCGCCCTCCAGGCGTGGAACGGCTTCCTGTTCCCCCTCGTCCTGACCCAGTCCGACTCCACCAAGGTGGTCACCCTGGGTCTGTACAACTTCCAGACCGAACACGGCATCGACATCCCCGGTCTGCTGGGAGCCGTGGTGCTGTCCATGGTCCCCGTCCTGCTCGTCTACCTGTTCGCCCGTCGCGCCCTGGTCCAGGGTCTGATGGGCGTCGGAGGAAAGTGATCGCCAACGTGGCCGTTGAGACCACCCCCGAAGTCCCCCTCTGGAACGACCCCGCCCACTCCGTCAGCACCAGGGTGTCCGCACTGATCGACGCGATGACCCCGGAAGAGAAGATCGCCCAGTTGTACGGCGTGTGGGTCGGCGCGTCCGACGAGGGCGGCGACGTGGCCCCCCACCAGCACGACATGGAGGAGGCGGTCGACCTCGACACCCTCCTGCCCACCGGACTGGGCCAACTGACCCGCCCCTTCGGCACCGCGCCCGTCGACCCGGCGCTCGGCGCGCTCTCCCTGCTGCGCACCCAGGCACGCATCGCCTCGGCCAACCGCTTCGGCATCCCCGCCGTCGCCCACGAGGAGTGCCTGGCGGGCTTCGCCGCCTGGGGCGCGACCGCCTACCCCGTCCCGCTGTCCTGGGGCGCCACCTTCGACCCGGACCTGGTGCGGGACATGGCCGCCGCCATCGGCCGCGACATGCGGTCCGTCGGCGTCCACCAGGGCCTCGCGCCCGTCCTGGACGTGGTGCGCGACGCCCGCTGGGGCCGGGTCGAGGAGACCATCGGCGAGGACCCGTACCTCGTCGGCACCATCGGCACCGCCTACGTCCGCGGACTGGAGGGTGCCGGGATCGTCGCCACCCTCAAGCACTTCGTCGGCTACTCGGCCTCCCGCGCCGGACGCAACCTCGCCCCCTCGCCCATGGGTCCGCGCGAGCGCGCCGACGTCCTGCTGCCGCCCTTCGAGATGGCGATCCGCGAGGGCGGGGCCCGGTCGGTGATGCACTCCTACACCGACACCGACGGCGTGCCCGCCGCGGCCGACGAGACCCTGCTGACCGGGCTGCTGCGGGACACGTGGGGCTTCGACGGAACCGTCGTCGCCGACTACTTCGGCATCGCCTTCCTCAGGACGCTGCACGGCATCGCCGCCGACTGGGCGGGCGCCGCCGGCGCGGCGCTGCGGGCGGGCGTCGACGTCGAACTGCCCACCGTCAAGACGTTCGGCGCGCCCCTGGTGGAGGCCGTCGCCGCCGGCCGCGTACCCGAGGCGGTGATCGACCGCGCACTGCGCCGGGTACTCACCCAGAAGGCGGCGCTCGGGCTGCTCGACCCGGACTGGAACCCCGTGCCGCCCGCCCTGGACGGCACCGACCTGGACGACCTGGACGCTCTGCGCGGCAGGATCGACCTCGACGGTCCCGGCAACCGCGAGCTGGCCCGCACGGTCGCCGAGGAAGCGGTCGTGCTGCTGAGCAACGACGGCACCCTGCCGCTGGACCGGCCGCGCCGCATCGCCCTGATCGGGCCCAACGCCGACGAGCCCACCGCCGTACTCGGCTGCTACTCATTCCCCCAGCACATCGGCGTGCACCATCCCGAGACCCCGGTCGGCATCGAACTGCCCACCCTGCGGGACACCCTGGCCGCCGAGTTCCCCGACGCCGAGGTCACGGTCGTACGCGGCACGGGCGTCGACGACGGCGATGTCTTCGGCATCCCCGAGGCGGCGCGGGCGGCCCGGGACGCCGATGTCGTCGTCGCCGTCCTGGGCGACCGCGCCGGACTGTTCGGCCGCGGCACCAGCGGCGAGGGCTGCGACACCGAGTCGCTGGCCCTGCCCGGCGCGCAGCAGCAGCTCCTCGACGCGCTGCTCGACACCCGCAAGCCGGTGGTGACGGTGCTGCTCACGGGGCGTCCCTACGCTCTCGGACGGGCCGTGGAGGAGTCCGCCGCGATCGTGCAGTCGTTCTTCCCGGGGGCGGAGGGCACCGCCGCCATCGCCGGGGTGCTCGGCGGACGCGTCAACCCCTCCGGCAGGCTGCCGGTCAGCGTGCCGCGCGGAGCGGGGGTCCAGCCGGCCACCTACCTCGGAGCGCGGCTCGCGCACGCCAGCGAGGTGTCCAACGTCGACCCGACGCCCGCCTTCGGCTTCGGACACGGCCTCACGTACACCACGTTCGCCTGGAGCGACCTCGTGACGCACACCGGGGTAGCGGCGACCGACGGCGAGTTCTCGCTGGCGTTCACCGTCCGCAACACCGGCGACCGGCACGGCACCGAGGTCGTCCAGCTCTACCTGCACGACCCGGTCGCCTCCGTCGTCCAGCCGGTGCAGCGCCTCGTCGGCTACACCCGGGTGCCGCTCGCACCCGGCGAGGCGCGTCGGCTACGCGTCACGGTCCCGGCCGACCTCGCCTCCTTCACCGGCCGCGACGGGCGCCGGGTCGTCGAACCGGGCGACCTGGAGCTGCGGTTCGCCGCGTCCAGCACCGACCCGCGCCTGACGGCCACGGTCACCCTCACCGGCCCGGAACGCCCCGCCGACCACACGCGGCGCCTGCACGCCGTCTTCGGCCGGGCGGACACCGCCGACGCCTGATCCGCCGGCGACGACGAGCGGTGCTCACGGCAACTCGCCCGTGAGCACCGCTCGTTGGGTACGGCGTCTGTGGGGCGGAGCGGGCGGGGCGGGCCGCTCCGGCGCCCCGAGCGCTCGTACGATGGGGGCATGAAGCGATGTCCAGCCGGACGCTGCCTCCAGGTCGTCGGTGTGGCACACGGCGCCGTCGGCGCGGTGCTCTACCGAGACGTGCTCGCCGACATGGCGCGCGCGAACCCCCTCGGCTCCGTGCCCGACCGGGGCGACCGCGCCACCGCCTTCTGGTTCCTGGCCGCCGCGCCCGCCCTGTGGATGGGCGGCCGGCTGCTGCGGTCCGCCGAGGAGCACGGGGACATCCCGGCCCAGCGCGCCGCGGGCGTCGTGCTGACCGCCGTGGGGCTGGCGGGCACCGCGGCCGTGCCGAAGGGCGGCTTCCCCGCCCTGGCGGGGCTCGGCGGCCTCCTGCTGCGCAGGTCCCGGCGCCGCTGAGCCACAGGGCCGGCGCGGGGAGCTCCTTTCGGCGGACGACGTCTACGGCGTTCTCGCGCATGGTGCCGGTGAAGGGGGGGCGCAGACGGCGTACTTCGCCGTCACCCAGTGGCCGGGGAACTCCTGCACCCCTCCACTCCCGGGTCTGCGACCGGAAGCGCACCCGGCACCGCCCGACGCGTTCGCCGGTCGTCCGTCGTGGCGGCGTCAGCGGCCGCGCAGCACGTCGAGCACCTGGAGCGCCACGTGCAGTTCGGTGCGCTGATCGCCCGAGTCGAGGTCCCGGCCGAGCAGCCGCTCGATCGTGCGCAGCCGTTGGTAGACGGTCTCCCGGGAGAGACCGCCGAGGCGGGCGGTGACGGTCTTGTTGCCGGCGGCCTCCAGATATCCGCGCAGGGTGGTCACCAGGTCGGTGCCGTGGCGGGCGTCGTGGTCGAGGAGCGGGCCCAGCCGCCGTTGTGCGTAGTCCTGGATCCTGGTGTCGTCGCGGAGCGCGAACAGCAGGCGGCGCAGGCCGATGTCGGACCGTTCGTGGAAGGAGCGGTCCGGCGGGAGGGGCTCACCGGGCCCGGTGGCCTCGGCCACCCGGGCCGCCTCGCGGAACGAGCGGGCGACGTCGGCGAGGTCCGGGGCCGGGGAGCCGACGCTCACCGTCGTCCCCGGCGCCGGGGCGAGCGCGACGCGGCTCAGCCGCTCGACGGCCTGCCGCCAGGGCCGGGAGGGGCGCAGCGCCAGCAGAACGCCGAGGCGGGTGGGGGCGAGGAGTCCGACGAGTGCCTGGTGTCCCGTCGCGTCGAGTTCCTCGGAGAGGCGGGCCTCGGCTCTCGCCGTGTCCTCCCGTGCCGGTACGTCCACGAGGACGGCGACGAAGCGGGTGCGGTCCGTGGGCAGCCCCAGCGCCGCGACCCGGGCGCGCGCGTCGGCGGGGGAGCGGTGGCGCTGCTCGACCAGGTCCCGCAGGGCGTTCCGGTGTGCCGTGCGCTCCCACGGGGCGGATCGGGTGAGCCGGGCGATGGTGAGGGCCATCGCCGTTCTCTCCAGCACGGTGACGTCCTCGGGGCCGAAGGACGGGGCGGCGGTCGTGCCGGGCGGGCCGGGGAGCATGGCCACCCGCCCCCAGCGCTCCCCCTGGTACTCCACCGGGGTCACCAGCCAGCCCCCGGGACCGAGGACTTCCGTGTGGTCGGCCGGCGGGGTCGCCCGGGAGCGCCGCTCCCAGCCGGTGAGCGCGGCCTCCACCGTGCCACCGGAGGGCTCGCAGACCAGTGCCCGGTGGACCAGGTTCTCCAGCACGACCGTGCGTCCGCTCATCTCCGCCGCGGCACGCACCACGTCCTCGGGACCGGCGCCGCGCAGGGTGAGGGCGGTGAACGCCTCGTGGACGCGCTGGGTCCTGCGCATCGCGTCCGCCTGGTTGCCGAGGATCAGCGCGTGGACGACCTGCGTGACCTCCAGGAAGTTGACGTCCTTCGCGAGCGTGACCAGGGGCAGGCCGTGGGCTCGGCAGGCGTCGACGAGGGCGTCGGGCGGCCGGTGGTAGCGGCGTACGAGCTCGATGACCAGGGCGGCGGCACCCACGGCGGCGAGTTCGCCCACGTAGCGGCGCACACCGGCGGCGTCGTCGGGCAGGGGCATGCCGGTGGTGAGGACGAGTTCGCCGCCCTTGAGGAAGGAGGCCGGGTCCGTCAGTTCGGTGATGTGCACCCACCGGACCGGACGGTCGACGCGGTCCACGCCGGTGACCACCCGCGGGCCCCCGCCGGCCAGCACGGGCAGTGCGAGCACGTCGGCCACGGTGAGCGGACGGCCTGCCGGGTCCGGGCACCGCACGGCCCTCGGGGCACCGGGATCGCCCGCGGCACCGGAGTCGTCCGGGGCACTGCCGGCGCCGTCCGGAGCGCTGGCATCGTCCGGTGTGCTGGGGTCGCCCCGGACACCGGGGCCGTTGGGGGTGCTGGGGTCGTCCGGGGTATCGGGGCCGTTGGGGGTGCTGGGGTCGTCGGGGGCGCTGGGGCCGTCCGGGGCACCGGGATCGTCCGGGGCGTCGGAGCCGCGCTCCGGGTCCGGGTGCGGGTTCTCGCTCACGGTGCCTCCCTGCGCGCGCGCCCTTGTCACTCTGACAAGCCTCGCTGACCTGCGCAAGAGCGTCCGGGCGGCGGACGCCGCGCCTGACGGGCGGTGCACCGCGACCCGGGCGGTTGACACAACGTCCGGACACCGCGGCCCGGCCGGACAGATCACGCGTTGCCGAAGCCGGGACCGCGGGCATGCTCGACAGACCGCAGCAGAACCGACGAGCAGGCCGGGAGACGAGCATGACCGCACTGTCGCCGCACCTTCGCCAGGCCACACCCGTGGTGGCCGTCCGGGGCGAGGGCGTCCACATCCATGGCGAGGACGGCCGCCGCTATCTGGACTTCACCGCCGGTATCGGCGTCACCAGCACCGGACACTGCCACCCCAGGGTGGTGGCCGCCGCCCGGGAGCAGGTGGGCACCCTGGTCCACGGGCAGTACACGACCGTCATGCACCAGCCGCTGCGCCACCTCGTCGACCGGCTCGGCGAGGTGCTGCCCGCCGGTCTGGACAGCCTGTTCTTCACCAACTCCGGCAGCGAGGCGGTGGAGGCGGCGCTGCGCCTGGCCCGCCAGGCCACCGGCCGGCCCAACGTCCTGGTCTGCCACGGCGGTTTCCACGGCCGGACCGTCGCCGCCGCCTCCATGACCACCTCCGGCACCCGTTTCCGGTCCGGTTTCTCACCGCTGATGAGCGGGGTGGTCGTCACCCCGTTCCCGACGGCCTACCGATACGGCTGGGACGAGGAGACCGCCACCCGCTTCGCCCTCCAGGAGCTCGACTACACCCTTCAGACGATCTCCTCGCCCGCCGACACGGCAGCCGTCATCGTCGAGCCGGTACTCGGCGAGGGCGGGTACGTCCCCGCGACCCGCGCCTTCATGGAAGGCCTGCGGGAACGCGCGGACCGGCACGGTTTCCCGCTGATCCTGGACGAAGTGCAGACCGGCGTGGGCCGCACCGGCCGGTTCTGGGGCCACGAGCACTTCGGTATCACTCCGGACATCCTCATCACCGCCAAGGGCCTGGCCAGCGGGTTCCCGCTGTCCGGGATCGCCGCCTCCGAGGAGCTGATGCGCAAGGCGTGGCCGGGCTCGCAGGGCGGCACGTACGGCGCCAACGCGGTGGCGTGCGCGGCGGCCTGCGCCACGCTCGACGTGGTACGCGACGAGAAGCTCGTGGAGAACGCCGAGGCCATGGGGGCACGGCTGCGCCACGGGCTGGAGACGGTGGCGGCCCGGACCCCCGCCATCGGGGACGTGCGAGGGCTGGGGCTGATGCTGGGCAGCGAGTTCGTCACCGAGGACGGCGACCCGGATCCGCAGACCGCCGCCCGGGTGCAGCGGGCCGCCGTCGACGAGGGCCTGCTGTTGCTGCTCTGCGGGGCCTGGAACCAGGTGGTCCGGATGATTCCGGCACTGGTCATCGACGAGTCGGCCGTCGACGAGGGGCTCCGGGCGTGGACGGCCGCCGTCGAGGCGGGCACGTCGGGAGCGGCGGACCGGTGACCGCCGCCGCCGTGCGCACGGCGGACCGGTGACCGCCGCCGTGCGCCGGACGGCGGCCCGCGCCGCGCAGACCGAGCCGGACCCCCGTGCCGGCCGACGAGGAGGGACCTCATGACCGACACACCGACCCAGTTGTTCGTCGGCGGTGCCTGGACGGACGCCGCGGACGGCGCCGTCATGCCCGTGGACGACCCCGCGACCGGCGAGATCATCTGCCATGTCGCCGACGCGGGCCCCGAGGACGCCCGGCTCGCCGAGGACGCGGCGGTCCGGGCGCAGGAGGCGTGGGCCCGCACGGCACCGCGGGCGCGCAGCGAGATCCTGCGCCGCGCCTACGAGATCATCCTCGACCGCACCGACGAGCTGGCCCGCCTGATGACGGCCGAGATGGGCAAGCCGCTGGCGGAGGCCAGGGGAGAGGTGGCGTACGCGGCGGAGTTCTTCCGCTGGTTCTCCGAGGAGGCCGTCCGCATCGACGGCGGTCACGGCATCCTCCCCGACGGACGCAACCGCATGCTCCTCTCCCGGCGCCCGGTCGGGCCCTGTCTGCTGATCACCCCGTGGAACTTCCCGCTGGCCATGGGCACCCGCAAGATCGGCCCGGCGATCGCGGCCGGCTGCACGATGGTGCTCAAGCCCGCCCCGCAGACCCCGCTCTCCAGCCTGGCCCTCGCCGCGGTCCTCGAGGAGGCCGGGCTGCCGGCCGGGGTGCTGAACGTCGTCACCACCTCCCGGGCCGGGGAGGTGTGCGAACCGCTCCTGCGCGGCGGACGGATCCGCAAGCTCTCCTTCACCGGTTCCACGCAGGTCGGCCGGCTCCTGCTCGCCCAGTGCGCCGACACGGTCGTACGCGCCTCGATGGAGCTCGGCGGCAACGCTCCGTTCATCGTCCTCGACGACGCCGACCTGGACGTTGCCGTGGACGGCGCGATGACCGCCAAGATGCGCAACATGGGCGAGGCGTGCACCGCCGCGAACCGCTTCTTCGTCCACCGCTCGGTGGCCGGGGAGTTCGCGCGGCGCCTCGCCCGGCGGATGGAGGCACTCGTCGTGGGCCCCGGCACCCGGGACGGCGTCGACGTCGGCCCGCTCATCGACACCGCCGGGCGCGCCAAGGTCGAGGACCTGGTGTCCGACGCGGTCGAGAGGGGCGCGCGAGTGCTGTGCGGCGGACGCACGCCCGAGGGCCCCGGCTGCTTCTACCCGCCCACGGTGCTCACCGACGTCAGTCCGGACAGCCGCCTGATGGGTACGGAGATCTTCGGTCCCGTCGCGGCGATCCTCACCTTCGACGACGAGGAAGAGGTGGTGCGCCGCGCCAACGACACTCCCTGGGGGCTCGTCGGCTACGTCTTCACCGAGGGTCTGGACCGGGCCCTGCGCGTCAGCGAACGCCTCGAGGTCGGCATGGTCGGGCTCAACACCGGGCTCGTCTCCAACCCGGCCGCGCCCTTCGGCGGTGTCAAGCAGTCCGGGCTGGGGCGGGAAGGCGGCGCGGTGGGGATCGAGGAGTTCCTGGAGTACCAGTACGTCGCGATGCCGGCCCGGTGACCACCCGGGCTTTGCATGGCCATGCGTTCTCATGCATACTCTTCCTATGTCCAAGGTCCTCACCTCCCTTCCCACCGGCGAGCGCGTCGGTATCGCCTTCTCGGGCGGCCTCGACACCTCGGTCGCGGTCGCGTGGATGCGTGACAAGGGCGCCGTCCCCTGCACGTACACCGCCGACATCGGCCAGTACGACGAGCCCGACATCGCCTCGGTGCCCGACCGCGCGAAGGCCTACGGCGCCGAGATCGCGCGCCTGGTCGACTGCCGTGCGGCGCTGGTCGAGGAGGGCCTGGCCGCACTCACCTGCGGGGCGTTCCACATCCGCTCGGGCGGGCGTGCCTACTTCAACACCACGCCGCTGGGCCGTGCCGTCACGGGCACGCTCCTCGTCCGGGCGATGCTCGAGGACGACGTCCAGATCTGGGGCGACGGCTCCACGTTCAAGGGCAACGACATCGAGCGGTTCTACCGGTACGGCCTGCTCGCCAACCCGCAGCTCAGGATCTACAAGCCGTGGCTGGACGCGGATTTCGTCACCGAGCTCGGCGGCCGCAAGGAGATGTCGGAGTGGCTCCTCGCCCACGACCTCCCCTACCGGGACTCGACGGAGAAGGCGTACTCCACCGACGCCAACATCTGGGGCGCCACCCACGAGGCCAAGACGCTGGAGCACCTCGACACCGGCGTGGAGACCGTGGAGCCGATCATGGGCGTGCGGTTCTGGGACCCGTCGGTCGAGATCGCCGCCGAGGACGTCACGATCGGCTTCGACCAGGGCCGCCCGGTGACGGTCAACGGCAAGGAGTTCGCCTCCCCCGTCGACCTGGTGATGGAGGCCAACGCCGTCGGCGGCCGGCACGGCATGGGCATGTCCGACCAGATCGAGAACCGGATCATCGAGGCCAAGAGCCGCGGCATCTACGAGGCGCCCGGCATGGCCCTGCTCCACGCGGCCTACGAGCGCCTCGTCAACGCGATCCACAACGAGGACACCCTCGCCCAGTACCACACCGAGGGACGCCGCCTGGGCCGGCTGATGTACGAGGGCCGCTGGCTGGACCCGCAGTCGCTGATGATCCGGGAGTCGCTGCAGCGCTGGGTCGGCTCGGCGGTCACCGGCGAGGTCACCCTGCGGCTGCGGCGCGGCGAGGACTACTCGATCCTCGACACCACGGGCCCGGCGTTCAGCTACCACCCGGACAAGCTGTCGATGGAGCGCACCGAGGACTCCGCGTTCGGCCCGGTGGACCGCATCGGCCAGCTCACGATGCGCAACCTCGACATCGCCGACTCGCGCGCCAAGCTGGAGCAGTACGCCGGGCTCGGCCTGATCGGCACCGCCAACCCCGCCATCGGCGCCGCCCAGGCCGCCTCGACCGGGCTGATCGGCGCCATGCCGGAGGGTGGTGCGCAGGCCATCGCCTCTCGCGGCGAGGTCTCCGGCGACGACGAGCTGCTGGACCGCGCCGCCATGGAGTTCGGCACGGACTGACCGGTCCCCTCGACACCCGCACCGGCAAGGGCCGGCTCGACGCCTACGGGCGTCGGGCCGGCCTCTTCCGTTTTACCCGTCAGTTTCTCCGCCCGGTGCATCACTTGCGTGCGCTGTGAGGTTCAGCCGCCGCCTTCACGCCCGGGCGGTGACGACCTGCCAGGCCAGACTCAACGCAAGTGCTCTGCAAACACCGCAAGCTGTTTACGTCCCAAATCCCGCCGCAACGGGGACCGTTGACAAACAGAAGACGCGATAGAAATCTGATGACGCACTTTCCGCAAAGAATCGACTGCCCTGCTCAATTGGCGCGCATGGTCGGTACTTTCCCTCGTCGCCGGCCTGTCGCGCTCCCCGACTCCCCACGGAACAGAGGACCCCCATGAGATGGAGATCCCTCGGCCGACGGTCGCTGACGGGCGCCGTCGTGGCCGGGCTGCTGACGGTCGGGCTGCTCCCGCTGCCCTTCGCGGCCGGCGCGCGGGCCGCGACGGCCGCCGCCGACGTCAACCTCGCCCTCGGTCGTCCGGCCACGGCGGGCGGCTCGCACGGCGCCTACCCGGCCGGCAACACCACCGACGGCACCCAGGCGTCCTACTGGGAGGGCCCGGCCGGCGCCTTCCCCCAGTGGGTCCAGGTCGACCTCGGCGAGGCCCGGAACATCGAACGGGTGGTCCTCAAACTGCCCGCCGGCTGGGAGAGCCGCAGCCAGACCTTGTCCCTGCAGGGCAGCGCCGACGGCTCCGCCTTCCACTCCCTCGCCGGATCGGCCGCACGGGCGTTCAGCCCCGACCGGGCCAACACCGTCGCCGTCGACCTCGCCTCCCCCTCCGACGCGCGGTACGTCCGCGTCCACGTCACCGGCAACACCGGCTGGAACGCCGCACAGCTCTCCGAGCTGGAGGTGTACGGCGAGGACGTGGTCACCGAGCCGCCTCCCACCGGCACCAACCTGGCCCGCAACAAGCCGGTCGAGGCCACCTCGTCGGTGCACTCCTACGTCGCGGCCAATGCCACCGACGACTCCGCCTCGACCTACTGGGAGGCCGCGGGCCACCCCGCCGACCTCACCGTGAAGCTCGGCGCCGACGCGGACGTCGGCGCCGTGGTCGTCAAGCTCGACCCGGACCCCGTCTGGGCCGCCCGGACCCAGAGCATCCAGGTCCTCGGCCGTGCCCGGGGCCAGAGCGACTTCACCTCGCTGCGCGCCCGCGCCGACTACTCCTTCAGCCCGGGCAAGGACAACACCGTGACCATCCCGGTCACCGGCCGCGTGTCCGACGTACGGCTCAGGTTCTTCTCCAACACCGGCGCGCCCGGCGGCCAGGTCGCCGAGTTCCAGGTCGTCGGCACCGCCGCGCCCGCTCCCGACCTGACCGTCACCGGGCTCGACTGGTCACCCGCCGACCCCTCCGAGCGGGACGAGGTCACCGTGAACGCCACGGTCCGCAACGCCGGCACCGCGCGCTCGGCGGCGACGACCGCCGAGGTCACCGTGGAGGGAACGGCCGCGGGCAGCGCGGAGGTTCCCGCGCTCGACCCCGGCGAGTCGGCCGAGGTCGCCGTCTCCACCGGCACCCACGCGGCCGGCAGCTACGCGGTCGCCGCGGTCGCCGACCCGCGCGACACGGTCGCCGAACTGGACGACACCAACAACAGCCGCACCGCCCCCGGCCGGCTGGTCGTCGACCGGGCCCCCGGACCCGACCTCGAGGTGCGCTCCCTCACCACCAACCCGGCCGCCCCGGCCGTGGGCGCCCGCGTCTCCTTCACGGTCGCCGTGCACAACCGCGGCACGAGCGCCGTCGGACCCGGCTCGGTGACCCGGGTCCAGGCCGGCTCCACCACCCTGAACGGCACCACCGGCCAGGTGGCGCCCGGCGCCACCGTGAACGTGCCCGTCAGCGGCACCTGGACGGCCACCGGCGGCGGCGTCACGCTCTCGGCCACCGCCGACGCCACCGACATCGTCACCGAGACCAACGAGAACAACAACGTGCTCGCCAGATCCCTCGTCGTCGGACGCGGCGCCGCCGTGCCGTACACGGAGTACGAGGCGGAGGACGGCCGTCACAACGGCACCCTGCTCACCACCGACGCCAAGCGCACCTTCGGCCACACCAACTTCGGCACCGAGTCCTCCGGTCGCAAGTCCGTCCGGCTCGACTCCACCGGCGAGTACGTCGAGTTCACCTCCACCACACCCACCAACTCCGTCGTGGTGCGCAACTCCGTCCCCGACGCGCCCGGCGGCGGGGGAGCGGAGACCACGATCAGCCTCTACGCCGACGGGGAGTTCGTACAGAAGCTGACCCTGTCGTCCAAGCACAGTTGGCTGTACGGCAACACCGACGACCCCGAGGGCCTCACCAACCGGCCCGGCGGTGACGCGCGGCGGCTGTTCGACGAGTCCCACGCGCTGCTGTCGAAGACCTTCCCGCAGGGCACCGAGTTCCGCCTCCAGCGCGACGCGGACGACTCGGCCGCCTTCCACGTCATCGACCTGATCGACCTGGAGCAGGTCGCGCCGCCGAAGAGCAAGCCGGACAACTGCACGTCCATCACCGAGTACGGGGCCGTCCCCGGCGACGGACTCGACGACACCGACGCCATCCAGCGCGCCGTCACCGCCGACCAGGAGGGCCGGATCTCCTGCGTGTGGATCCCGGCCGGGCAGTGGCGCCAGGAGCAGAAGATCCTCACCGACGACCCGCTCAATCGCGGCCAGTTCAACCAGGTCGGCATCCGCGACGTCACCATCCGCGGCGCCGGGATGTGGCACTCCCGGCTCCACACCCTGACCCCGCCGCACGAGGCCGGCGGCATCAACCACCCGCACGAGGGCAACTTCGGCTTCGACATCGACCACAACACCCAGATCTCCGACATCGCCATCTTCGGCTCCGGCACCATCCGCGGCGGCGACGGCAACCACGAGGGGGGCGTCGGTCTCAACGGCCGCTTCGGCAAGGACACCAAGATCACCAACGTGTGGATCGAGCACGCCAACGTCGGCGTCTGGGCCGGCCGCGACTACTCGAACATCCCGGAGCTGTGGGGCCCCGGCGACGGCCTGGAGTTCACCGGCATGCGGATCCGCAACACGTACGCCGACGGCATCAACTTCGCCAACGGCACTCGCAACTCCACGGTCTACAACTCGTCCTTCCGCAACACCGGCGACGACTCGCTCGCGGTGTGGGCCAGCAAGTACGTCAAGGACACCTCCGTGGACGTCGGCCACGACAACCACTTCCGCAACAACACCATCCAGCTCCCTTGGCGGGCCAACGGCATCGCGGTCTACGGCGGCTACGGCAACACCATCGAGAACAACGTCATCTCCGACACGATGAACTACCCCGGCATCATGCTCGCCACCGACCACGACCCGCTGCCCTTCTCCGGGCAGACCCTGATCGCGGGCAACGCCCTGCACCGGACCGGGGGCGCGTTCTGGGGCGAGGCGCAGGAGTTCGGCGCCATCACCCTCTTCGCGCAGGGCCAGGACATCCCGGGCGTGACCATCCGGGACACCGAGATCCTCGACTCGACCTACGACGGCATCCAGTTCAAGACGGGAGGCGGTGCGATGCCGGACGTGCGGATCACCGGCGTCCGCATCGACAAGTCGAACAACGGCTCGGGCATCCTCGCGATGAGCGGCGCCCGCGGCAGCGCCACCCTGACCGACGTCACGATCACCGACTCGGCCGAAGAGGACGTACGGATCGAGCCGGGATCCCAGTTCAGGATCGACCGGTGAGCCGGCCGGCGGTCCAGCCCGGGACCGCCGGCAGCACCCGCTCGGCGACGCGGAGGACCAGCGCGTCGTCGGGCGGCATCCCGTCCTCGCGCCAGACCGAGAGCTCGTAGGAGCCGCCGCTGTCCTTCGCGTCCCCGGCGACCACCAGGCTGCGGGCTGTGCCGCCGGGGCCGGCGCCCGCACCGTCACCGCCGAAAGTGATGGCGATGGTCTGGTTCGAGTAGAGCACCGCCGCGCGTCCCAGCACCTGCTTCACCTCCGCCACCTCGCCCAGGAGGTCGGCCGTCCCGGCGACCGGGAGATCGTCGTAGGACGCCGTGAGCTCCACCGTGTAGGTCTCGAACCTCACGGTCGCCCCGGGCGTCGGGATCTGCCTGCCGCCGGCCAGTTCGGTCGAGCTGTCGTTGCCGTAGGCGTTCCGCGCCGGCTCCTCGGGCGTTCCCAGGAGCGCCGGCAGGTCCGGTCGGTTCAGCGCCGTGCACAACTGAGCCCCCGACAAGCGCTTCGACGGCGGGGCGTCGCCCGTGTCCGAGCAGGTGGCCGGCTCGCGTGCCGCGGAGCCCTGCGCGTCGGCCCGCGCCAGGGTCCACATACCGCCTGCCAGCGCGCCGACCAGGACCACCGCGGTGATCGCCTGGGCTGCCGCGCCCATGCCCCTCTCGGGTCTCGCGGAATCGTCCGCCATGTCCCCTACCCCCCGTCTGACGTGCGCGTTCCTCGCGCGTCGCGGAGCCTATCCGGTGATCGTCCGGCGGGGAAGCGGGAATCGTCCTCGAGTCGTTCGGCGTTGAGTTCGCGGACCGCGCCGAGCGCGTCGCCGATCGTGGCGTAGTCCACCGCGATGAAGTTGACCGGGCTGCCGCGCTGTCGCTCGCAGGTGTGGGCCCGCTCCAGCACCCGCTGCCGGGAGTTGACGAGCCCGGCGTCCAGCCGCAGTCCGCCGCCGGCCGTGACGAAGTGGTTGAGCAGGAACAGCCGCTTGTCCGTGCCGCCCCGGTTCGGCAGGCAGGACATCTCGTCCGGGCTGCGGAACGCGAACGGGGTCTCCATGCCGTACCGGTAGAGGTTCCGGTACCACGGGGCGGGCCCGTCGGCCTTCTCCGCGAAGACGACCAGGCGCCGGCCGTCGTCGATCATGTCCTTGAGCTTCGGCCACGGGCGGCCCGGGTCCGGGTCCGGCTCGTACAGCAGATCGGTCAGTCCGGCCTCCAGGAAGGCGCTCTGGCTCGCCACGGAGCCGATGCCGTCCTGCAGGATCAGGGTGACGACCTCCGTGGGGTTCGCGCGCAGCCAGTCACCGATCTGGCGGAGCGCGGGCACCAGCTCGAGGGCGCCGGCGCCGCACACCGAGTGGCACAGCCACAGGCCGGGGTGAGGCGGGTTCACCCGCTCCAGGAGCCCGGTGAGCCGGCGGCGCAGGGCCGGGGAGAAGTCCGAGGTGCTCAGCCGGTCCGCGACCTCCTCGGGCCGTTCCCAGCGGTGGGTGTCGAGGAGTAGGACGCGCACCCCGGCGTTGAGCTGGCCGACGATGTCCGGGTCCTGCAGGGGGCCGATGAACCGGTCCGCCGTCGTGGCCATCGCGTTGTGCGACGCGAGCTGGGCGATCTCGTCGTAGCGGGCGTCGCACAACTCGGCGCTGCCCTGGCAGATGCGCGGTGAGGAGCCGGTGATCGCCACCGGCGCGAGCATCGTGCCGACGAGCGCGCACGCCGTGACGGCGAGGGTCAGGGCCGGACCGTGACGCGGATCGGTCAGGACCGGCACGCCTGGCCTGGTCTGCCAGACCCATCCGACGGTGATCAGCAGGGCGCCGGCGGCGAGCAGGATCACCGCGACGACGGTGGCCGTGGTCAGGAGCCGGTCGAGGGCGGTGGCCTGGACGTCGCCGAGGAGCTCCGACGCCGCCGGGGGCCACGAGGACGGGGTGCCGAACAGCGCGTCCCCCAGGGTGAGACGCAGGAGGAGCACCGTCAGGGCCAGCAGCGAGGCGGCGGCGGCCGGTACCCAGCCGAGGGGCATCAGCCGGCGCTTGGCGGGCGAGGGCGTGGAGAACCACAGCAGGGTGAGCGCGGCGGCGCAGAGCACCGCGGCAGCCGGTTCCACCACCTCCTGGAAGAGCCGGGTGACGCCACGTGCGCGGTCCACCGGGGCCAGCGCCTCCTGCGAGGGGTCGAGTTCGACGGTGATGACCCAGGTGCCCTGGTTCGCCTCCCGCAGCAGCTCCGCGGCGGCTGCCCGGACCTGGTCCGTCAGTGCGACCGGTGCGATCGCGGCCAGGGCCGGGACCACGTCCCCGCGGTCCAGTGCCGTCTGCACGGTTGGTCTGACGTCGGCGCGTGCGGCCCGGGGCACCAGCCGCATCAGCGCGTCCGTGGCCGCGACCGCCTGGGCGTGGCTGAGCGGCAGGGACGGCAGGCCCTCCAGCGGCGCCTCGCCGGCCACCACCTGCGCCGTCAGTTCGGACAGGCGTTGCACGAAGGCCTGGAAGTCGGGTTCGGACCGCTGCTGCAGGGCGGCGACGGCATCACCGAAGTAGGCCCGGCTGAGCCGTTCGACGTTGGCGACGACGGGCTCGAGGTCGACCGTGATCCGCAGCCGGTCGCGGTCGCCCTCCAGATAGTGGATCATCTCGGTGATCTGCCGGTCCCCCATGGCCCGCAGCGTCTCCGGAGGGATCACGACCTTGAGGTTGGAGGTGATGGTGGACTGCGGAACGGGCAGCCGGTCCAGCAGTTCGCGGGCCAGTGGCGTACTGCCCGGGTCGACCAGCACCTCGTCGTAGAACCGCTGGTAGGCCCGCTCGTCCTCCAGTACCTGCCCGTAGAACTTCGGATCGAGCACGGTGCTGCGCACGACGGCGGCCGAGGCCAGAACGGTCAGGCTCAGCACCGCGACGCACCAGACCAGCACCTCGACCCAGGGCGAGCGCCGAACCAGTCCGTCCATGGCCCCATTCTCGTGTCGGCCGACCGTCGTGCGACCCGGCGTCCGAGCGGAGAACGCCACCACACTCATGCCCCGGCCCGGTCGGCCGATGCCGGTCAGCCTCCGCTCGGCGACGCCTCCTGCGCGACGGTGCTCCGCTGAGGGTGTACGCAGTGCCAGCGATGTCCCGCGGTACCGTCCGTCACCGCCGGGAAGGCGGTGGCGCACGCGTCGTCCGCCTTTCAGCAGCGGGTGCGGAACGGGCAGCCGGACGGTGGGTTGGCGGCCGAGGGCACCGGGCCGTGCAGGACGATCCGCTCGGTGCGCTCCGGCAGGCTCGGCGTGGCGGAGAGCAGGGCCTCGGTGTACGGGTGGCGCGAGGCGCCGGAGCCCCGACGGCAGTACCTTCGCCGACCTGGTAGCGGCGGTCCACGCGGCCGGTGCCCAGGTCATGGCCGACGTCTCGACTCTGGAGGAGGGCCGGGAGGCCGCCGCACAGGGCGCCGACCTGGTGTCGGCGACCCCGTCCGGCTACGTCCCGGGCTCCCCGCGGCAGTACGCGCCCGATCTGCGGCTCGTCGCCGAACTGGGCCGCCGCGGTCCGCGTCGCGGTGGTCGCCGAGGGCCGTGTAGCGACCCCCGCCCGGGCCGCCGAGGGCCGTATAGCGACCCCCGCCCGGGCCGCCGAGGGCCGTATAGCGACCCCCGCCCAGGCCGCCGAGGCGCCGGCCGCGGGCGCGTCGAGCGTCGTCGTGGGCACCGCCGTCACGGCGTCGACCGCGCTCACCCGGCTTTTCGTGGACGGTCTCACGTCCTGACCCGGCACGCGCGAGGGGCGGTGGGACACGACGTCCCACCGCCCCTCGCGCACATCCGCCGCGGATCAGACCGCCGGGGCCGGGTACGTCGGGTACTCCACCCCGGAGACGTGCTGCACGACCCGCACCACCTGGCAGGAGTAGCCGAACTCGTTGTCGTACCAGAGGTAGAGGATCGCGTTGTCGCCCTCGACCTTCAGCGCACCGGCGTCGACGATCGAGGCGTGGCGCGAGCCGATGAAGTCGCTGGAGACCGCGTCGGGGGCGCTGATGAAGTCGATCTGGCGCTTGAGCGGCGAGGTCAGCGACACGTCGCGCAGGTGGTCGAGGACCTCCTCGCGGCCGGCCTCGCGGGCCAACTGGAGGTTGAGGATCGCGATCGACACGTCCGGCACGGGGACGCGGATCGAGCTGCCGGTGATCTTCGCCTTGAGGTCCGGGAGGGCCTTGGCGACGGCGGAGGCGGCACCCGTCTCGGTGATGACCATGTTCAGCGGTGCGCTGCGGCCGCGGCGGTCCGACTTGTGGTAGTTGTCCAGCAGGTTCTGGTCGTTGGTGAACGAGTGGACGGTCTCCACGTGGCCGCGCAGCACGCCGTACTCGTCGGCCATCGCCTTCAGCGGCGGGACGATCGCGTTGGTGGTGCAGGACGCGCAGGACAGGATTCGCTCGTCCGGCTTGATGGTGTGGTGGTTGACGCCGTGGACGATGTTGGGGACGTCGCCCTTGCCCGGCGCGGTCAGGACGACCTTGTCGATGCCGGGACGCAGGTGCTTGGACAGGCCCTCGCGGTCACGCCACTTGCCGGTGTTGTCGATGAGGATGGCGTTCTTGATGCCGTACGCCGTGTAGTCGACCTGCGTCGGGTCGTCGGCGTAGATCACCTTGATCGCGTTGCCGTTGGCGAGGATCGTGCTGTTGTCCTCGTCGACGGTGATCGTGCCCTGGAACTGGCCGTGCACGGAGTCCCGGCGCAGCAGTGAGGCGCGCTTGACGAGATCCTGTTCGCCGCCGCCCCGGACCACGATGGCGCGCAGCCTGAGGCCGTTGCCCGAGCCGGCCTTCTCGATGAGCAGGCGGGCGACGAGCCGGCCGATGCGGCCGAAGCCGTACAGGACGACGTCGCGCCCCTCGCGCCGGTCGATCTTGTTGGCGCCCGTGGCCCCGGCGACGGCGTCGGCGGTGAACTCCTCGACCGTGAGCCCGCGGTCGTCGCTCTTGTAGGTCGCGGCGAGCATGCCGATGTCGATCTGCGAGGGGCCGAGGTCGAGCGTGGTGAGGGCCCGCAGGAAGGGCATCGTCTCGGTGACCGACAGCTCCGCACCGGCGATCTGGCGGGCGAAACGGTGGGTCTTGAGGATGCTGACCACAGACTTGTTCACCAGGGAACGGCTGTGCAGCAGGATCGTGACGTCCTGCTCCCGGTGCAGCTTCCCGATCATCGGGATCATCGATTCCGCGATCTCTTCGCGGTTCTTCCAGTTGGTGAACGAGTCGTCGTTGGCAGTCACGTCTCTATCTTTCGAGCTAGGCGGCGCTCATATGCTAACCCGACCACTCTTCTGATCGATCAAGTGGGCCCTCCGGTGATCAGATGAGTGCCGTTAGGGTGGTTCACATGCACTCGACCCGGGTCTCCTGTCGTGTGAACGCCCCGCGCTCCGCCGTGTACCGCGCGCTGCTGGACGCGGACGCCGTCGCGGCGTGGCGGGCCCCGGACGACATGACGGCGCGGGTGCACGCGTTCGACGCCAGTGAGGGCGGTGCCTTCCGCGTCTCGCTCACCTATGAGGAGCCGACGCGGGCCGGGAAGTCCGGTGCGCGCACCGACACCTACCACGGGTACTTCGCGCGGCTCGTCCCGGACGAACAGGTCGTGGAGGTCGTCGAGTTCGAGTCGGCCGACCCCGCCTTCCAAGGGGCCATGACGATGACCACCACGCTCACCGAAGCGGACGGTGTCACGGAGGTGGTCGTGGACCACGACGGCCTCCCCGATGCCGTGCCCGCCGCGGACAACGAGACGGGCACGCGCATGGCCCTGGCCAAACTGGCCGCACTGGTGGAGGCCGGCGGGCGTCCGGAGTGAGGCCGCCGGGCCTCGGGTCTCAGCGGGTGCCGCTCCAGGAGTGGGCGACGTCCACCACGACGCGGCCGTCCAGTGCCAGCACCCGGAAGGGCAGCCGGGCGCGGACCCCGAGCCCGATCTGTGTCTCGCCCTCGAAGCTGCCGGCGAACCGGGTGTCCCTGAAGGTGCGGTATCCGGTGAGGTCGACACCCGGCAGGGGTCGGCCGGCCCGGCCCGGATACGTGGCGGCGCCGGTCTCGGGGCGGTATCCGGGCGCGGCGACCCGGACCTCCAGGACGGCCCCGCCGCCCACCGCGATCGGGCGGCCGGAGCCGTCCTGGTGCAGCCGGTCCGCGTACCGGACGAAGTGGCCGAGGCGGTCGGCGCTCGCCCCGGGCACGTCGACGACCAGCCGGTCGAAGCACGCGTGACGCCCGGTCCTCACGTCCTTCACCGGCGTCGTCGTGCCCGCGACGCGGGCCTTGTCGCGGCTGTCCCAGCCGGTGGGGCAGGCCGTGGTGTGCGCGGCGCTCCGCGCGTCGGCGACCGGGGCCGCGTCGGCCGCGGCCGTGGCCGTCCCCAAGGCGGTGCCCGCGAGCACCACCGCCACCCATGCCGCTCTGCTTCGTCGCATTGTGTCCCCCGGGGTTGCCTGTGCCGGTATTGGATGAGACGAGCGGATTGACCGGAAGGTTGCGGTGCGAGCGGGCGCTTCGGGTGTTCCTGGGGGGCGCGTGCGTCGACCGTGCGCCACCCCCGGGGCCCCGGGGGTGACGCGGCACCGCTTGCTCCAAGGTGGCACGGTCACCTCGCGCGGCTGCCGAAAATGGTCAGGTTTGCCGCCTGTGCGGCCTTGTCCATCGAATTGGCCCGAACTCTCGATTGCCTCAGCGCCCGGCGTCGAACATGATTGCGCCAAGGACGATCGGGTACGCGAGCCTGAACCGCCCCGTGGCCGATCATCGGGGCGGGCACCACCACCGCCGCTACCAGGGATCTGCCATGGAAACACCCGCGAACGACAACACCGTCTCGCCCGCCCAGCGGGCGCTGGACGTACTCGCCGAGAACACCGAGGACACGGCGGCGCTCGACACGCTCGCGAGCAGCGACGTCCTCGTCCCGGTGCCCGACGACGCGAACGCCCAGGACGCCGCCGACCCCGGGATGCTGGCACTGCCGGTACTGGAACAGCAGGGCGGCCGCCAGGTGGTGCCCGTGTTCACCTCGGAGCTGGAGATGGCCGACCTGCTGCCGTACGTCTCCCGCTACCGCATGGTGCCGCTGGGCGCCCTCGCAGCGCAGTGGCCCGCCGACGACCTGTCCCTGTCCATCGACGCGGGCTCGGAGCACCGCCTCACGCTCACGTCGGACGGCGTGCGCACCCTGCTGGCCCGCCCCTGAGGGCGGGGGCCTCTCCCTAGGGGCGCAGGTCCTCTTCGTCGCCGAGCATGCGGGCCAGCGCGGCCCGCTGCAGCGGCAGTACCTCGGTGTGCAGGTCCCGGCCGGTTCGCGTCAGGGTGACGTACACACCGCGCCGGTCCTCCGCGCACATCGAGCGCTCCACCAGCCCGTCCTTCTCCAGCCGGGCGATGAGCCGGGACAGCGCGCTCTGACTCAGGTGGACGCGGCCGACCAGGTTCTGCACCCGGCACTGGGCGCCCTCCTCGGGCGCCTCGGTGACGAGGATGTCGAGCACCTCGAAGTCGCTCGCGCCCAGACCGTGCGGGTGCAGCACGCGGTCGATCTCGCACATCGTGCGCGCGTGCACCGAGAGGATCTCCCGCCACCGCTCCTCGAGCCGCGCACCGGCCGTCTTGACTGCCATACCTGCACGGTAGCACCGAAGCGGCTGTTCCTTGAGTGTGCAACTAGTGTGCGCGCAAGGACCAAGGGGCCGGTGGAGAGGGCGAGGGGCCCCGCTCAGCCGAGCCCGCTCCACCGGCTCCGTCGGCGGTACCGCCGCCGGGTCGTCCCCGCCGATCCGGACCGGCGGTACCCGGACCATCTCCGCGCCCGCCGCCGGACCCGCTACCGGCGCGACGAGGTGCGGATCGCCGAGGTGGCGCGGGATCGCCGAAATGGCGCGGGATCGCCGAGGTGGCGCGGATGTTCGAGAAGGGCTGATGGAGCGGAGGCCGCGCGCGGCCCCCCGGAGGAGTGACCCGGGGCCGGGCCGGCGTTAAGCTGACCTCAGCCGCGGCCCTGGTGCCCGCGGCGCGGCGGTGGGGCCCGCCGTACCCGAACCGCGGCGGTCGCCGCCAACGGTCCCTACTTGCGAACGGGGGCATTCCCCTGCCCGGCGAGTAGGAGACGTACGACCGATGACAGCCCCGAACACCGAGAGCGTCGCCGTCCGGCCCGCCTGGCGCGTCCAGGCACCGGTCGTCCTGGCGATCTCCGCCGGTGGCGGCACGGGCGCCGCCGCCCGTTACGCGGCCTCCCTGTGGTGGCCGACGCACACCGGTGGCTTCCCCTGGACGACCTTCTGGGTCAACGTCGCCGGCTGTGCCGTGATCGGCGTGTTCATGGTGGTCATCACCGAGGTGTGGGTGGCCCACCGCCTGGTCCGGCCCTTCTTCGGCACCGGAGTGCTCGGCGGCTTCACCACCTTCTCCACCTACGCCGTCGGCAGCCGGAACCTGTTCGCCGCCGACCAGGTCCGCACGGGCCTGGCCTACCTCGCCGCGACCCCCCTCGCGGCACTCACGGCGGTGTGGCTCGCCGCATGGGCGGCCCGCCGCGCCCTGAAGTGGAAGCAGCCATGACGAGGCTGACCGGCGCAGCTCTGCGCGTCACCGTCTTCGTCGGCGAGAACGACACCTGGCACCATCGCCCCCTGTACTCGGAGATCGTCCACCGGGCCCACGCGGCGGGCCTCGCGGGCGCCAGCGTCTTCCGCGGCGTCGAGGGCTTCGGTGCCTCCTCGCTGATCCACACCACCCGGCTGCTGTCCCTGAGCGAGGACCTGCCGGTGGCCGTCGTCATCGTCGACACGGAGGAGCGGGTACGGGACTTCCTGCCGCGGCTCGACGAACTCGTCACCGAGGGCCTGGTCATCCTCGACGACTGCGAGGTCATCAGATACGTCGGCCGGAGCGGGACAACCGCCGGGACCGGCGAACCGGAGACGAAGGGCAAGAGGCCGTCGTGAACTGGCTGCTGGTCGTCGTGGGCGGCATGGTGGGCGCCCCGCTCCGCTACCTCACCGACCGAGCGGTGCAGTCCCGGCACGGTTCGGTCTTTCCCTGGGGCACCTTCACGGTGAACGCCGTCGGCTGTCTGGTCCTCGGCCTGCTGTCCGGCGCGGCACTCGCGGGGGCCGCGGGCTCCGACCTGCGGCTACTGCTCGGGACCGGGCTGTGCGGTGCCCTCACGACGTACTCGACCTTCTCCTACGAGACGCTCCGGCTGACCGAGACCGGAGCCCGCCTCCTGGCCGCCGTGAACGTGGCGGCGAGCGTGGCGGCCGGTCTGGGGGCGGCGTTCGCGGGGGTGACACTGGCCGACGCGCTCCGGGCCTGACGCCAGGCACCGACGCGCGTGTAGTAGGACTGGCCGGAGGAGACCTGGCCGCGGAAGACCTGGCCGCGGGAGGTCAGGTCACGGGAGGCCAGGTCGCAGGAGACCTGACCGCGCAAGACGGGGGGCGTCGGAAACCTGGCCACCGGATGACCGGCTCCCGCCACGGCTGTCGCCCCGCGTCCGCAGCCCCGAGCAGAACGGGATCCCATGAGCGTCATCAGCATCGGCCAGGCCGTCGTCCTCGGAGCCGTCGAGGGGGTGACCGAGTTCCTTCCGGTCTCCTCCACCGGCCACCTCAAGATCGTCGAGGGGCTGATGGGCATCCCCGTCGACGACGACGCCGTCGTGGGGTTCTCGGCGGTCATCCAGGTCGGTGCGATCGCCGCCGTGCTGGTCTACTTCTCCAAGGACATCACGCGGATCCTCACCGCCTGGGTGCGCGGGCTGACCGACCGCGAGGAGCGCTACCACCACGACTACAAGTTCGCCTGGTGGGTCATCTTCGCGACGATCCCGATCGTGCTCGTGGGCCTGGCCGCCAAGCCGCTGATCAAAGGACCGCTCGCCTCGCTGTGGGTGGTCGCCGGTTCGCTGATCGTCGGCAGCGGCGTGATGTGGGTGGCGGACCGCACGGGGCGGCACAAGCGGGGCGAGGACGACACCTCGTTCAAGGACGCGATGCTGGTCGGCGGCTCCCAGATCCTCGCCCTGCTCTTCCCGGGCTTCTCCCGTTCCGGTGCCACCATGTCCACCGCCCTGATGCTCGACCTGGACCGGGTGGCCGCCACGCGGCTCTCCTTCTTCCTCGGCATCCCGGCCCTGACCGGCGCCGGCCTGTACGAGCTGAAGGACGCCCTGGGCACGGGGGCGGGCGCGGCCCCCCTCGCGGTCGGCACCCTGGTGTCGTTCGTGGTCGCCTACGCCTCGATCGCCTGGCTGCTGAAGTTCGTCGCCAAGCACTCCTTCAACGCCTTCGTCCTCTACCGGATCGCGGTCGGCGTCCTGCTCTTCGGGCTGCTCGGCGCGGGCGTGCTGCGGAGCTGACCGCCGTGCGCCGGCACCCGGCCCGCCCTCGCCGCTCAGCGGGCGTCGCGCAGCGGTTGCCCGACGCTCCTGAGGTGCCGCAGCGCCTCACGGTGCGAGGCGAGCAGGCCCGTCTGGCAGTACGGGACGCCCAGCTCGGCGCAGTACCGCTCGGTGATGACCTGGGCCCTGCCGAGGGCGGGCGTCGGCATGCTGGGGAACAGGTGGTGCTCGATCTGGTAGTTGAGGCCGCCCATGAAAGCGTCGACGAGTACACCACCGCGGACATTGCGGGAGGTGAGGACCTGGCGGCGCAGGAAGTCGAGCCGCGTGCCCTCCTCGATCATCGGCATGCCCTTGTGGTTGGGCGCGAAGACCGAGCCCAGGTAGATGCCGAACAGTCCCTGGTGCACGGCGATGAAGGCGAGCGCCTTGCCGGGGGAGAGGACCGTGAACAGCCCGCCGAAGTACAGGACGAAATGCGCGACGAGCAGCGTGCCCTCGAGAACCGGCCGCTTCATGGACGGGCTGCGCAGTGCCCTGAAGCTGCTGAAACTCAGATTGAGGCCTTCCAGCGTCAGCAGCGGGAAGAACAGGGCGGCCTGGTGTTTCCCGACGAAGCGGGGAAGCCCCTCGGCCTTGCTCGCCTGACGCCGTGACCACACCAGGATGTCGGGGGAGACGTCCGGGTCCTTCCCCTCGTGGTTGGGATTCGCGTGGTGGCGCGTGTGCTTGTTCATCCACCAGCCGTAGCTCATGCCCAGCAGCAGGTTGGCCACCAGGAGGCCGCCGGTCTCGCTGGGACGCCGGCGCGAGAAGACCTGCCGGTGGGCGAGGTCGTGGGCCGCGAGTCCGAGCTGGCCGAAGACGACGGCCAGCGCCACCGCGACGAGGAGCTGGCTCCAACTGTTCCCCAGCGTGAGAAAGGCGGCGACACCGCCCCCGAGCGCGAGGGCGACGGCACCGAAACGGAGCGTGTAGTAAAGCGGGCGGCGCCGGAGCAGCCCCGCGTCGGTAATACGCCGTGAGAGTTCGGAAAAGTCGCTTCCCTTTTCGCGTCCGTTCTCGTGTCCCTTTTCCCGCTCGCGGGTGGGCAGGCTCTCGATGAGCACCGTTGGATTCGCCATGTACCTCAGTATGTGAACGGCGCCCCGGCCGCAGAATGGCGTCTGCCCCCGAAGGCGGGGTGTGGCTAGCACCACCCCCGGTCCCGCGGTCCTGCCTTGACAGCTCTCCGGCCCGGCCCACAGGATCGACCCGTGAACCTGTCAGACAGCCATACAGGTGGCTCGGTCCCGCGGCGCGTCAGCGCCATGGAAGCGGTGCTCGGCCACCTCCGCGGCGCCATCGAGCGCGGCGAGTACGCGATCGGTGACAAGCTCCCCTCGGAGGCGGAGCTGTGCCGCACCCTGGAGATCTCCAGACCGGTACTGCGCGAGGCGCTGCGCGCCCTGCAGACCATGGGGCTGACCGTCTCCAGGACCGGCAAGGGCACCTTCGTCGTGGCCAGTGCCGTCGAGGACCCCACCTTCGGCGACTACACGGCCGGCGACCTGCTGGAGGTACGCCGCCACGTCGAGATCCCGGTGGCCGGCTACGCGGCCCGGCGCCGCACCCCGGAGAACCTCGACCACCTCGCCCACCTCCTGGACCGCATGGAGCGGGAGACGGACACCACCGCGTGGGTCGCGATGGACACCCTCTTCCACCTCACGGTGGCCGAGGCCGCCCAGAACCCGGTCTTCCGCCGGGTCATCGAGGAGATCCGCGACGCGCTGGCCCGCCAGTCCGCCTTCCTCAACGAACTGGGCGGCCGGCGCGACCAGTCCAACCGGGAACACCGGGCCATCGTCGAGGCACTGCTCGACGGCAGCGACCACGATGCGGAACGGGCCATGGCCCACCACCTCGACCGCGTCGAGACCACCCTGAGCGACATCGTGCGCCCCACCCGCACGGACACCCCCACGGAAGGCGCACCCGAGGCGTGAGCGAGCACCGACAGACGCAGGCGACCGCGCCGGCCCCCGACCCCCGGGCCGTGGCATACGGCGGTTCCCCCGCGGACCCGCCCCCCGTCCGCGAACCCCTCCACACCCCCGTCGCCCACCTGGTACGCGGCGGTGTCGTCGAGGGCGTCCACTACGGCTCCGTCGTCGTCCTCGGCCCGGACGGAGAGATCCGGCTGCGGCTCGGGGACGTCGAGGCCGCCTGCTACCCGCGCTCCGCGCTCAAGCCGGTCCAGGCCGTCGCCATGGTCCGCGCCGGGCTGCCGCTGGACGGCGAACTGCTCTCGCTCGCCGCCGCCAGCCACTCCGGCGAGGAGCGCCACCTCGCCGGCGTCCGGCGCGTCCTCGAACTCGCCGGACTCACCGAGAGCGACCTGCGCAACGTCCCCGACCTGCCCTTCGACCCGGTCGTCCGGGACTCCTGGGTCGGGCAGGGCCGCCTCCCGTCCCGGCTCGCCCAGAACTGCTCCGGCAAGCACGCCGCCATGCTCTACACCTGCGTGCTCAACGGCTGGTCCCTGGACGACTACCTCGACCCCGGCCACCCGCTCCAGCAGGCGATCGCCGAGATCGTCGAGGACCTCACCGGGCAGCGCGTCGCCCGGGTGACCGTCGACGGCTGCGGCGCGCCCCTGTTCGCGGTCTCCCTGCACGGTCTCGCCCGCGCCGCCGCCCGCCTCACCACCGCCGTCCCCGGCACCCCGGAGGCCCGGGTGGCGGACGCGATGCGGGAGCACGCCGAGATGGCCTCCGGATCCGGCCGGGACGTCGCCGCCTTGATGCGGGCCGTGCCCGGGCTGCTCGCCAAGGACGGCTTCGAGGGAGTCCAGGTCGCCGCCCGGCCCGACGGCAGCGCGATCGCCGTGAAGATAGCCGACGGGGCCGACCGCGCCCGCGTCCCGGTCGCCGCGGCGGCACTCGCGCGGGCGGGTGTCACCCCGGAACTGCTCACGGAGTTCGCGGGTGCGCCGCTGCTCGGGGGCGGGGAGCCGGTGGGATGCCTACGTCCGGTGCCCGCACTGGACCCCGCACCGCTCGCCTCGTGCGCCTAGGCTGGCGCGGATATGCGGGGGCGGCCGGGCCGCTGCCGGTGCGCGCACCGGGAGAGGCCGCTCGCCGCACGTGACGGGGCCGCGATCCCACCTGTGTGCGGCGTGCCGCGACCCGGTCTGCGCCCGGCGTGCCGCACCCCGCCTGCCGGGGCCCGGCCCTGCGCGCGTCGTGCGCGACCCGGCCTGCGCGTCGGCTGCCGGGGCCCGGTCTGCGCGCGGGCCTGCCGGGGCTCGGTCTGCGCGCGGGTCTGTCGCGACCACATCTGCGTGTGGCCTGCCGGGGCCCGGCCTTGCGTGCGTCGTGGGCGACTCGGCCTGCGCGTCGGCTGCCGGGGCCCGGTCTGCGCGCGGGCCTGCCGGGGCTCGGTTTGCGCGTGGGTCTGTCGCGACCGCATCTGTGTGTGGCCTGCGGGGGCCCGGCCCTGCGCGCGTCGTGCGCGACCCGGCCTGCGCGTCGGCTGCCGCAACCCATTCGCGCTCCACCTGCCGCCCGGCGCGGCAGAGGCACCCTCGCCGAGCGCTGCGCCGACGGCATCACCGCCGGCACCGAGGTGCCGCCCGCGACCGTCGATGACTCGACGGGCATGGCCACCGCGCTCGATCCGCGCCCCGGCGGTACGGCGGCGGCCGAGATCGCCGAGAGGGCCGTGCCGAGCGGGCGCGGGGTCGCCGAACCCGTGCCGGGGCGGGCCCGCGGCCTCCCCGGTCGGCTCACCGCCCTCGCCGCGGCCGGAGGGTCCTGGCGGGCGAACGGCACCACGACCGCCCGGCCGCGCGCCGGAACCGGCCCGGAGGAAGAATGGCGATCATGAGTACGCGGACGACCTTCCAGCCGGTCCTCGAGCGCATCGCCGAGGAGATCGAGCGGACCCCCGGCAGCGGCCGGCCCGCCGACTACATCCCGGCGCTGGCCGCCTGCGATCCGCGCCGCTTCGGCATGGCGGTCGCCGAGCCGGACGGCACGGTGTACGGGGTGGGGGACTGGCGCGAGCCCTTCTCCGCGCAGTCCATCACCAAGGTCTTCACCCTCGCCCTCGACCTGTCCCGCGAGGGCGACGCCCTCTGGGAGCACGTGGGCCGCGAACCGTCCGGCAACGCGTTCAACTCCCTGGTGCAACTGGAGTACGAGAACGGCATCCCGCGCAACCCGTTCATCAACGCGGGCGCCCTCGTCGTCACCGACCGCCTGCACACGCGTACCTCGGACGCGGCGGGCGAACTGCTCGCCTTCCTGCGCGCGGAGAGCGGCAACCCGGAGCTGACCTACGACGAGGAGGTCGCCGCCTCCGAGACCGCGCACGGCGACCGCAACGCCGCCCTCGGCCACTTCATGGCGTCGTACGGCAACATCGACAACCCCGTGCCCGTCCTGCTGGAGCAGTACTTCCGCCAGTGCTCCGTCGCCGCGTCCTGCGCGGACCTGGCCCTGGCGACCGGGTTCCTGGCCCGGCACGGCATCCGCGCCGACGGCACCCGGCTGCTGAGCCGCAGTCAGGCCAAGCAGGTCAACGCGGTGATGCTGACCTGCGGGACGTACGACGCGGCCGGCGAGTTCGCCTACCGGGTGGGGCTGCCGGGCAAGAGCGGGGTCGGCGGCGGCATCATCGCGGTGGTGCCGGGCCACTGCACGCTGTGCGTGTGGAGCCCCGGACTGGACGAGCGGGGCAACTCGGTGGCCGGGGTGGCGGCGCTGGACCGCTTCACGACGCTCACTGGGCTGTCGGTCTTCTGAACGGCCGCCCGGGCAACGTCAACTCTCCTCCACCCGCACCAGCTTGAGCCGCAGGGCCAGCGCCATGACCCCCGCGCCGAGCCCGGCGACGCCCACGATCGCACCGGTCTCCGGCCAGCCCGGGTCGTCCCGCGCCGGCCGCACCGCCGTGGCCGCCGCGGGCACGGCCTCCGGCCCCTGCCGGGGGCGGACACCCCCGCGTGCCAGCGAACCCACCGGAGCGACGTGCCCGGCCGCCTCGAACCCCCAGTCGAGCAGCGAGCGGGCCTCCTCGTACACGGCGAGGCCGCCGCCCTCCTGGGGGTTCATCACGGTCACCACCAGCGTCCGCCCGGCACGGCGTGCCGCGGCGATCAGGGTGTTGCCGGCCTTGCTGGTGTAGCCGTTCTTGACGCCGATCAGCCCCGGGTACGGCTCCACGCCGTCCGCCCCGGTGAGCAGCCGGTTGGTGTTCATGATCCCGTACGCGTCCCCGTTCCGGCCGGGGAACATGGCGTCGACCTTGGCGCAGTACCGCGCGAAGTCCGGGTTCCGCAGCCCCGCCCGGCCGAAGACCGCCAGGTCGTACGCCGACGACACCTGACCCGGCGCGTCGTAGCCGTCGGGGGAACGCACGTGGGTGTCGCGGGCGCCGAGGGAACGGGCCTCGGCCTGCATCCGGGCGGCCGTGGCGCTCCAGCCGCCGGTGAGCGAGGCGAGGACGTGGACGGCGTCGTTGCCGGAGTTGAGGAAGACGCCGTTCCACAGGTCGGAGACCTGGTATGTGCCCCCCTCGACGACACCGACCAGGCTGCTGCCGGGGCCGATGCCGGACAGCTCGTCCGTGCTCACCTCGTGGCGGATGCCGCCCGGCAGGACCGGCAGCACGGTGAGCGCGAACAGGGCCTTCAGGGTGCTGGCGGGCGGCAGCTCGCGATGCGCGTCGTGGGCCGCCAGGACGTCGCCGGTTTCGGCGTCGGCGACCACCCAGGACAGCGCCGAGACATCGGGGACCCCGGGCGCCCCGGGGCGGGGCCGGACCTGGGTACCGGAGCGGTACAGCAGCGCCGGTTGCGGCGCCGCCGCCCGTGGACCGCCGGACGGGCCCGGGTCCGGCCGCCCCGCACGGGCGGCCGCGGCGGCGGGCATGAGCGTCAGCAATCCGGCCACGCAGAGGACGCAGGTGGATCGAGCCGCCCGGGCTGAGAATCCGATAGTCATACCGCAAACGTAGGAACGGCCCCTGGGAACGCCACGCTGCCCGGGCCGAGTCGCGCTCGCAAGTACCCGGATGCCGTAGGGATGACCGGCCGGGCCCGTCGGGCGGCGGCCGGCGTCAGTCGGCGGGCAGCGTCGGCTGGACGTGCCGCAGGAACGTGGCGTTGTCCGGCGTCTGGCGCATCCGCTCCAGCAGCGTCTCCACGCCGGACTGCCCGTCCCTGGACCCCAGGGCCCGCCGCAGCCCGCGTACGGCGGTCGACTCGGCGGCGGACAGCAGGAGCTCCTCGCGGCGGGTGCCGGAGCCGGTCAGGTCCACGGCCGGGAAGACCCGGTGGGAGGCGAGCTCCCGGCTCAGCCGCAGCTCCATGTTGCCGGTGCTCTTGAGCTCCTCGAAGTAGAAGTCGTCGGCACGCGAGCCGGTTTCCACCAGGGCAGTGGCGAGGATGGTGAGGGAACCGCCCTCCTCGGCCTTCCGGGCGGCACCGAAGAACCGCTTGGGCCCCAGCAGCGCCCCGGCGTCGACACCGCCGCTGAGCGTGCGGCCGCTGGAGGAGGCGGCGTTGTTGTGCGCCCTGCACAGCCGGGTGAGGGAGTCCAGCAGGATGACGACGTCCTCGCCGGTTTCTACGAGCCGCTTGGCCCGTTCGATCACCAGCTCGGCGAGTGCGACGTGCTGCTTGGCGCTCTGGTCGAAGGTCGAGGAGTACACCTCGCCCCGCACGGAGCGGCGCATGTCGGTGACCTCCTCGGGCCGCTCGTCGAGCAGCACCACCATCAGGTGGGAGCCGGGGTGGTTGCCGGCGACGGCGGCGGCGATCTGCTGGAGGAGGACGGTCTTGCCGGTCTTCGGCGGGGCCACGATCAGGCCGCGCTGGCCCTTGCCGACCGGGGCGATCAGATCGGCGACCCGCCCGGTCAGGCCGGCCGCCGGGTGTTCGAGGCGCAGCCGCTCGTGCGGGTGCAGTGGTGTCAGGTCGTGGAAGTGCCGCCGGCCGCCCTGCCGGTCGGGCGTGCGGCCGTTGACGCGGACGATCTCGGCCAGGGCGCGGTCGCCGCGCACGCCCTCGACCAGGTCGCCCTTGCGCAGGCCGTGGCGGCGGATCAGCGCGGGGGAGAGGGAGAGGTCGGACGGCTCCGGCTGGAGGCTCCTGCCCCGTAGCTGGCCCTTCCCGCCCGCGTCGATGTCCAGGACACCGGACGCGATCTCGGCCGGGGACTGCTCTACGGGGGGACGTTCGAGTGTGGTGGTCATGGTGTTCGGTCCTTTCGAGGACACGGGCACGGGGCATGCGGAAGGAGGGGGAGAGAAGCCGTGCGAGGGGTCGGACGACACGCCTCCGGACGGCGGGAACAGCACCTCGGGTACGGCGGGGGACGACCCTGCTCACGAGGTTGTGCTGAGAAGCGGACGCGCCAGTCGCACCAGGACGGGCGGGTCGGCGAACCGAAAGGGAAACTGGCACCGGCGCCCGACGAGGGCGTACACAAGTGCTGACCGCACCTTACCACGGGTCGCGGTGAATGGGTGGCGGAGTGGGGCGGACGGATCCGTCCCACCCCGGTCAGCAAGTCGGAGGTTCCGCTTGTTCCTTCTTCCGCATGGGCCGGGCCGGACTCAAAGGCCCGAACGGTCCTGCGCCTGCTGAGCCTCCCGGGCGATCTGTTCGAACTGCGCGCCCATCGCCGCCTGCAGCGCCTGCGCGCCCGACAACGGGCGCACCATCACCGTGAGTTCGTCGATGCGGCCGGACTCGTCGAGGTGCAGGAAGTCGCAGCCGCCGATCTCGCGGTCGCCGACCCGTGCCGTGAAGACGAGGGCGTGGTCGCGGCCGTCCGCGTCGCCGATGACGCGCTCGTAGCGGAAGTCCTCGAAGACGCGGGCGACCCCGCGCAGGATCGCGGCCGTGATCGCCTTGCCGTGGTACGGCTTGAACACGACCGGACTGGTGAAGACGACGTCCTCGGCCAGCAGCGCTTCGACGGCGTCGAGGTCGTGGGCCTCGATCGCCGAGCGGAATGCCTGCATCGCGGCTCCTCAGAGGTAGTGAACTATTTGAATATGTGCGAATGAGATTATCCTCTACTTGCTAGCGTGTCGACATGTCTCTCAAGTACGCCGTCCTGGCCGCCCTGCTGGAGGGCGAGGCCTCGGGCTACGAGCTGTCCAAGGTGTTCGACGTATCGCTCGCCAACTTCTGGCCCGCCACGCCGCAGCAGCTCTACCGGGAGCTGGAGCGTCTCGCGGGAGACGGGCTCATCGAGGCGCGCACGGTGCCGCAGGAACGCAGGCCCACCAAGCGGCTGTTCTCGCTCACGGAGGCCGGCCGGGAACAACTGGGTGCCTTCGCCGCCGAGCCGACCCGGCGCCCCACCGCCATCCGCGACGAGTTCCTGATCAAGATGCAGGCCATGGACGGCGTGGCCCCGGAGCGGGTCCGCGCGCTGGTGGAGGAGCGCAGGTCCTGGGCCCTGGGGAAGCTGGCCCGCTACGAGCGCGTCCGCGAGCGCCTCCTCGACGGCCGTACCGAGGAGGAGCACCTGCGGGACTCCGACCGCGTCGGGCCCTACCTCACGCTGCTCGCCGGGATCACCTTCGAGCGCGAGAACGCCCGCTGGTGCGAGCGCGTCCTCGCGGTGCTGCGGGAGCGGCGCGCCCCCGCCGGGCCCGCCGGGCCCGCCGGGCAGCCTCTAGGCTGACCGGATGTTCAGTCCCGAAGGCCCCACCCTGCGCGAACTCGCCGTCCAGGCGCTGTCGTCGGTCGAGCGCGGCTACGACCTGCTCGCCCCGAAGTTCGAGCACACCCCGTACCGGACCCCGGACCGGGTGCTCGACGCCGTGGCCTCGGCGCTGACGCCGTCGGGGCCGTTCGGCGCCGGACTCGACCTGTGCTGCGGTACCGGCGCGGGAGTGGGCGTGCTGGCCAGGGTGTGCCGGGAGCGCGTGACGGGGGTCGACTTCAGCGCGGGCATGCTGGAGGCGGCCCGGGGGCGCGTCGTGCCCGAGGGACCGGCGGTCTCCTGGGTGCGTGCGGACGCCCGCGCCCTGCCCTTCGGTCCCGCGTTCGACCTCGTGGTCAGCTTCGGGGCGTTCGGGCACTTCCTGCCCCGTGAACTGCCGGGCCTGTTCACCCAGGTGCACTCCGTGCTGCGACCGGGCGGCTGCTTCGCCTTCCCCGTGGGGGCGCCACCCCGCCCCGGCTCCCGCGGCTACTGGACGCTGCTCGGCTTCGACGCCGCGATGCGGGTGCGAAACGCGCTGTGGCGGCCGCCGTTCGTCATGTACTACCGGACGTTCCGGCTCGGGGACGTGGGCCGGGAGTTGGCGCGCGCCGGTTTCCGGACGGACCTGCACGCCCTGCCGGAGTTCGGGCGCCGGCCCGACGGCAGCCCGCGGGTCCGGATGGTCGTGGCCCGGCGGCTGCCCTGACGGTGGGCGGGGGCGGGGGCGGGGGCGGGGTCAGCCGGCCGCCGGCAGTGTGAACTCGTAGACCAGCGCGTCCTGTCGGGCGTCCACGAGGAGGTCCGTTATCTCCAGGGGGCGCGCGTACTGGTCGCGCACCCGGCGGACGACCCGCACCGACGGCGTGTCCGCGAGGCGGCTGATCGTGTCGCGGTGATGCAGGGTCAGGCCCGCGCGGCGCATCCAGTCGTAGGCCCGCCGCAGTTGCGCCGAGGCGGTGCCGTCGGCGCGGTCGCGGTACCTGGCCAGCTCCTCGACCTCGGCGAGCGCCACGGCCGAGAAGGAGGTCAACGCGGTCCGCCGGGCGGTTCCGTCGGCGGTGGCGGACGTGTAGCGGTGCACCAGCGTCGGCCGGCCGGGCGCCAGTCCCAGCGCCGCGGCATGCTCCGGCGGCGGAGCCTCCCAGGCGACGGTGGCGCGGTCGCCGGTGCACGGCCGCGCCGGCCCGGCGCCGACCGGGAAGGTGAGGGACGCCGGGCTCTGCGCCGGCGGGCCGGGCAGGGCGGCGTGGCTGCCCCGCCGGTCGGTGGCGAGCAGGCCGTCCCGGCGCAGCACCTCCAGGGCCTGCCGAACTGTCTCGCGGCTCACTCCGTAGTGCTCGGCCAGCCGGCGTTCGCCCGGCAGCCGGGTGCCCGGCGGGACGGTCCCGTCGCGCAGCTCGCCGAGCAGCTCTGCGGCCACCCGCCAGTAGAGGGGCTGGGCTTCGGTGAGGGGATGGTCGTGCGAAGTGGTGCGGGCCATGCCGCGCCCTCCTGTTGGTGACGTGCGGTAGCCGCGCGGGCTCGGTGCGCCACCAGAATTATCATTGGTCTAAACCAACCGGGAAGGGCGGTCCGCCGGTTCGGCCGAAACCTCACCCGCGCGTCGACCGTCCGTCACCCCTTCACAAGGCGCTGTACAGCGCGTCCACCAGCGCCGTCTTCCGTGGGTCGTCGGCGATGCGCGGCCCCATGCGGTTCATGACGTAACCCAGTGAGACTCCGGCGTCCGGGTCCGCCAGACCGCAGGAGCCGCCGAAGCCGTCGTGTCCGAAAGCCCGCGGATTGGGGCCGTAGGAGCCATTGGGGCCGCTGAGCCACAGCCCCAGTCCGGCCTCGGTCTCGTGCGCGAAGCCGGCACCCAGGACCAGGTCGCGGCAGGAGCCCTGTCCCTCGCGCACCCGCTCGGCCGCTTCCGGGGACAGCACGCGGTGGCCGCCGTACGCGCCCCGGCCCGCGAGGATCCCGTACAGCGCGGCGACCGCCCGGGCGGTGCCGTGTCCGTTGGCCGCCGGTATCTCCGCGGCCCGCCACGCGGCGCCGTTGGCCTCCGTGGCGCCCACCGGAGGATTGGCGAGCGCCGCCACGGCCGCGGGCGCCAACCGGGCGAAGAGCGCGGCCTGCTCGCTGTCGGAGGCCACCCGTGGGTGTACCAGCTCGGCCGCCCGCCCCGCCTCCTTCTTCGGCAGCCCGATGGTGAAGTCGACGCCGAGCGGCCCGGTCACCTCCCGCTCCAGGAACGCTCCGGGCAGCAGTCCCGACACCCGCCGCACGACCTCCCCGACCAGGAAACCGTAGGTCATCGCGTGGTATCCGGACCGGGTTCCGGGCTCCCACCAGGGCTCCATGGCCGCGAGCCGCTCGGTGGTCAGCCTCCAGTCGTACAACTGTGCCGCCGAGTGCGGCTCCCGCAGCCCGGACAGGCCGGCGCGGTGCGACAGCAGATGCCGTACGAGGACCTTCTCCTTGCCCGCCGCGGCGAACTCGGGCCAGTACGCGGCCACCGGTGCGTCGAGGTCCAGCAGGCCGCGGTCGGCGAGTATGTGGGCGCACAGGGCGGTCGGGCCCTTGGACGTCGACCAGACGTTGACCAGTGTGTCCCGTTCCCACGGCCGCGTGCGGGCCGCGTCGGCCCATCCGCCCCACAGGTCCACCACCGTCGCGCCGCCCACGGTGACGGCCACGGCGGCGCCCAGCTCGCCCCGGTCCCGGAAGTTCTCCTCGAACGCCGTACGTACCGCCGCGAAGCGGGTGTCGCAGTGGCCGTGGACCTGCGCCTGGTGCTCGGACATGGGCCCTCCGTCGTCCGCCGGTGTCCGGGCCGCGAGGGTGCGGCCCGGACCTGAACGTACCGACTGGTCGGACTGGGCGGTAGCCCGCGGACACGGCCGTGGCGGGTTCGCGTCGGGGCTCCCGGTCGCCTGGGTCTCCGGGGCCGCCAGGGCAGCCGGGGCCGGCGGGGCCGGCGGGCTCAGAGACGCGAGCGCAGCCAGCGCAGCTTGGCGGCCTGCTGGAAGGGCCCGCCGCCCTCGTGGTCGTTGAAGTCGTAGACCTCGATCGACTTGTCGTCGTGCGCCCAGGCGTTGAACGCCGCGAAGACGGTGGACGGCGGGCAGGTCTGGTCCTCCAGGGCCGCCGAGAACAGCGCCGGCGCTCGGCCGCGCGCCGCGAAGTGCACGCCGTCGAAGTAGGACAGCGTGCGCAGCGCGTCCTCGGTGCGGCCGCGGTGGGTCTTGAGGTACAGGCCGATCTCCCGGTAGGGGTGCCGGTCGGTGAGCGTGGTCGCGCGCGGGAAGTCGCTGAGGAACGGCACGTCGGGCGTGACGGCCGTCAGGTCCGGCACCAGGCCGCCGACGGCGATCGCGATGCCGCCGCCCTGGCTCCCGCCGAGGGCCACCGTGCGGGCCGGGTCGGTCAGCGGATGCGAGCGGGCCGCCTCGACGGCGCGCACGGCGTCGGTGAAGACGCGGCGGTAGTAGTAGTTCCCGGGTGCGTCCAGGCCCCGGGTCATGAAACCCGGGTACGAGGGCGTGCCGCCGACGGGGTCCGCGGTCCCGCCGCCGCCGCCCCAGGCGCTGCCCTGGCCGCGGGTGTCCATCACGAAGTGCGCCCGCCCCGTGGATGCCCACAGCAGGTGCTCGTGCGGCAGTCCGCGCCCGCCGCCGTACCCGACGAACTCCACGACCAGCGGCAGCGGTTCCCTGGCCGCGGCCGGCAGGATCAGCCAGCCCTTCACCGGGTGGCCGCCGAACCCGGCGAACGTCACGTCGTGCACCCGCACCGTGGACAGTCCGGTGTCGACCGGTTCGAAGCGGGCGTCCAGTTCGTGCGCCCGGGCTTCCTCGAGCGTCTCGTTCCAGAACGCGTCGAAGTCCTCGGGCTCGGCCGACGCGCTGCGGTACGCGCGGAGTTCGTCGAGCGGAAGGTCGAACAGGGCCATCGAGAACCGCCTTCGCGGGGAGACAGTGCGGGACCGTGCGGATGATCACACCGTACGTGAATGGTCGGAGGACTCGCCAGATCGCCGACGGGCGGACCATCAGCGGGCCACCAACCTGACCTGCGGTTCGACGGATCGAACGTCGGCGGAGGCCGCACGGGCGCCCGGCGGCCGGGCCGGGTGGTCGGGTCACCGGCGCCTGGGTCAGGCCCGGCGGTGTGTCCACTGCGGCTCGGTGAGGGCCCAGTCGCGGTCCCACTCGGCCATCCGGCGCCGGAGGGCGACCTTGCGTACGGCGCAGTGGGCGAGGAGCACGGTGAGCGCCGTCCCCAAGGTGGTGCACACACCGATGGTGACGCTGTGCTGCCAGATCGCGGAGGGGTCCGTCGGCGGTGGCACGCTCCTGCCCCGGGAGTCCAGCCACACGTCCACCCTGTCACCGTGCCGGGTGCCGGCCGGGACACGGGCCGAGGTGCTCCGGTCGGTGCCGTCCGGCGTACTCCAGTGGACGGTCGCGCGGTACGAGTGCTGCCCGCCGGTCTGTACCGACGGCAGGGTGTCGGGAGTGCGGCCGACCACCTCGGCGCTGACCCGGTGCCGTTCGGCGCGCTGCTCCGCGGCGACCGCCCGGGCCTGCTGGTGGCTCCACCAGCCCGTGGCGGCTCCGAGCAGCGGCGCCCCCACGACCAGCAGGATCGCGACGACCAGCACGGTCCACGCTTCGACGACGTCCGACCGGCGTCGCAGCGGATTGCGCCGCACGCGCCAACCGCGCACCCCGGTTCGCATCTCGACCTCCTCGCGATCACGGCGATCGGAGGCCCGGGCGGACGGCCGTACGAGAGCGGGGGCCGCCGTGTCTCCGCATCGCGCCACGCGTGCGAGTGCCCACACAGTTCTGGTACCCGTCCGGCGCCTCTCGCTCACCCCGTCGCCCGCCCCGGAACGCCGGACGACCGTACCGTGCCGAGGACAGGTGCCCGGCGGGGTGCGGGTGAAACCGGGCCCCGCCGGGACGCTTTCGGGCCGGGGTTCCTCCGGGGCCGGGGTACGCCCGCCGGTGGAGCGGGTCCCGCCGGTCGCGACCGGTCCCGGGGTCAGCCGAAGCGTTCGATCCGGATCCGGTGCACCGGCTGGCCGGCCGCCACCAGCAGCCGCGAGGCGTGCTCCGCGAAGGAGTTGGAGCCGCACACGTAGGCCTCCCAGCCGTCGGCGGGCGCTTCGGCCAGAAGCGGTGCCAGGTGTGCGGTCGTCATCCGGCCCACCGGCGTGCCGGCCGGGGCGCTGCGGGTGAAGACGGGCGTGGTCTCCGCGCCGAACTCGCGGGTGTAGATCAACTCCTCGGGAGCGCGCGCGGACACCAGCAGCCGCAGCGGCACCGTCAGACCCCGCGCCCGGTGGTGCCGCACCATCGACATCAGCGGGACGACCCCGGAGCCCGCGCCCAGCAGCAGGGCGGGCCGGTCGCCCGGCCAGGCGAAGAAGCCGCTCAGCGGGCCGCGCACCTCGATCCGGTCGCCGGGCCGGGCGACCGTGTGGAACCAGCCGGACACCTCGCCGTCCTCGACATGGTCGAGGGTCAGCTCGATGTGTCCGGAGTCGTCCGGCGCGGATGCCAGCGAGTAGTGGCGCTGCGCCACGTACCCGTCCCCGGCGGTCAGCCGCAGCATCAGGTGCTGGCCGGGCAGGTGCCCCGCCCAGTCCGGCACGGCGAACCGGAAGGTGGACGCGCGGGGCGTCTCGCGGCGGATCTCCGTGAGGGTGGCCGTCCGCCACGTCCCGGCCGCCTGGCCGTTCACCTCGATGCGCCCGGGCACGGCGAACCGCGTCGGGGGAGTGAAGGACTTCGCCGTGTGCGTCGCTGTCTCAGTCACCGGAGTACCGCTGCTCCTGCCAGGGGTTGCCGCGCGCGTGGTAGCCGTTCCGCTCCCAGAAGCCCGGTTCGTCGTGGTCGAGGAGTTCCAGGCCCGCGACCCACTTGACGCTCTTCCAGAAGTACAGGTGCGGCACCACCAGCCGCGCCGGGCCGCCGTGCTCGGGGGCGAGCGGGCGCCCGTCGTACTCCCACACGATCCACGCACGCCCGCCGGTCAGGTCCGCGAGCGGCAGGTTCGCGGTGTAGCCGGTGTGCGAGTAGGCGACGGCGTGCGTGGCGGACGGCAGCGGGCGCGCCGCGTCCAGGAAGGCGTCCAGGGACACGCCCCCGAACCGCACGCCGAACTTCGACCAGCCGGTCACGCAGTGGATGTCGCCCGAGTAGGCCGACGCCGGCAGCCGGCGGGCCGCGGCCAGGTCCCACGTGCGGGTCCCGGCCACCAGTCCGCCCACACGGAAGGTCCAGTCGCCGGGCGACAGGTCGGGCGTGACCTCGGCGGACAGCACGGGCCAGTCGTCACCGGCGTCGTACTGGCCGGGCGGCAGCCCCGGCCGGGCGGCGCGCGGGCGCCCGGTGAAGCCTCGGGTGGTGTTCATGTGGTGGAGCCTTTCGGGCCGCCGCGAGAGGACGCCCGCGGCGGGCGTGATCAGTGCCTACGCGGTCAACCGTACGTGTCCCGGGGACGGACCTCAGCCCTGGTCCTCGCCGGAGGCGGCGCCCTGCCACGCGTTGTACCGCTCCAGATACGCGGCGAAGCGGATCAGGTCCTCCTCGGGCCAGTCGGCGAGCCGCTCCCGGAAGGCCGTCCGGCGGCTCTCGGTGACCTGGGCCAGGATCCGCCGCCCGGCCCGCGTCAGGTGCAGGACCTGCACACGGTGGTCGTCCGGAGTGACGCGCCGCTCGACGAGTCCGGCGTGCTCCAGGGCGGACACCTGGCGGCTGACGGTGGACTTGTCCAGGGCGTAGTGGGCGGCCAGGTCGGTGGCCCGGCAGCCGTCCCGCTCCTCCAGGTGGCCGAGCAGCGTGTACGACACCAGCGAGAGTTCGGGGTGCATGCGGCCCGCCGAGGCGCGGGCGCGGCGGGCGAAGGCCGTCATCTCCCGCTGGATGGTCTCCACGGCCGCGTCCGCCGGGCGGTCGCCGCGGGTGACGGTCGTCTCATCGGGCACCTCGGCTGCCGTCACGGGTCCTCCTCCTCATCGCTAGTTGTGTAGCACAACTCGAAAGAGGGTTGTATGAGCCAACTGCCTGTCGCCGTCGAACCGGCCGACCGGACCAGTCATGGGAGGACGCCGTCGACCTGCTGACGGCCCGCGACATCACCGGCGCCTACGTGCCCGGTGGCAAGACACCCGAGGTCGTGGTGGCCACCGCCGCCTCCGACATGGGCGCCATGGCCGCGGAGCGGGTCTTCACCCCGCTCGCCACGCAGCGGGGCGACCCGCTGAAGGTGACCGACGTGGCCACCCCGGTCGACGACGACCCACCGGCCAGGGCCAGTTCTTCCTGCTGATCGCGGTCAGCATCGGCTCCTACGCGTCCGTGGCCGCCCTCGGCGCCGCCGGTGCCCGCCTGCCGATGCGCGTGCGGGCCCTGCTCGCCCTCGGCGTCCCCGTCGTCGTCAGCGGTGTCGGCGCCCTGCTCGCCGGGCCGGTGTTCCACCTCGCCCACCACGACCTGGCCGGTCTGTGGGGCCTCGGCTGGCTCTACGCCGCCGGCATCCTGTTCATCGGCGTGGGCCAGCACACCTTCCTCAAGCGGTGGACCACGCTCGCCATGATGGTGCTGTTCGTGACGCTCAACTTCACCAGCTCCGGCGGCCTGTTCCGGCCGGAACCGCAGAACGGCTTCTTCGGCACCCTGCACGCCTTCTGGAACGGTGCCGGATTCGTCGAGGGCGCCCGCGGCCTGCTGTACTTCGACGGCGACGGACTGGGCCGCGGCGTGTGGACGCTGATCGCCTGGCGGCTCCTCGGACTGCTGGTGACGGCGGCCGCCGGCCTGCGCGAGCGGAGCGGCCCGGCCCCGGTGTCGGCCACCGCTCCCCGGCACGCGAGGCCGGGCGGGCGGGAGGCCGGCCCCACGGCGCAGGAAGCGGAGGAGGAGGCCGAGGAGGTCGTCGGCGTCTGATCATTGGGGTAAGGTGACCGACGGCCGAGGACAGCCCCGGCCGCCGAACGCCTGGGAGGTGAGACCCATTACCGCTGTGTCGGCCCTGGTGCTCTCACCTCACGGCAGTGCGGTCCCCGCCAACGGGTGACCGTGAGAGCGCCCTTCGGTTCTCGAAAGGCTCTCGGCTTCCATGCCTCAGCTCTTCTCCACCTCTCGCTTTCCCTCCCCCTTCTCCACCGCCTTCCCGACGCGTGACTCCGTCGTGGCCGCGCTCCGCGCCGCGGGCTGCGTCTTCGCCGAGGACGAGGCGGAACTGCTCCTCGACGCCACCCGCACCGCCGAGGAGCTCACCGTCCTGGTGGACCGCCGCGTCACCGGCCTGCCCCTCGAACTCGTCCTGGGCTGGGCGGAGTTCCGCGGACTGCGCATCGCCGTCGCCCCCGGCGTCTTCGTGCCCCGCCGCCGTACCGAGTTCCTGGTGACCGAGGCTCTCGCGCAGGCGCCGGACGCGGCCGTCGTCGTGGACCTGTGCTGCGGCTCCGGCGCCGTCGGTGCCGCCCTGGCCGCCGCGCTCGACCGGCCCGAGGTGCACGCCGCCGACGTCGACCCGGCCGCCGTGTGCTGCGCCCGCGGCAACCTCGCGGACGCCGGGGGCCGGGTGTACGCCGGTGACCTGTTCGCACCGCTGCCCGCCGCGCTGCGCGGCCGGGTGGACGTCCTCGCGGCCAACGTGCCCTACGTGCCCACCGGCGAGGTCGCCCTCCTGCCCGCCGAGGCACGGGACCACGAGCCGCTGGTCGCCCTGGACGGCGGCACCGACGGCCTCGAAGTGCTGCGCAGGGTCGCCACCGAGGCGCCCCGCTGGCTCGCGCCCGGCGGCTGCCTGCTGGTCGAGACGAGTGAACGCCAGGCACCGGCGGCCGTCGAGGCCTTCACCCGCGCCGGCCTGACGCCCCGCCTCGCGGTCTGCGAGGAGCTGTACGCCCATGTGGTGATCGGCGTCAGGGAGTGACGGCGCGGCCCGGGCTACGCCCCCTCCGGCGGCGTGGCCCGGGCGATCAGCAGGGCCACGTCGTCGGCGTTCTCCGGCTCGTGCAGCGTGCGCAGAAGCAGGTCGCAGACCTCCTCCAGAGGGCGGTCGGGGCCCTCCAGCAGGGCGAGGAGCGCGTCCAGCCGCTCGTCCAGCGGATGCCGGCGCGTCTCGACGAGACCGTCGGTGTAGAACACCAGCCGGTCGCCCGGGTCCAGGTCGACGGTGGTGGTCGAGAAGGCGACACCGCCCACCCCGAGCGGCACCCCGGTGGGCAGGTCCAGCAGCTCCGGCGGCCGCCCGGCGCGCAGACGGACCGGCGGCAGGTGCCCGGCGTTGGCGATCCGGCACTGCCGCCGGTGCGGGTCGTGGACGGCGTAGAGGCAGGTGGCGATGGCCTGGTCCAGGCCGGCCGTGGTCCGGTCGAGGTGTTCGAGCAGGAACGCCGGATCGAGGTCGAGCGCGGCCAGGGTGTTCGTCGCGGTGCGCAGCCGGCCCATGGAGGCCGCCGCCGCGATGCCGCTGCCCATCACGTCGCCCACCACGAGCGCGGTCTTGCAGCCCTCCAGCTCGATCACGTCGAACCAGTCGCCGCCGACCTCGCTGGTCGCCTCGGCCGGCTGGTAGCGGGAGGCGACCTCCAGCCCGCCCGTCACCGGCGGGTGGCTCGGCAGCAGGCTGCGCTGGAGGGTGAGTGCGGCGTCGCGGGCGTTCTGGTACCAGCGGGCGTTGTCGATCTGCACCGCCGCGCGGGCGGCCAGCTCCCGGGCCAGCAGCAGATCGTCCTCGTCGAAGGGCAGCGGATTGCCGACCCGTTTGAGGTCCAGGGCGCCGAGCACCTCGCCCCGCGCGATCAGCGGCATCGCCAGGTAGGAGTGCACACCCGCCCGGCGCAGCAGCTCGGCCGCCTCCGGTGAACGGGCGATACGCGGCAGGTCCTCGTCCGTCACCTGGGCCACCAGAACCGGCCTGCCGGTGCGCACGCACTCGGTGACCAGGCGGTCCGGCCCGTACCGGGCGACCTGGCCGGGCGGATCGGCCGCCCGCAGCGCCCGAGGGGCGTCGTGCGCCTGCACGGCCAGGGCCCGCATCACCGCGGGCTCGGCCGGGCCCAGGGTGCTGCGCCGGCCCTTCACCACGGCCTCCAGCAGGTCCACGGCCGCGATGTCGGCGAGGTCCGGCACGGCCACGCCGGCCAGCTCGTGCGCCGTACGGTCCAGCTCCAGCGTGGTGCCGATCCGCGCGGAGGCGTCCGCGACGGCGGCCAGCCGGCGCCGCGCTGCCTCCGCCTCGACGCCCGCCCGGTACTGCTCGGTGACGTCCACCACCGAGACGGCCACGCCCAGTACCGCGCCGACGGCGTCCTCCAGCCGGTACAGCGAGAGCGACCAGGTGTGCTCCTCGTCCGGGTCGGCGGGGGTCCGCCCGGTCGCGGACTGGCCGACGATCGGCCGTCCGGTCTCCAGCACCCGGCGCGCCGCCTCCTCCAGGGGGGCCGCCTCGACCAGGGGCAGCACCTCGCGGACCGTGCGGCCGAGGTGGTCCTCGGCGGACATGCCGTTCATGTTCTCCAGAGACGGGTTGACCGAGACGTACCGCAGCTCGGTGTCCAGGACCGCCAGCCCGATCGGCGACTGCCGGATCACCCGCGTGGACAGCGCCACGTCGTGCTCCAGTCGGCGCACGGTGGACCGGTCGACGGCGAGGCCCAGCGCGTAGACGTCCCCACGGTCGTCCAGGAGGCGCATGTTGCGGAACTCCACCAGCCGGGTGGTGCCGTCCTTGCGGCGGATGGGGAACGCACCCGCCCAGCTCTGTCCGGTCTTCATGACGTCCGCGAACAGCTTCACGACCAGGTCGAGATGGCGTTCGTGGACCATGATGCGGGCGGCGTACTGCCCCAGCGCCTCCGGCGCGGTGTATCCGAACAGCTCCTCGGCCTGCGGGCTCCACAGCACGATCCGGCCCTCGGTGTCCAGTACGACCGAGGCCACGTTCAGCACGTCGAGCAGCCCGCTGGGCCGCTCCGGCCCGCGCGGCGACGCGTCGCCCCCGAACCCGGCAGACCCGGCTGCACTCATCCCACGCCCCGCCTTCGCCGTTCCACGCGGCACGCCCTTTTGATGCCGACTCCCTTGTTCTACCGCGTTCCACCGCGCACAGGGCCGATTCTCCGAGGCCGCTGCCGTCTCCTTCCAGCATCACCCGGCACGGCGGCCGCCGCCGCACGGAGCGCGGCCGATGTTGGCCTGTACATGACCGCGTGGGCGGGACAGACTGTGCGCCGAGTGCCGCACCACCCACCCCCCCCCATCGAGGAGCCCGCCCATGCCCCTGCGCGCCTGGCAACGTTGTCACGCGGCCCTGACCGGACTCGCCGCCCTCGCCCTCGCCGTCGGCCTCGCCGGTCCGGCCACCGCGGCCACCGCGGCCACCGCGGCCACCGCGGCCGCCCTGGCCGCCGGCACCTGGACCGAGGTGGGCTCCGACCGCGCCGATCCGCTGACCGAGAGCCAGGGTCTGGCCTCGGTCGAGGTCCCGGCGGGCAGTCCCAACCGCTACACCGGCATCGGCACCATCCCCCTGAGCCTCAGCGGCCGGGGCTGGAACCACGTCGGCGACCCCGACGCCTCCTACGACGGCCACTACGTCGAGCCGTACCAGCGGGACGACGGGAACACCAAGATGTTCCGCGTGCAGGCGCCGGACGGCCGCTGGTCGGAATACGTGCACACGCTCAGCCCCGGCGAGGCGCTGAACAACTCCTGGTCCGCCATCTCGCCGAACGGCCAGTGGATGCTCTCGGGTGAGTGGGGCACCATGAACCGGCTGCTGGTCTTCCCGACTCCCGGCGTCAACCCGAGCACCTCGCCCTCGGCGAACCTCCCGCAGGCGGCCACCGTCCGCCTGGACCACGCCGTGCGCGACGTCCAGGGCTGCGACTTCCTCGACGCGACCACGCTGCTGTGCTCCTCCGACGACCCGGCGGGCACCCTCTTCGGCGTCACCAAGCCCCTGCTGCGGATCGACCTGTCCGCCGCGCCGAACGGCACCGCGGACGTCACCGGCCACGTCACCGCCCTGCGGCAGTTGCCCCTGCGCAGCGCCTGTTCCGGCACCTTCGAGGCGGAGGGCATCGACTACGACCGCCGTACCGGCACCCTGCGCGTGATCGTCGTCTCGCCGGGCTTCTGCGTACTGACGGACAGCAAGACGTACCGCTTCACCCGGAGCTGACCCGCCCCCTTCGCGCCGGGCCCGAAGTGGTGCTTTTCTGGGGGTACGGGCCACGAGAGGAGCTATCACGATGGACGCTGAGCGATTGCATCCGGAGTCCGTCTCGGTGGAGCTGAGCGGGTGCAGCAAGGAGGACGCCCGGACCGTGTTCGAGGCCCTGTGCGCGTGCTACTCGTCCGACCGGCGCCCGGACGAGGTGCCCCGGACGTACCACGAGGTGCGCCCCACCGTGTGGCTCGGCACCTTCGACGTGGCCGAGGCCCGGGGCGGGTGCGACCCGGCCCGGCTCTCGGCGTCCGTCGAGGCCGATGCGCAGGGCGGCTACTGGGCGATCGAGCGGTTCCGCACCACGCTGGACTCCCTGTTCACCGTGCACGACCTGAGCGCGGCCTCCGGGGACCAGGAGCGGGAACTGCACGTACGGCTGGAGAGCCACTGACCGAGGCCCGCCGGGTGCGGTGTGTGGTGTGCGCCGCCTTCTTGTGCAACTAGTTGCACAAGAAGGCGGCCGTCCTCTACAACAGAGGCACCACACCGCGCACGGAGGGCCCGATGAGCCGCTACCCCCACCTGCTGAGTCCGCTCGACCTGGGCTTCACCACGCTGCCCAACCGGGTCCTGATGGGCTCCATGCACGTCGGCCTGGAAGAGGCCGAGCGCGGCTTCGAGCGCATGGCCGCCTTCTACGCCGCCCGCGCCCGCGGGGGAGTGGGCCTGATCGTCACCGGCGGCATCGCCCCCAACGACGAGGGCCGGCCGTACGAGGGCGGCGCCAAGCTCACCACGGAGGCCGAGGCGGAGCAGCACCGGGTCGTCACAGAGGCCGTGCACCGCGAGGGCGGCCGCATCGCCCTGCAGATCCTGCACTTCGGCCGCTACGCCTACCACGCCGGCCTGGTCGCCCCGAGCCCTCTCCAGGCACCCATCAGCCCTCACGTCCCCCGCGAGCTGACCGACGCCGACGTCGAGCGCACCATCGACGACTACGTACGCACCGCCCGCCTGGCGCGCGAAGCCGGGTACGACGGCGTCGAGATCATGGGCTCCGAGGGCTACCTGATCAACGAGTTCATCGCCGCCCGCACCAACCACCGCACCGACCGCTGGGGCGGCTCCTACGAGAACCGCATGCGCCTGCCCGTCGAGATCGTGCGCCGGGTGCGCGAGGCGGCCGGCGAGGACTTCATCCTCGTCTACCGGCTCTCCATGCTGGACCTGGTCCCCGGCGGTTCCACCCTCGACGAGGTGATCACGCTGGCCAAGGCCGTCGAGGCCGCCGGAGCCACCATCATCAACACCGGCATCGGCTGGCACGAGGCCCGCATCCCCACCATCGCCACCTCCGTGCCGCGCGGCGCCTACACCTGGGTGACCAAGCGCCTGATGGGCGAGGTGGCGGTGCCGCTCGTCACCACCAACCGCATCAACACCCCCGAGGTCGCCGAACGGCTGCTCGCCGAGGGCACCGCCGACATGGTGTCGATGGCCCGCCCGATGCTCGCCGACCCCGACTTCGTCGCCAAGGCCGCGGCCGGCCGCCCGGAGGCGATCAACACCTGCATCGGCTGCAACCAGGCCTGCCTGGACCACACCTTCAGCGGAAAGATCACCTCCTGCCTGGTCAACCCGCGCGCCTGCCACGAGACCGAACTGGTCCTCGCCCCGACCCGGCGGCGCAAGCGCGTCGCGGTCGTCGGCGCCGGACCCGCCGGGCTGGCCTGCGCGGTGAGCGCGGCCGAACGCGGCCACGAGGTCACCCTGTACGACGCCGCGAGCGAGATCGGCGGCCAGCTCAACGTCGCCCGGAAGGTCCCCGGCAAGCAGGAGTTCGACGAGACGCTGCGCTACTTCCGTACGCGACTGGCGGCGCACGGCGTCGACGTACGACTGAACACCCGGGTCGGAGCCGACGACCTCGACGGCCACGACGAGGTCGTCGTCGCCACCGGCGTCACCCCGCGCACGCCCGACATCCCCGGCGTCGGCCACCCGAGCGTCGTCGGTTACCTCGACGTGCTCCGCGACGGCGCCCCCGTCGGCGACCGCGTCGCGATCCTCGGCGCGGGCGGCATCGGCTTCGATGTCGCCGAGTACCTCACCGACGGCGGCGACAAGGCACACGAGGACCCGGAGACGTACTTCCGCCTCTGGGGCGTCGACACGGACTACGCCGGGCCGGGCGGTCTCACCGCGCCCGAGCGCCCCGTGCCGCCGCGCACCGTGCACCTTCTCCAGCGCAAGGCCTCCAAGGTCGGCGCCGGCCTCGGCAAGACCACGGGATGGATCCACCGCACCGAGCTGAAGCACCGCGGCGTCACCATGGTCCCGGGCGTGCGCTACGACCGGATCGACGACGCCGGACTGCACCTGACGGTCGGCGACGAGTCCACCGTCCTGGAGGTCGACACGGTCGTCCTGTGCACGGGCCAGGAGCCGAGCCGCGGCCTGTACGACGACCTGGTCGCCGCCGGGCGCAGCGCGCACCTTATCGGCGGCGCCGACGTGGCCGCCGAACTGGACGCCAAGCGCGCCATCAAGCAGGGCACCGAGCTGGCGGCGGCGCTGTAGCGGCGCGTGGGGCGCAGGGCGCGTGGGGCGGGGGCACGTGGGGCGGGGGGCACGGGGGCCGTCCCTAGGATGACCCCATGTCACTCCCGCACGCGATCCTCACCGCCCTGGTCGAAAAGCCGTCGTCGGGGCTGGAGCTGACCCGCCGTTTCGACAGGTCGATCGGCTACTTCTGGTCGGCGACGCACCAGCAGATCTACCGCGAGCTGGGAAAACTGGAGGCGGACGGCCTGATCCGCGCGCTGCGCGACCAGCAGCCGGCCCGGGGGCAGAAGAAGTCCTACGAGGTCCTGCCCGCGGGCCGCGCCGAACTGGCCCGCTGGGCCGCCGCCGCACAGGACCCCAAGCCCCTGCGGGACACGATGCTGCTGCGGCTGCGTGCCGCGGCCGTGGTCGGCACCACCGGCATCGAGGCGGATCTGCGCCGCCATCTGGAGCTGCACCAGAGGCAGTTGGCCGAGTACGAGGAGATCGAGAAGCGGGACTTCCCGCCCGGGAGGGACAGCACCGAGGACCGGCTGCGGCACCTGGTGCTGCGCGCCGGCATCGACCTGGAGACCTTCTGGACGCAGTGGCTCAGGCATGCCCTCACGGAGTTCGCCGCGCTGTCCGGTGACACCGAGCCGCCGGGTGACGAGCGGGCGTGAGCACCTCCACGGCTCAGAACCGGTACGGCTTCGAGCGACGGCGCAGGAACCAGGCCGCCGCGATGACGCCGGTGCCGGCCAGCGCGCCGCCCGCCACGAGGGTGACCGTGCCGTAGTCCTGCACGGCTCCGCCGAGACCGCCCAGGACACCGCGTGGGGACGCGGAGGGGGAGGGGGAGGCGGATCGGCTGGGCGAAGGAGAGGGCGCCGCGGAGACGATGACGGTCTGGGTGCCGGCGGTGCTGTTGTTCGAGCACATGACGATGACCGTGTACGTGCCCGGGCTGATGCCCGACCAGGTGGCGGACTGCCCGGAACTCGTCCCGGACAGCGCCACCTGGCGCCCCTGGGCGAAGTCCCCCTGGCTGCCGGTGAGCAGTGAGGCGGTGCCCCAACTGCCGTTGAGCTGGGCGCAGGCGGTGGTCGTGACCGACACGGTGGTCCCGGTGGTGCTCACGGAGATCCCCGGGCCCGCGGCGGCCGGCCCGGCGGCCAGTGCGACGGGCAGCGCGGCGACGGCTGCCACGGTCAGGCCGGAGCGGAGAAGTGGCGATGAGATGCGCATGTGGACTGCCCTCCGGCGGCACGGTCGGCGGTACATCCGGTTGCGCCGCCGGGATCGGAAACGCCCGTGCTGCCTCACGGGCAGCCAACAGGTCGGCGGCCGTGCCCGCATGCCGAGCGCGACCGCCCAGGTGACGCGTTCCCCGCCCCGGCGCACCACCGCCTCGACGTCATCCGTCCCCGCCCGTGGTCACCTTCCGCTCCGCCGACAATCCGCCCCAGGTGCCGTCGGACAGCCTGGCCCGGACCCGCACCCGGTGCGTCACCCCGGCCTCCGGTCCCGCGTAGAAGCTGTACTCCGCCCGGTCGCGCGGCGCGTCGGCGCCGTAGACGAGTGATGTCGCCGGGCGGCCGTCCAGGTGGATCTGGTACTCGGTGACCAGGCCGTCGGTGCGCGGCGGGATCCAGGTGAGGTCGATGTAGTACGCGCCGTCGGCGCGGTGGGAGGCCGCGCGCAGGGCGGTGGGCGCGGTGGCGTGGCCGTCGCCGGAGCCCGAGGTGGTGAGCCGGACGGTGGCGCCGGCGGGGGAGACGTTGTCGGCGGCGTCCCGCGCCCGGACCGTGAAGGAGTACCGGGTGCCCGCGCGCAGTCCCGTGACCACGGCCGTCGTCTGGCCGCCCCCGACGCTGTGCACCTTCGTGACGCCCTGGTAGATGTCGTACGACACCACCCCGCGGTCGTCGGTCGAGGCGGACCAGGTGAGCTGGACCGCCCGGCTGCCCGCGGCCCGGCCGTGGGCGTCCGCCGGGCGCGTCGGGGCGGAGTCGTCGGCGACGGCGGCCGGAGTGGTCGTCCTCACCTCCCGGCTGTGCGGCCCCAGCCGCCCGTCGGCGTCGCGTGCCCGCACGGTGAAGGCGTAGGCGGTCGAGGGGCGCAGCCGGGTGACGTCCACCATGCGGTCGGACGCCGCCACCTCCGTCACCAAGGTGCCGCCGCGATGGACCTCGTAGCTCTCGACGCCGTCGACCGCGTTCCACATCACGTGCACGGTCGTGGCGCTGCCCGCTTCGGCGGTGACGCCGGTCGGCGCCCCGGGCGGCGCGCCGCTCCCGTCGCCGTCGTCGCCCGTGCCCCAGCCGCAGGACGTGACCAGGGCGAGCGCGCCGCAGAGCAGGGCGGAGCGGCGCAGGACGGAGACGGGGGCGGTGACGGCGGGAACGGACGCGTCTCGCACGGCTCTGCCTCCCGGGCGGCGTGGATGCGGCTCCGGCTCGGCTACGGAGCGGCTTCGTGCCGGCTTCGACTCAACAGTAATGGTCCGGACCAATATGGCGCCTGTGATGCGATCACATCAAGAGGGCCGTGGTCGGCGGCCACCGGGAAGCATTACGTATGCTGAAGCTCCTCGTGGCCGAAGTCCCGGTAGGAACGCGGGAGTTCGGGCGTCGGCGCGGACCGCTGTCGTCGCTGATGCCGCGCCGGCGCGGGCGGCCGGGCGGGCCGGCGCTGGTACGGGCCCGGCCTGCCCGCCCCTGGTCGCGCCAGGCGCTCCTGGTCGCGTCGGGCGTCCTCGGCCCCGCGCCAGGGAGCGCACCGCCCCGGCACCCGCGCCGGGGCGCGGGCGTGCACCGTCTGGCCCACAAAAGGTGGCCGGGTGCGCGATTCGGGGACAGATGTGGCCGAGTGACCGTCCATGTCCCCCAGGAGAGGCCACATAGTGCGTGTCCAGTCGCTGACACTGGTCGCGGCCAGCGCCGCCCTGCTCGCCCCCACGGCGTTCCCCGGTGCGCCGCCCCCGCCCCGTCCCGGCCCCCAGGCCCAGCCCGGGGCCGGACACCAGCACCAGGCCTGGCCGGTCCGCGCGGGCAGGTCCGGTGCCCGGATCGGACCGGTGCCGCGGGACCAGGCGGGACCCGTTCCACCCTCCGGGATGCGGCCCGGCGCCGGCGCCGGTGCCGGGGTGAAGGAGGCGCGGCGGGAGGGGCCCGTCCGCGCCGCCGACCTGCTGGCCAGGGCGCGGGGCTGCGACCCCGTCTCGCGCGGGCGCTACCGCACCGACGCCGGAGCGCCGGCGGACATCCCGGTCTGCGGTACGCGGGACGCCGTGTACTGGAAGGCCGACCTGGACGTCGACTGCGACGGCCGGCCCGGCGACCACTGCAACGGCGGCACCGACCCGCACTTCACCGCTGCCACGGCCTACACCCAGTCGGACGGCCGCGCTCTGGACGCCGAACGCCTGCCCTACGTCGTCGTGCCCGAGCCGAGCGACATCTGGGACCACCGCGAGCACGACGTCCGGGGCGGGTCGGTCGCGGCCGTCGTCCACGGGGACCGGGTGCGCTACGCGGTCGTCGGCGACATCGGCCCGCGCGATCTCATCGGCGAGGCCTCCTACGCCGCCGCTCGCTCGCTCGGCATCCCGGCCGACCCGCACGCGGGTGGTACCGCGTCCGGGGTGACGTACATCGTCTTCAAGGGCAGCGAGGTCGAGCCCATCGAGGACGAGGCCGCCGCCGAGAAGGCGGGGGAGCGGCTGGCGCGGGAATTCCTGGACGCCGGCTGAATCCGCCCGCGCCCCGTGGGTCCGGGTGTCTCAGACGGCGGACCAGCCGTCGTCGACGGGCAGGATCGCGCCGTTGATGTTGCTCGCGTACGGCTGACCCGCACCGAACCGGGCCTGCGCGCGGTCTGGCTGCAGACCTACGACGAGGCCGAACCGGCGTTCGCCCGCGCCCTCGCCGAACGGGCCGGGCTGCCCGCGGACGACCTGCGGCCCGCGATCCGGGCGGCCATGTTCGACGCGGCGCTGCGCGCGGCGGTCGAACACCACGCCTGGCACACGGCCCACACCCACGCCCGCGCCGACGACGCGACGGCGCGGGCGGAACTGGCCACGACCCTGCGTACCGCTCTCCGGGCCGCCGCGGACGGCCTCACCTGACGCGGGCACGCCGACGGCGTAGCCGGCCGGGCGAAGCCCGCGGGGGCGGCGAGGGGGCGCCCTCCCGCCGCCCTCGGGGCACCGGACCTCGTGGCTAGGCCTTCCGGTAGGAGTACGCCTCCACGGCCGCCGCCTCCACGGCCGCGAGGTCGGCGCCCGTCGCGGCCGTCACGACCGCCGCCACCGCGCCCTCGACGAACGGGGCGTCCACCAGACGGGTGTTCTCGGGGAGTTCGTCGCCCTCGGCGAGCAGCGCCTTGACGGTGAGCACCGCACTGCCGAGGTCGGTGAGGACGGCGACCCCCGCGCCCCGGTCCACGGACGCGGCGGCGGCGGACACCAGCTCGGAGCTGGTGCCGAACCCACCGGACGCGGTCCCGCCCGCCGGCGCGACCGGCACCGTCACACCACCGCCCGACAGGGCCTGCGCCAGCCCGGCCACGGACGCGGCGACCTCGGCGCTGTGCGACACCAGCACGATTCCGACCAGCTTGCCGTCACTCACCGGACGCCTCCTCCAGCGCCGCGACGAGCAGCGCCGCCGAGGTCGCCCCGGGGTCCTGGTGCCCGATACTGCGCTCGCCCAGATAGCTCGCCCTGCCCTTGCGGGCCTGCATCGGCACGGTGGCCTCGGCTCCCTCCTCGGCCGCGGCGCGGGCCTCGGCGAACGAGCCGCCGAGGGCGTCCACGGCGGGGACCAGGGCGTCGATCATGGTCTTGTCGCCCGGCGCGGCACCCCCGAGTGTCCGTACGGCGTCCACTCCCGTCCGCAACGCCTCGGCCAACTGCTCGGGACTCACCTCGGCGGCGTCCCCGAGCGCCTTGCCGGTACGGCGCAGCAACGTCCCGTACAGCGGGCCCGAGGCACCGCCGACCGTGGAGATGAGCTGGCGTCCGGCGAGCGTCAGGATCGCGCCGGGCGTGTCGGGTGCCTCCTTCTCCAACGTGGCCGTCACGGCCGTGAACCCGCGCTGGAGGTTGCTGCCGTGGTCGGCGTCGCCGATCGGCGAGTCGAGGGCGGTGAGCCGTTCCGCCTCGCGGTCGACCAACGCGGCGGTCGCCGTCATCCAACGGCGGAAGAAGTCGGCGTCGAGCACTGGGTCTCCTTGCTTGGTAGGTACGTTGCTACTCCTTCCCCGTGCGCCGTCACATGCCCCACCTCAGACCCGGTGTCCTCACCGGCGCGTCCCACAGCCCGAGCAGCTCCTCGTCGATCTCGCACAGGGTGACCGAGGCCCCCGCCATGTCCAGCGAGGTGACGTAGTTGCCGACGAGGGTGCGGGCCACGGCGACACCTCGCTCGCCGAGCACGCGCCGCACCTCGGCGTTGAAGCCGTACAGCTCCAGCAGCGGCGTCGCGCCCATACCGTTGACCAGGACCAGGACGGGATTGCGCGGGTCGAAGTCGGACAGGACCGCATCCACGGCGGCCTCGGCGATCTCCCCCGAGGTCATCATCGGGCGCCGCTCCCGGCCGGGCTCCCCGTGGATGCCGATGCCCAGTTCCAGTTCACCGGCCGGCAGGTCGAAGGTGGGGCTGCCCTTGGCGGGCGTGGTGACGGCGCTCAGCGCGACACCGAAGCTGCGGGAGCTGTCGTTCACCTGGCGGGCGATCGCCTCCACCCGCTCCAGCGGCCGGCCCTCGTCGGCCGCGGCCCCGGCGATCTTCTCCACGAACAGCGTCGCCCCCGTACCGCGCCGCCCGGCCGTGTAGAGGCTGTCCGTCACCGCCACGTCGTCGTCGACCAGCACCTTGGCGACCTGGATGCCCTCGTCCTCGGCCAGCTCGGCGGCCATGTCGAAGTTGAGCACGTCACCGGTGTAGTTCTTCACGATGAACAGCACCCCGGCCCCGCTGTCCACGGCCGCCGCCGCCCGCACCATCTGGTCCGGCACCGGGGAGGTGAACACCTCACCCGGACAGGCCGCCGACAGCATCCCGGGACCCACGAACCCGCCGTGCAGCGGCTCGTGCCCGGATCCGCCCCCCGACACCAGGGCGACCTTCCCGGCCACGGGAGCGTCCCTGCGCACGATCACCCGGTTCTCGACATCCACGGTCAGCTCGGGATGGGCGGCCGCCATACCACGCAGCGCGTCCGCGACCACGGTCTCCGGGACGTTGATGAGCATCTTCATGGGTATCTCCTAGGCAGATTAGCGGATGGACCTCTGACATGCGTTCTGGCTGTTCAGGGGTGGGGGTGGGTAGTTCGTGATCTTGGCGGTCCGGGGCGGTCGTGAGCGGGTTCTGGCGTTACTGATGCTGACTCAATGCTGTCTTCGGTGACGGTCGTCAGGTTGTTCCGGCGGTCGGGCAGGTCTCGGTCGGGGCGCCGCTGTCGGCAGTATCGGCCTTGCGGCAGCGAAGGTCACGCGAGAGGACGACTTGGGCGCGCCCTGGTCGGCGTGCATGACGTGATGCGGCGAAAGTCGAGGCATCGCAAGGTGGGGGTAGAGCTGCGGCGGCTGAGCGGGTGCTGCGTTATCCGGCTTCTCCGCAGCCCTTCGGGCGTCCGGTTGCTGCTGCTGGCGGCCCACTCGGTGGGAGTGACGTGGTCGATCGGGGCTTGGACGAGCGGTCCCCGGGAGCGGTGCGGGAACGCCTGCCAGGCAGCCGACCGGCCGCACGAGCACACTCCCCGGTGCGTAATACTCTCCGGATGAGTTCGCGCACTTCCCCGGTCAGCCGGGCGATCACGATACGGCGGGCCGTCGCACGGGATGCCAAACGGCTCACGCGGCTCGTGCGTGGCTCGAGTGCCTACGAGGGCAAGTACGCAGCCGCAGTCGCGGGCTACCGGGTCGGTCCCGATTACATCGAGGCCCACCGCGCCTTCGTAGCCGTCGGCGGCGACGAGCATGGAGGCCGGGTCCTCGGGTTCTACTCGCTCGTCCTCGATCCACCGGAGCTCGATCTGCTGTTCGTCGCCGACGAAGCGCAAGGGCGGGGTATTGGACGACTGCTCGTCGCACACATGCGGTCCGAGGGCCGTGCCGCCGGGCTCGACCGTGTCAAGGTCGTGTCGCATCTTCCCGCCGAGGACTTCTACCACCGCGTCGGTGCAGTACGGACCGGGACCGCGCCGGCGAACCCGCCCGCCGTGCCGTGGGACCGTCCCGAATTCGAGTTTCGCATTTCTTCGGAATGACGCGGTGTGCCGGTTCGCGGGGCACCGGCTTCGCCTGCACGGTGGGGGCATGCGGGAGTCGCTGGACGCCGGGCGCTCTGTGTGTGCCGTCGTCTCAGCCCTGGCGGGGGATCGCCTGGCCTTTCCTGGCGACTCCCTCACCACAGTCCTTGCCCCGTGGAGCTTGGCCGGCGGGCGTCGGTGCGGCCGGGGGAGGAGCCGGCCCACATGCCATCGGATCCACCGCGTGGATCGCCCGTCCACGGTTCGCCGGGCCGGTCCGCCGTCCGGCGCTGGCCCGGGGCACCCGTCAGCTCCTCCAGGACGGCGTCGAAGACGGTGGAGTCGTTGACGTTGCCGGGCATGACGTCGCGGCCAGGGGCAGGCCGCGATCGTCGTTCCGGTAGGTCACACCACGGAGCACCGGTCCGCAACCGCCACAGCACCCCGTTGATCACCTGCAGGTGATCCCGTCACGGCCGCCCACGACCGTCAACCCTCGGTAGCAGAGGTGCTGTCCGCTCCCACGCCGCATCCGTCAGCTCACCACGGCCCACCACGAGATCGATTATCAGGAAAGTGACCTCGCCTCACACCGAGATCATCACGATGCGGGACAAGGACCGAAGCCGACTCTCAGAACACGGCCTCGTGGTTCGCCGCTACCTGTTCCTGCAGATCTCCGAGCGCATCCAGCAAGTCGCCGTTCACCTGGTCGACATAGGGCTTGATCAGTTGAGTGAGCGGTTCCTTCAGGAAACCGCACAAGGCTGCCTGTCGCCTCTCGAGCGCCCGCGCAGTCCCGAACGCCCCGGTTTCCGCTGCCGCCGACCAGAAGTTGAACAGGCCATACCACACGAAGCAGGCTTGCAGGAAAGGCCTGACCGGCAGTCGGCGACCGGTCCACGGACTGGGAACCATCGGTTGCATGCTGTACAAGGAGTCGTCGAGCACCCAACTCTCCTGCATTTCGTGCATGTACAGAAATCCGTGGATCGACTCGTGGACCACACCTTCAGCGACGAAAGCCTGATCCACGGCCGAGAACTGCGGATTTCCCAGAACCGAGCGTCCGACGTACTGGGCACAGGATCCCGAAGAGAAGACTCGCTCCCGGTCATCCCGGAGGAGCACCAGGGCCTTGGTGAATCTTGCGACGAACGCTGACGTTTCGCTGCTCACCGAAGCGATTCCGTCGATGGCTGCCGACAACTTCGCCAGCGCTTCCTCCCTCTCCCGCCCTGCCAACGGGGCTCTGCCCTCGGGCTGGGTGAAGCGCATCCCTTGTACATCGATGCCAAGGGCATAGGGACTGTCGAGATCGAGAGCTGCCACGCCCTTGATAGAGGGCCCCTCGACGACCTGGCCGCCGGGAAGGATCTGAGTGTCCCCCAAGGCCGTCCAGAGCGGCTCCACGACGGGCTGTGCGACGCTGCCCTCGCGCGCCATCTCCGCCTGCACGGATCGAATGAGGAATTCGGTTGCCGCCGAAGCATCTCGCGCGGGGTCGGGCCACATCAGCAGTCGCGTCGTCTCGGGCGCCAGCAACAGCCTGGTGAGCGACTCGTCGCTCAATCCGGTCAGCTTGGCGACGATTTCCGCTTCGACATCGGGGCGGGTAGACCTTACCTCGGTAAGGAACTGCCCCAGGTGCCGCCCCACCAAATCGGAGTAGCCACGGTGGATCTCATCGCACACTTCACTTGTGCCACACCAGCCAAGTGCCTGATGCAGTCTTTTGAGGGGTGACAAGTCCTTCATCCCGAGATCGATTGTGCGACGGCGTTGTTTGATCGAGAAGTGACGGCGTGAAAGGCCATTTCCTTCCGAACGGTACCGACGATGTGTTCGATCACCGCGAGCAGGGATTCGCAGTGCACGCTCGGGTTGGAGAACGCGTTTTTCTTCGACCATCGGTGCGGCATCTCGCCGCCGCCACACAGCCCGTAGACAGGGCATCGCAGACAATCGTTCGGCAGAATTTCCTGGTTCCTCAGCCCCATGCGATAGAGCTCTGTCTCCCGCAGCCTCTCGATCGGGTGCCTGCGGACATCAAGACCCGTGAGCGTCATGCCGTCACCGCAGATCCGAAGCATGTCCAGGGGTTCCAGGCTGCCATCGGTTTCCACGACCACATCGGTCACCGGCTGGGCACCCAATGCGCTGATCTGTGATTCACCGCCCAGGATCAGATGAAGCAGCGCTTCGAACCATCTGATCCGCACGCCTGGATCCGCATTACCGTACCACTCGTCGAACAGATCGATATAGTATTTGCCGAGAAGGTCAGCGTTCCAGGGCGGCCCTTCCTCATGGTGGTAGTCCGGCCAGAGGAAATCCATGTTCCGGACACCGATATCGAGCAAGTGACGGAACACCTCCGTCCCAGGGAATCGCGGGTCGGCCACGACGAGGATTCCCCAGGGAGGCGATTCGGCGCCTTGAGTCACCAGAAGGTCGATCGCTTTGCGGACGCGGCTGTAGCTTCCCTTTCCCTGGTGGTTCACTCGATGACGATCGTTCCAGACTGCCGGCCCGTCGAGGCTCACTCCGACCTGGACTCCATGGCTCGCGAACAGTGAGAGCCAGTCCGCATCCATGAGAACGCCGTTGGACTGCAGGGTAACGGAGAGCCGCACGTCTGCCGGCGCCATTCTCCTGACATCGTCCAGAAAGCGCGTCATCCAGGGCTTGCCGACCAGAAGCGGCTCTCCTCCGTGAAGTGCGACTACCGCTTCGGTGATGCCGTTCCGGGACGCATACTCCGTAATCTCCCGAATGGCGGCTCGGGCGACCTCCAAGGACATGACCCGGGGGCGGGTCAGATGGGTCGTATCACCCTTGTTGTAGATGTAGCAATAGGTGCAGTCCAGGTTGCATCTCGAAGAGATCTTGAGGATGCAGGAAACAGGAAGAGCAATTCCTGTAGATCGCCGTTCAGGAAACGAATCCTCTTCACCAGAAGGGCGTCGAAACGCGCGATCTCGCATACGAGATGAAATCAAGGACCAACCCCTTGCCGATTCTGTTCAACGTTCCGGACTGACCGATCCCACTACCGTCCAGCAGCGGCGCGGTTTCCTACATCTCCGGAATTTCGTTCCAGCTCCTGCTGAAAGTGAGGCGGTTGTACCCGACGGTTACAGGCGGCTGCCCGCCTTCGGTGACCTCAAGCGCCGCGCGAAGAATGGGATTGAGGTTTCCGACGGCGTCCCTGAGAGCGCCAAGGTCCTTGATGGGGACTCGCACCTCTGCCTGCTGGGGCTTTTGCGCGCCATTTTCCATGATGCCCTCCGAATTCCGAGATTGAGCGAATCAACGAGACTCGCGAGTGGGTCCGACGCTAGCCAGCCTGTGGCTTCATGGCCATCGAGACATTCCAGGGTTTGCTCCAACGGTGGTTTCGTCCACCCGAGCAGCCGTATCGACAACGACGGTCAGGCAGGGACTGACACGCTTCCTGTCGATGGGCTGACAGCGGTTGACTGCACGGGGCATGGCGTTGACAGGCGCCGCATGCGAGCGCGCTCGGGAGGACCTACCGCGGATTCCGGTCGGTGCTTGAGTCGACGGAGGGCGCGGTCATGGCGGTCTTATGCTGCAGCGCGCCGCCGGCCACGGCACGGTCGTCGAGCGGCCGCTGCCGGTGGCACGGCCAAGGGCGAGATCGTGCTGGAAGGAACGGACCGGAGCGGCGGAGTGAAGCGGCCGCACACCTTCCGGGCCGAGACGAGCGCAGCCGTCTTCCGCCGTCGACTCCTCGACGGTGGCGGCCATGGCTGGCTCCCGCAGCCCGCCGACGGCACGTGGCGGTGCGACCGACGTGGACGAGAGCGACGAGGACAAGGGGAAGGCGGGGCAGTGGGCCTCTTTCTGCTGCAGATGAGCGACGACTCCGAGATGATCCTCACCGCGGGCCGAGCCACACGCACGGACACCGGAGAAGTCGGGTTCGAGAGGATCGACGCCCGCGGCAACCGGTCCCACTTCTGCACGATCGCCGGCGGGCAGATCAAGGCCGCCAACGCGCGCAAGACCGACGACAACGGCGCGGAACGCTGGGAGCCCCAGCCGTCCACCGGACGCTGGTGGGCGTACTGACCGCCGGCAGGACGGGCCCCACGCCGGGAGAGGGCCAGGCCCTGCCTCGCCTCTACCGTTGGGTCAGCTTCCTGTCGGACTCCGCCTCGAGTCGTCGCTGCAGTGTGGCGGCGAAGTCCTCGGCCATCGTCAGGCGCGCGCGCAGCGTCTCGCAGCGCGCGTCGGCCACCTTCCGGTAGGAGTCCAGGCGCTCCCGCAACCGCTCCCTCTCCTCGCCGGTCGGCGAACCGTCGGGAGTGGCGAGCCGGTCGGTGATGTCCAGCAGGTCCCGCATCTCCTCGAGGGAGAAATCGAGCGGCTTCATGCGGCGGATCACCATGAGCCGTTCGAGATCGGCCTCCGTGTAGAGGCGAAAGCCGCCCTTGCTGCGCGTCGAGGGAATAACGAGGCCGACTTCTTCGTAGTGACGGATGGTGCGCAGCGACAAACCGGTCCGTTCGGCCACCTCGCCGATCTGCATCTGCCGCTGTTCCGTCATCGTCCTGCCATCTCCCTCTGTTGTCCGCCTGGGCTTCGAAACGGTTAAGTGAACCAGTTCACGTGAGGTCAATCACAGGATCTTGGGTGCTGTTTACCTGCGCTTCACAAGCCGCACCTCGCACTCTGCCCTCACGTCAGAGTAGACTGTTCACGTGCTCGCCTTGGCCGTCAATCGCAGGGTAGAGGCGAAACCGCAGTGGTGTCGGCCCCGATCGGGTCTCTGGCGGCACTGAAGACTTCCGGGCAATGATGCCCGACCGGCGACCCGAGGGTTGCCGCCCTGTCCGGCAAGGCCCCCGCCGAGGCGGCTGGGCTGCCGGACGATTCCTCGTCGGAATCACGTACGCCGAGCGCGTGTGTCCAGCGGCAACGGACGCGTGCGCCTGAACAGAAACGGTTGCATGTCCTCACCGCTGCCCCAAGCTCCCAAGCTGCGCCTGTCCAAGCCGGACTGGCTCGCCTCCCCGAAGGTCGTGCGCACCGAGGTGCTGGCCGGGCTGGTCGTCGCCCTGGCGCTCATCCCGGAGGCGATCTCGTTCTCGATCATCGCCGGGGTCGACCCCGCGATCGGTCTGTTCGCTTCCTTCACGATGGCCGTCGTCATCTCCATCGTGGGCGGCCGCAAGGCAATGATCTCCGCCGCGACCGGTGCCGTCGCCCTGGTCATCGCGCCGCTCAACCACGAGTACGGCCTCGGCTACATGATCGCGGCAGTCATCCTGGCCGGCGTCTTCCAGGTGGTCCTCGGCGCACTCGGGGTCGCCAAGCTGATGCGGTTCGTGCCGCGCAGCGTCATGGTGGGCTTCGTCAACGCCCTGGCGATCCTGATCTTCATGGCCCAGGTACCCGAGATGCACGACGTGCCGTGGGCCGTCTACCCGCTCATCGCCGCCGGTCTGGCCCTCATGGTGTTCTTCCCGAAGGTCACCAAGGTGATCCCGGCCCCGCTGGTCTCCATCGTCATCCTGACCGTGATCACGGTGGGCGCGGGCATCGCCGTCCCCAACGTCGGCGACAAGGGCGAGCTGCCGTCCTCCCTGCCGGTCCCGGGCCTGCCGGACGTGCCGTTCACCCTGGACATGCTGACGACCATCGCCCCGTACGCGCTCGCCATGGCGCTGGTCGGTCTGATGGAGTCGCTGATGACCGCGAAGCTGGTCGACGACATCACCGACACCCACTCGGGCAAGACGCGCGAGTCCATCGGCCAGGGCATCGCCAACATCGTCACCGGTTTCTTCGGCGGCATGGGCGGCTGCGCCATGATCGGCCAGACCATGATCAACGTGAAGGTCTCGGGCGCCCGCACCCGCCTGTCCACCTTCCTGGCCGGTGTCTTCCTCATCATCCTGGTCGTCGTCTTCGGCCCCGTCGTCTCCGACATCCCCATGGCCGCCCTGGTCGCCGTCATGATCATGGTGTCGGTGGGCACGTTCGACTGGCATTCGATCCAGCCCAAGACCCTCAAGCGGTCGCCGGTGGGTGAGACCCTCGTCATGGTCGTCACCGTCGCGTGCGTGGTCACCACCCACAACCTGGCCATCGGCGTGGTCGTCGGAACCATCGCCGCGATGATCATCTTCGCCAAGCGGGTCGCGCACCTGGCCAACGTCTCCGGCGTGGTGGATCCGGACGGCAAGCAGGTCGTCTACTCGGTCACCGGTGAACTGTTCTTCGCCTCCTCCAACGACCTCGTCTACCAGTTCGACTACAAGGACGACCCGGACGACGTCGTCATCGACCTGTCCGGCACCCACATCTGGGACGCCTCGTCGGTCGCCGCCCTGGACGCGATCGAGACCAAGTACGCCCAGCGCGGCAAGAAGGTCACCATCGTGGGCCTGAACGAGCCCAGCGCCCACATGCACCAGCGCCTGGCCGGACAGCTCACCGGCGGGCACTGAGGGGCCGGTCGCCGGCCCCGCGTCACACCACGGAACGCGGGGCGGCGGCCTTCTCACGTGCGGGCCGGGTCCGGAACAATGCGCCGACGAGCCCATGGCCCCGACCGCGTCAGCAGGATCCCCCAAGACATCCGGAGTCGGTCGAAGGGGGAACACCGAGCCGCCCCGCCAAGCGTCTTCCGACCGGCGCTCCAGCTCGGCCTTCCACTCCTGTCACCCCCTCCTCCGGGCAGCGCTTCCACGGCCGGCGGATCGTCGCCTACAGCGCGCTCGCCATGGCGATGACGGCGCCCGGTCAGACCACCGGCGTCTCGGTCTTCATCGACCCCCTCATCTGGATCTCCTTGGCGGTCCGCTCGATGGAGGCACCGAGCCGCTCCCGTTCCCGCTCCAGCAGACGTACCGGCTCGGCCAGGTGCTGCCGCTCTTGCTCTTCGTCTCGTGTCTGCAGGTCCGTCAAGGCCATGTCCGGTTCACACGCCAGCGCGCAATCTACTGTCACGTTAGAGTAGGGTATTCGGACGCGGTGAAGCGGGCAGTGGTCGACATCCGCACCGACCTCCTCGTCCGGCGGACCACCAACGCCCTCCGGTGAGCCGAACCGGCGGTGTATACGTGTGCCTGGTGTGCACATGCCGTTCAAGGCCGCCTGCTATGGGGCCAGGCGGGTCTCGCTGTGCGACGATGGCAGGACACGAGACCGACCGGTACCGCGGGTGCCGGTCTTTGGGTTCTGGGCGTTGCCCCCTTCCAGGGCATCCAGCTCCCGCCATCGTCGGCCCGCCCCCGAGGGGCGCTTCGCCTTTGGGCTCCGCACCCCTGGAAAGGGGGCTCGCCCACCATGCACTTCACGATGCGCATCGACGGCACGGCCGCCCGGGTCACCGTGCACGGAGACATCGACTACACCACACTGCCCACGCTCCGTGCCGCCGCTGCTGGACTGCCGCCGCAGGTGACCGAGCTGGTCTGGGACCTGCATGACGCCCGCTTCATGGACGTCGCCGGTCTCCACCTGCTCTTCGAGCAGCCGTCGCAAGGAGGCTCGCCCCGCAAGACGACAGTGACCAACCTCGCGCCCCAGCCGCTGCGGCTGTTGGTCCTCGCCACCGAAGTGAACCCCGCCCTCGAACTCGCCGACCTGCTCCCCGACACACCCCCGGCCGCCTCGCTTGATGACTGAGCGGGGCGCAGCGCGGCTGTTGTGTCCGCGCCGGATCGGCCGGACTCGGCGGGGCCTCTGGCATGGGGCGGGGGCGTCCTGGCGCAAGTCCAGGCAGCAACGCAGACGGAAACCAGGCTGGCCGGGACCACGCGTGGTGCGATCGGCGGTAGCGGTGGCCCGCCGGGGGCCGACGCCTGCTGCTCCTGTCGCAGGAGCCGGTCGGCGAACGCATCACCGCACGCCTCGCCCGGTCCGACACCCGTAAGCCGCCACCGCACGCCGATAGACGCCCGCACGGCACGGATGTCCCTGCACGTCGCGGTCCGCCACAGGCTCAGCGGCCTGGTGCCATGTTCAGCCGTCGACCGCCATCTCACGCTGAGCCTCGGCGACGGAGCCGTACATCCGCAGAACGCTGTCCACCCCGGTCAGGGTCAGCGTCCTCGCCACTTGCGGGCGCGCGCAGGCGAGTACCAGCACAGCCCCGGCCCCTTCCACCTGGCGCCAGGCCCACAGCAGCACGCTCACCCCGGCAGAATCGCAGAACGGCACCGAGGACAGGTCCAGCACCACACATCGCGGACCCCGGGCGATCTCGCCCAGAAGACGGTCACGGAAATACGGCGCGGTCCGCCAGTCCATGTCCCCGCCGAACTGCACGGTCAGGCATACACCCGACACCCTCGCAACAACTGAGGGACCTTCGGTCATGACACTCTCCCCACCCGCCTCATCGGGAGACGCAACCGACTGTGATGATGAGCCTATCGACTCCCCTCACAGCACCCTCACGTCGGCCACGAGCCCGGCGGATGCGAGTGGTGACGCGACCCTCTCGTGGTCTGTGCGCCGAATTCGGCATGCGTCGGTTCGCGGGGCCCGGTGTACGGCGCGGTTGCTGATGCAGTGCGAGGCCGACCTGCCACAGAGCCGTCCGGGTGAGGTTGCCTAGCATGATCGCACCAGTACGGGTGACACCCATGGGTCCGAGGGAGGACGGGAAGCTGTGTCCCACGACGCCGCTGAAGCCGAAGACATGCACGTCGCCGCAGAGCACCGTGCAGACGGGCCGCCCTGCCGGTCACAAGGTGACGACGCGGGGAAGAGCGCTCACTCGGTTGGCGCTCTGGTGGAGCGAGCGGCTGACCTGGCTGAACCGATCAAGCCGAGGTTGCGTGGCTGGCTCCATGCCGGGATGGTTCCCGCTTCCCTGATCGCAGGCACCGTACTCATCTGCTTGGCTCGCACCCCGCAGGCGGTCCTGGCCTGCTCCGTGTACTCGGTCACCGCCTGGCTGCTGTTCGCAACGAGTGCCGTCTACCACCGCGGCACCTGGGGGCCGCTCGGCGAAGCTCTTCTGCGACGGCTCGACCACGCCAACATCTTCCTGATCATCGCCGGTACCTGCACCCCCCTGGCCGTAGTTCTCCTCTCACCGGGCCAGCGGTCGCTGCTGCTCTGGATAGTGTGGGCGGGTGCGTTGGCCGGCATCGCCTTCCGGGTCCTATGGGTCACCGCTCCGCGCTGGCTGTACACCCCGTGTTACCTGGCCCTGGGGTGGGCGCCGGTGCGCTACCTGCCCGACTTCCTGCACACCGGCGGGGCAGCCGTACTCACCCTGATCGTCGCCGGCGGTCTTCTCTACAGCGCGGGGGCGGTCGTCTACGCCCTGCAGCGTCCCGACCCCTCACCGCGTTGGTTCGGCTTCCACGAGGTCTTCCACGCCCTGACCGTGGCAGCGTTCACCGCGCACTACATCGCCATCTCGCTCGCCGCCTACTGACCGACGCAAGGATTCCGTCCCGCGCCGCCCGCCGCAGGGCGCCGAGGTATCGCGCGGCTCGCGCAAGCCGTCCGTCCCCCCGCGGCCCCGAGGAACGACCCAGGCGCGGCATCCGGAACAGTCCTCGAGCCGTCGCCCCGCCAGGTGACAGGCGTGGACTCTCGCCTCCGCTCGCCATGCCCGGGTCCGTGGGTGACGGTGGCGCCGGCCGTGAGGCGACGGGCCATGTGCCGGCCGAGACGCCCTCGCGGTTGGCCTTCGACCAGGCAGGTAACGCTTACGGGCGCAAAAGCGGCAGAATCACAGGATCTGCGAATGGAGTAAATCTGCCATGACCGCTGTAGACATCGGGGAGAGTGGAAGCTAGGGTTGTCCGCGTAGCCAAGAAGTCGAAGGGCCCGGGCAGAGATGAACTGCCCGGGAGAGCAGGTCAAGCAGGTGCGGCCCGGCAGCCCTGCCCTCCCAGGCGGGACCTGCGGACACAAAGGCCGGCGCAGTCAGCCGGTTGATGGTGGTGAAAGCTCGGGGCCCGGGCGCCAGTGGGCGTCCGGGCCCTCCGACGCGTCCCCGGAAGAAGAGGTCTATGCCCCCTGCCAGTACCCGCCCCACCACACCTCTCGATGACGACGACTACCCCGCCTACACGATGGGCCGGGCCGCCGACATGCTCGGCACCACCCCCGCCTTCCTCCGTGCCCTGGGCGAACACCGACTGATCACCCCACTGCGCTCCGAAGGCGGCCACCGCCGCTACTCCCGCTACCAGTTGCGCATCGCCGCCCGCGCCCGCGAACTCGTCGACGCCGGCACCGCCGTCGAAGCCGCCTGCCGCATCATCATCCTCGAGGACCAACTCGAAGAAGCCCAGCGCATCAACGAGGAACTCCGCGCGGCACACGACCCCGCCCAGTAGTCGAAGCCCTCGGCCTGACACCTGCTCCACGGCCGGCACCAGGCAGGTGGATCATTCACCCGCGTTCTCGCTGCGGCGGGCCGACTGCGTCCCGGCAGGAGTCCTACGGGGGCGGTATCGAGCGGCCCGCCCAGTCCGGAGCCGGTTCGGTCAGGTCGGTGAAGCGGTGCCGGACCGTGTCGGGGAACTCGGCGGCCCGGCCCGCCCGTTGGTCGACATGGACCGCGAGCAGCTCGGTGGTCGCCACCGGGGCCGCCTCGGGCGTCGGCTCCGTCTCCGGTTCGGACACCACGTACATCTCGTGCACGAAGTGGGTCTTGCGCGCCGCCGCTCCCAGCACACGCGTGCGTATCGACAGATGGGCGGCCTCGGGCACGTCCCGGAGAAAGCGGATGTGGGACTCGACCGTGTAGAGGGAGCAGCCCGTGGACTCGCGGTAGCCGGAGTCCAGGCCCGTCTCGATCATCAGCGCGTCCGTGGCATGGCCGAAGACGAGCACGTAGAACGCCTCGCTCATATGGCCGTTGTAGTCGATCCACTCCCGGCGGACCGTGCTGTGGAACAGAGGGAGTCTCGTCATCGGGAGTCCTCCTCGCGGTCCAGGCGGCCGGTGGCGCGCAGTACTTCGATGACGCCCCGGTCGCGTTCGGTCACCAGGTCCGCGATGGAGCGGCCGTCCGCCGCCTCGTCGCAGCCCGCCACCACGGCGTCGTACAGCTCCTTGTCCAGCTCCGGCGCTTCGAGGCGGGTCCACGGCGACTTCAGGGACGGTCCGAAGTGGTCCAGCATGTGCGCCATGCCGCCCTCGCCGCCCGCGAGCGCGAACGTCAGCATCGGCCCCATCACCGCCCAGCGCAGCCCCGGGCCCTCGGTGATCGACAGGTCGATGTCCCGGACCGTCGCCTCGCCGCTCGCGACCATGTGCAGCGCCTCCCGCCACAGGGCCTCCTGGAGGCGGTTGGCGATGAAGCCCGGTACCTCGTTGTCCATCGTGATGACGGACTTGCCGGCGACCTCGTAGAACCGGGCGGCCCAGGCGACCGCCGTCGCGTCGGTGCGCTCGCCGCCGACGACCTCGACGAGCGGGATGAGATAGGGCGGGTTGAACGGGTGGCCGACGACCAGGCGCGACGGGTCCGCGGCCGTCGTCTGCATGTCGGTCATCGGATAGCCGGAGGTGGAGGAGGCGATGACGACGCCGGGCGGTGTCGCCGAGTCCAGGCGGGCCAGCAGATCGCGCTTGAGGTCGAGCTTCTCCGGCGCGCTCTCCTGGACGAACTCGGCTTCGGCCACGGCCTGTTCGAGGGTGTCGGTCACGGTGAGCCGGTCGGCCGACGCGCCCTCGGCGAGGCCGAGCGAGGTGAGCGCCGGCCACGCCGCGTCGACCAGGCGGCGCAGCTTCCGCCCGGCGTCGGGCGCCGGGTCCCAGGCGGTCACGTCGTAGCCGCGCGCCAGGAAGTGGGCGACCCAGCCGCCGCCGATGACTCCGGCGCCGACGCAGGCGACGCGGCGGACGTTCTCCGGTGCGGTGAGCTCCGGTGACGTCGTCTTCGGTGAGGTCGTCCTGGGTGAGGCCGGCTCGGGTGAGGTCGTCTCGGGTGAGGTCATGAGAGGGATCGATCCTTCGTCGTGGGGCGGACTACTTGCGCGGCTCGAGGCCGAGCGCGGTGCGGGCCTCGTCCGGTGTCGCGACGCGTGCGCCGATCGACTCGGTGAGGGTCACCGCCCGTTCGACGAGCTGGGCGTTGGTCGCCTTGTTGCCCTTGCCGAGGTACAGGTTGTCCTCCAGGCCCACGCGGACGTGCCCGCCGAGCAGGATCGACTGCGCGACCCACGGCATCTGCATCCGGCCGAGCGCGAAGCTCGCCCAACGCGCGCCTTCCGGCAGCATGTTGACCATCGACTGGAGCACTCCGGGGTCCGCCGGCGCGCCCCACGGGATGCCCATGCACAGTTGGAACACGGTCGGGTCGTCGAGCAGGCCCTCCGCGAGCAACTGCTTGGCGAACCAGAGCTGACCCGTGTCGAAGATCTCCAGCTCGGGACGCACGCCCAGCTCCTGGATGCGCCGCGCGCCCGCGCGCAGCATGTCGGGCGTCGAGACGTAGAGGTTCGAGCCGTCGCCGAAGTTGAGCGAGCCGCAGTCCAGCGTGCAGATGTCGGGGAGCAGGTCCTCGACGTGCGGAAGGCGCTCCAGACCGCTGACGAGGTCGGTGCCGGGGAGGTGGGTGAGCGGGTCGTCCGGGTCGATGACCAGATCGCCGCCCATGCCGGCGGTGAGGTTGATGACGACGTCGGTGCCGGTCTCCTTGACGCGCTCGACGACCTCCCGGTACAGCCTCGGGTCGCGGGACGGATCGCCGGTCTCCGGATCGCGTACGTGAATGTGGACGACGGCCGCTCCGGCGGCGGCCGCCTCCACGGCGTTCCGGGCTATCTGCTCCGGAGTGACAGGGACGTGGGGGCTCTTGCGGACGGTGTCGCCGGCGCCGGTGAGCGCGCAGGTGATGATGACGTTCTCGGTCATGGGCATACGGGGGCCTCCCGGGATCTTGCCGCTTCGGCGATGGCGGAGCGGGTGCGGGTGCGGGGCAGGGGCGGACTTTTGCGGCCTTGTGGGCTACGGAGCCAGAATCGTGTGGGTGACGTGGGCGGTCAGTGCCGCGTGCATCGCGTCCGCGGCACTGTCGGACGACGGGCCGCTCACCGACAGGACGTGGGTCGCCAGGCCGTCGATCAGCGCGGTCAGCGTCAGTGCCGCGGCCTGCGGATCGACCCCGGCGCGGAACACGCCCTGACCGACACCTCGGCGTACGACGTCGGCGACGGTCTCCCGCCACTGCCGGTAGTACTCGGAGTGCAGCCGGCCCACCGCCGTGGAGCGCGCGGCCTCGGCCCACAGGTCGAGCCACACCGCCCACTGGCGGCGCTGCTGCGCGGTGCGCGGTGTCTGCAGCGCGATGAGCTGGCGCAGCTCCGCCGCCGCGTCGTCCGCCTCGGCGAGACGGGCGGCACGGCGTGCGGTGTCCTCGTCCATGCACCAGCGCACGGCCGCCTCCAGGAGTTCGGCGCGGCCGGGGAAGTGGTAGTGGATCGTGGCGCTGCTGGTGGCGCAGGCGCGGGCGATGTCGGCGACCCGCACCGCGTGGAAGCCGTGCTCCGCGATCAGCCGGACGGTCTCGCGAACGATCTGCAGCGGTCGCCCGCCCTCGACGCCGGCGGCCGGCGCCGTGTCCTTCTCGCGGGGCCGGGTGCCGAGCAGCCAGCCCGCGTCGATGCGGCCCTCGTCGGCGATCCGCGCCAGCTCCGCGGCCGTGAAGCGGCGGGTGCCGCTCAGCGAACGCGACAGTTTGGACGGATCCATGACGACACGGCGCGCGAACTCACGCTGGCTGACGCCCGCCTCCGCGATGACCTCGCGGACGCGGGCGGCGGTGTCGGCGGTCGGTGCGCCGTCGAGGACGTCGTCGGTTTCCACGGGCCACGACCCTAGGCGCGTGTTGCGGAAAACTCAACACTATCGGAGAGAGAAGTACTGGTTAAACGCCCAATTGAGATCCTGACTGGTGTGCCAGTCAGGAGTGCAACGCCCTGTGACCCCGGTCCGGCATCAGCCGCGCAGGGCGTCGAAGACGGACGTGACGCCGCCGCACGCGGTCAGGCCGCCGTCGAGGGTGAGGGCCTCGGCTTCGGCGGCGCCCTGCCCGCGGGCGGCGCCGGTGACGACGACGACCTCGCCGGGCGGCCTCTCGGCGTGCGGGCCGCTCACGGCCGCTCCCGGGACCGGCGCCGGCCGGACGGCAGTGGGACGGGCTCCACGCCGGGGACGACGGTGCTGGTGAGGGCGCCGATGCCCTCGACGGTGAGGGTGACGGTGTCGCCGGGCTTCAGCGGGGGCGGGAACTGCTCACCGCGCCGGCCCCAGAGTTCGGCGAGGCAGCCGCCGTTGCCGCAGGTGCTACCTCGCGGGCGGCGACCGGGAGGCCACCGAGGCCCTGCCCGTCTTCGGTGACCTCGAACACCTGGCCCCGACTTTCGGAGCCACCCCCTGGCATCCCCAGGAGCACGAACTCGTCCACCGCGTCGCGGAGTTCGGACGGCATGGGACGAGGGGGGCCGCGCCGGGGCCGTCGAGTCACTGCGCGCCTGAGCGACCGCCGTCGAGCGGGCCCCGGCCACCATCCGCGGCGGTGCCGTGCAGGAGGGGTTCACCGTCGACGCGGCTTTCTGGCCGGACGCCACGGAGTGGTGGGGCAAGGCGACGGTCGCGATGGTCGACGCCTCCCGTCGGGCTGGTGCGCAGCACGGCGTCGAGCTGCGGGTCGGCGGGCGGCAGCGGAGCGCCGGCGCCCCGCTCGGCGGCTGCCGCCCGCTGACCCGGCGCGCCCGCCGCTAAGAGAGGGGTGACGACCAGGGCAGCGGTCAGTGCCGCGAGGCTTGTCTACTTCATGGGCACAGCCCAGCCCACGGCACCACGCGGCGCAAGGGGCCGTCTCCACGAAGGCGTGCCGAAGCGGTGACAGTACCGGAGGGGTTCTGTTTTCCTGGAAGAAGGTAAAACAGAGGTATACGCCCAGCCATTCGCGCGCCCACACCTTCCAGGAGGGGGTCGTAATGGATCCATGGCTGATCTGGTTGATCGTCGCAGCGGTTCTGATCGTGGCGGAGATCTTCACTCTCACCGCCGCGCTCGGAATGCTGGGTGCGGCCGCGCTGATCACGGCCGGATCCGCCGCGGCCGGACTTTCGGCGCCATTCCAGTTCCTGGTGTTCACCGTCGTCGCCACGGTCACGATCATCTTCGTACGCCCCGTCGCGCTGCGCCACGTCCTCCAGCCCCAGAGGGAGCGATTCGGCGTGGACGCACTGGTCGGAAAGGCCGCCTACGTCGTTACCGAGGTGACGGACATGGAGGGCAGGGTCCGTATCGGCGGCGAGGAATGGACGGCCCGTTCCTATGACGAGACGCTGGTGATCCCCCGAGGGGCGACCGTCGACGTCATGGAGATCAGCGGATCCACCGCACTCGTCTACCCCCGGGAGTGACCATGGAAGCCTCGGCGTTCCTCATCGCAGGCGTGATCGTAGCGCTGCTCGCGGTCTTCACCGTGGTGCGGGCGGTACGCATCGTGCCCCAGGCCCGTGCCCGCAACGTCGAACGGCTCGGCCGCTACCACCGCACCCTGAAACCCGGCCTGAGCCTCGTCATTCCCTACATCGATCGCGTCTATCCGGTGATCGATCTGAGGGAACAGGTCGTCTCCTTCAAACCGCAGCCGGTCATCACCGAGGACAACCTGGTCGTCGAGATCGACACCGTGCTGTATTTCCAGGTCACCGATCCACGCGCGGCGTTCTACGAGATCGCGAGTTTTCTCCAGGCGGTCGAGCAGCTCACCGTCACCACTTTGCGCAATGTCGTGGGTTCCATGGATCTGGAGAAGACCCTCACATCACGCGACACCATCAACAGCCAGCTCCGCGGTGTGCTCGACGAGGCCACCGGTAAGTGGGGGCTGCGGGTGAACCGGGTGGAGATCAAGGCCATCGACCCCCCGCAGTCCATCAAGGACGCGATGCAGAAGCAGATGCGGGCCGAGCGGGACAAGCGGGCCGCGATTCTCGGAGCGGAGGGGCAGCGCCAGTCGCAGATCCTCACCGCCGAGGGCGACAAGCAGGCCGCCGTCCTGCGCGCGGAGGGCAACCGCACCGCCGAGATCCTCAAGGCCGAGGGACAGTCCCGGGCGATCGACGAGGTCTTCCAGGCCGTGCACCGCAACGACCCCGACCCCAAACTCCTCGCCTACCAGTACCTCCAGGTGCTGCCCCAGCTCGCCCAGGGGTCGGGCAGCACCTTCTGGGTCATCCCCAGCGAGGTCACCTCCGCGCTCCAGGGGGTGTCCCGCGCCTTCACCGAAGCGCTGCCCCAGTCGCCCGCCACCCGCGAGAAGCCCTCCGACGAGGGCGCCGCCCAGGCCGCCAGCGACACGGCGCAGGCCGCGGAGGCCGCCGCCCAGGCCCTCGCCGACGCGGCCAGGGCCAACGGTGTGACGTCCGAGGCACAGCGCCCCGCCCCCGTGGCCGAGGACCGGTGAGACCGTCCCCGGGCGACGCGTGGGGCACACTCGGGTGTAAGGGTGTGTCCCTGCGGATCATTGCGAGGCCCGCATGTTCGATGTGCCGTTCTGGCTCTGGATAGCCTTCGCCGCGACCGTTGTCGTGTCGCTCGTCGTCGACCTGCTGGCCCATCGCAGCGCGCACGTCATCGGGTTCAAGGAAGCGGCGGCCTGGAGCGGGCTGTGGGTGGGACTCGCCCTGGTCTTCGGCGGGGTCGTCTTCCTCGTCCTGGGCGCGACGGCGGGCACGGAGTACACCACCGCGTGGCTGCTGGAGAAGAGCCTCTCGGTCGACAACCTCTTCGTCTTCGCCCTGATCTTCGCCTACTTCAAGGTGCCCCGCGCCTACCAGCACCGGGTGCTCTTCTTCGGCGTGATCGGCGCCCTGGTGTTCCGCGGCGTCTTCCTCGCCGCCGGCGTGGCCGTGGTGAGCCGGTTCACCGCCGTCCTGTTCGTCTTCGCGGCCATCCTCTTCTACAGCGTCTACAAGATCCTCAGGGGCGAGGAGGAGAGCTTCGACCCGGGCAGGAGCTTCGCCGTCCGGCTGCTGCGCAGAGTCATTCCGGTGCGGGACACCTACGCGGGCCCGAAGTTCTTCGTGAAGGAGGCGGGCAAGCACGTAGCGACGCCGTTGCTCGCCGTCGTCGCCGCGATCGAAGCGGCCGACCTGATCTTCGCCGTGGACAGCGTGCCGGCGGTCCTCGCCGTCAGCGACGACGCCTTCATCGTCTACACCAGCAATGCCTTCGCCATCCTGGGCCTGCGAGCCCTGTACTTCCTGCTGTCGGGGCTCCTGGACCGCTTCCACTACCTGAGCAAGGGCCTGGCGATCATCCTCGGGTTCATCGGCGTCAAGCTCATCCTCCAGGCGACTCACAAGATCGTCAGCCCCTCCGTGCCGGAGATCCCGTCCACGGTGAGCCTGGCGGTCATCGTCGTGGTCCTGGCGGTGTCGGTCGTCCTGAGCCTGCGGCGTCCCGCCGAGACCGCCGACACCGCCGACACCGCCGACGAGGACGCCGGCGCCCCGGAGGAGGAAGCCCTCGCCCCACCTCCGGCAGGGCGACGCGACCCCCGCTGAAGTGCCGAAAGAGCACAGGACTGTCCCCGCCGGACATACGAACGTAAAGTAGGGGCAAAAGCTGTTCAATAGCTCTTACCAGCGTGGACGTGAGAACCATGAGCAGTCGCACGCAGCAGACGAAGACGACGCAGGCCGAACCGCGGCAGGCCGCATCCCGGCAGGTCGACGCGAAGTACGAGACCATCTGCCCGTCCTGCGGGCACCGTGTTCCCGCGGAGGTCAAACGGCACAAGACGCTCGGGATCTACGTTCCGGTCTGGCATCCGGGCACGTGCCACAACCCCGACTGCGCCGAATCCACCACCGACCGGCACCGGTGACCGCCGGTTCGGAGTAGCGTGACGGGTGCTCTCCTCGGCGTCCGTGAGACCTCGTGCCGCGAGGACGTCGCGTACGGCGTGCCGCGCCGCGTTCTCGCGCGGGCGCCGGATCTCCCCCAGGGCTGTCGTCTCCCGCACGACTGTATGGCCACGCGGCTCAGGCACATGACCCCGGACCTCGGCCGGGGCGCCTGCCTCCTCGCGGCTGGCCGGCCCGACGGCCCGACGGCCCGGCGGGGCGCACCCGACCGCACCGGGCACAGGATGTCGGGTCCCGGGGGGCGGGGGTTCCCTAACGTGAGTGAACGAAGGGGAGGGAGCCGGGGGTGCTGGAACGGCTGAACCAGGCCATGGAGCACATCGAGGCGCATCTCGACCAGCCGGTCGACGTGGCCGGACTCGCGCGGATCGCGGTGACGTCGGAGTACCACTTCCGGCGCATGTTCTCCGCGCTGTCCGGCATGCCGCTCTCGGAGTACGTCCGCCGCAGGCGGCTGACCGTGGCGGGTGCGGAGGTGCTGTCCGGCGAGCGGACCCTGCTGGACATCGCGGTGCGCTGCGGCTACGGCTCGGGCGAGGCCTTCGCGCGGGCGTTCCGCGCCATGCACGGCGTGGGCCCGGGCGAGGCCCGGCGTACCGGCGCGGCGCTGCGGGCCCAGCCCCGGATGTCCTTCCGCCTCGTCGTCGAGGGGAGCGGCAGCATGCGGTACCGGATCCAGGACCGGGAGGAGTTCCGCGTCGTCGGCAGGAAGGCCCGTGTCCCTCTGGTCCACGAGGGCGCCAACCCGGCGATCGCCGAGTTCATCCGGGGCATCGGCCCGGGCACGCTGGAGCGGATCACCTCGCTTTCCGACCAGGAGCCGGAGGGGATCGTGGGGGTGTCCGACCAGATCGACCCGAGCCGCGCGGAGGGCACCCGACTCGACTACTACCACGGTGTCGTGACGAGCGCGGAGACGCCCACGGACCTGGACGCCCTCCAGGTCGCCGCCGGGACCTGGGCCGTGTTCGAGAACTCCGGTCCGTTCCCGCACGCCCTCCAGTACCTGTGGCGCGACGTGTTCACGCAGTGGTTCCCCTCGAACCCCTACCGGAGCAGGCCCGGGCCCGAGATCCTGCGCGTCCGTCCGTCCGAGGACGGAGCGCGGGCGGACGCGGAGCTGTGGATCCCGGTGGAGCGGGCCACCACCGCCTGAGCGCGGGGCCCCGCCCCGGGGAGGCGTCCGAGGCGCTCGAACGCTCCTCTCAGCCGACCGCCGGTCCGGTGACGGGCCGGCCCTCGCTGTCGTAGGGCCAGACATTGGTCCGGCATCCGTGCAGTCCCTTGATCTGCTGCATCATCACCGGCGCCGGCCGCCCGGCCCCGGGGCATCCCTCGTGGCCGTGGCCGAGGAAGTGCCCTACCTCGTGGTTGATGATCAGGGCCCGGTAGGACGTCACGTCGTCCGCGTAGTACTGCGTGGCCAGCAGCCACCGCTTGAGGTTGACCATGACGTCCTGGCCCACGTTGCAGTTCACCTCGCCGCCGGTGTCCAGACCGTACTGGCCGCAGATGTCGTCCACCGTGCCCGCCGTGGCGAGCCGTACCCGGAAGTCGGACGTGCCGCCGGACACCCGCCGGAACCCCGCCTTCCCGTCGGCCGTCCAGCCCCGCTCGTCGGCGAGGATCCGCTCGACCTCGGTCGCGACGTCCCGCGGCGAGATCCCGATGCCGTCCTCGACCTGGACCACGTAGGTCAGCGTCCGCCCGCTCCCGCCGACCCGGTCACCGCCGCCGCTCGCGGTGGCGAACGTCCCCGGTCCCGACGACGGGATCGCGCCGGGGTCCGGACCCTTCTCCCTCTCCTGATCCGTCCCCGTCTCCTTGCCGGCCCCGGACCCGGATCCGTCCTCCTCCGTCTCGTCCGCCTCCTCCTCCGTCCCGACGGCCTTGCGGGACGCGGGCCGCTCGGACGCCGAGGACGATCCGGTGGCGCCGGTGGCGCCGGTGGCGTCGACGGAGTGGCCGGAGGTCTCCGCGCGGTCCTCGAGGACCAGCGCGCCGGCGAGCAGCAGCACGACGCCGGCCACGAGCCCCGCCCACAGCATCGGCGGCTTCCCGCCCCGGCCGCGCCGGGTACGGCGTGCGCGGCGGCGCCGGCGGGTCGCGTCGGAGGACGGCGAGGACGTCGATCGGTGCTCGTTCATGATCACGAAGAGTGCCCGCGCCGTGTGATCGCCCGTGGACCGCTTTTGGACCGCTGTGTAACAGCCGTCACCCGCATAAGGACGTTCGCACGTTCATACGCATACTGAGAGCCATGCCACGGGTCCTGATCATCGAAGACGACCGCGCCGTCCGGGAGGGCGTGCGCCTCGCCCTGCGCCGCCAGGGCCACGAGGTCGCCGCGGCCGCGACGGGCGAGGACGGACTGGAGCAGCTACGGACCTTCGGGCCCGACGCCGTGATCCTCGACCTGATGCTGCCCGGCATGCCGGGCCTGGAGGTGTGCCGCCGGATACGCGCCCACGACCAGGTGCCGATCATCATGGCCACCGCCCGCGGCGACGACACCGACATCGTCGTCGGACTGGAGGCCGGAGCGGACGACTACGTGGTCAAGCCGGTCCGCGCCCGCGTCCTGGACGCACGCATCCGCGCGGTGCTGCGCCGCGTGGGCGCCGCGTCGGGCGACCACGGCACGCCCCGCACCGAACACCACGGTGACCTGGTCATCGACCGGGCCGGGCTCACCGTCACCCACCAGGGCCGGCCCGTCGCCCTCGGCCCCTCCGAACTGCGGCTGCTGCTCACCCTGTCCGCCTCGGCCGGGCAGGTGTTCAGCCGCCAGCAGCTCCTGGAGGCCGTGTGGGAGCACAACTACCACGGGGACGCGCGGCTCGTGGACGCCTGCGTCAAGCGCCTGCGCGCCAAGATCGGCGAGCCCGCGGGCCGGCCCCGTTACGTCCACACCGTGCGCGGCTTCGGCTACCGGTTCGGCTCCCGGTGAGAGTTCCCCGGGTGCTGCGCGCGCTGAGCGGCCTGCGCGTGCGGCTGGTGGTGGCCTTCACCCTCGTCGCGGTCGTGGCCACGGTGACCACCGGCGCGCTGACCTTCCGTGAGGCACGTACCGGGGTCCTGCAGCAGAGCCAGGACACGGTGATCGAGGACTTCCGGCACCGGGTCAACACCCTGGTCCCCAACTACCGGTTCCCGCCCGACGAGTCCGGCCTGCAGTCGTTCGCCAACGATGTGTCGCGCGGCGGGCGGTCCCAGAACTGGCGGGTGCTGGCCGCCTACCGGGACGCGAGCGCCACGTCCCGCCCCGGGGACTCCTTCCGGGAACTGTCCCAGGCGATGCGCGAGTCCGTACGGACCCGCCGCGCCACCGTGTTCCAGCGGGTGACGCGGGACGGCCACTCCTCACTGGTCGTCGGCATGCCCGTCACCTTCGCCGGCCAGTACGGCACCCAGCGGCGCGCCTCCGGACTGGAGGTCTACCTGACCGTGCCGCAGCGGGAGGAGCAGGGCTACGTCGACGCGCTGGTCGCCGCCATCGAACGCGCCACCGTGCCCGCCCTGGCCCTGGCCGTGCTGATGGCCCTCCTGGCCGCGCGCGGGGTGCTGCGGCCCGTGCGCGCCCTGCGACGGGCGACCCGCAGCATCGCCGAGGGACGCCTGGACACCCGGCTCGCGGTGCAGGGCTCCGACGAACTCGCCGACCTGTCCCGCACCTTCAACGAGACGGCCGCCGCGCTGGAGGGGTCGGTGGCGGAACTACGGCGCATGGAGGCCGGCGCGCGCCGTTTCGCCGCGGACGTCTCGCACGAACTGCGCACTCCGCTGGCGGCGATGTCGGCGGTGACGGACGTACTGGACGAGGACGCGGCCGGCCTCGACGACGACACCGCGATGGCGGTGCGCCTCATCAGCGAGGAGACCACGAAGCTGGCCGGCCTGGTGGACGACCTGATGGAGGTCTCCCGGTTCGACGCGGGCGCGGCCGCCCTGCACCTGGACGACATCGACCTCGCCGAGTCCGTACGGCGCACGCTCGCCTCCCGCGGCTGGCTGGACACCGTGCGGACCAGCCTGCCGGAACCGGGCGCGCTGCGCGGCCGGGTCGATCCGCGCCGCCTCGACGTGATCGTCGCGAACCTCGTCGCCAACGCCCTCCGCCACGGCGCTCCCCCCGTCCGCCTGCGCCTTCGCGCGGAGGACGACCCCCACGCGGGAAGACGGGCGGTCGTGGAGGTCAGCGACGGCGGGGACGGCATCCCCGACGGTGTCCTGCCGCATGTCTTCGACCGCTTCTACAAATCGGACAGCGCCCGGACCCGGAGCGAGGGCAGCGGCCTCGGGCTGGCCATCACCACGGAGAACGTGCGCCTGCACGGCGGCACCGTCCGGGCGGCGAACCATCCGGACGGCGGCGCCGTCTTCACGGTCGTCCTCCCGTTGCGACCGGACGGGGCAAAGGCCCCGGTGAGACGAGCGGCGAAGGAGGAACAGGCGTGACCCACCCACCGACGCCACCACCGGCGACCACGGCGGGCCCGGGCGTGCGGCCGGCCGGCCGCGGCCACCGCCGCGGCCTCCCGCTCCTGCTCGCGGCGGCGCTGCTCCCGCTCTCCGCGTGCGGCATCCCCGCGACCGGTGTGGTCGAGGCGGGCGAACCCGCGACCGGCGTCCTGGAACCCGGCCGGACAGCCACCCCGTCGCAGGCCGAATCCGCGGCCGTGCCCGTCACCACCGTCCCCCTCTACTTCGTCACGGACGGCGCTCTGGTGGCGGTAGCGCGCACGGTGCCCGGCGCGGCCGACCTCGGCAGCACCGTACTCATGCTGTTCGAGGGGCCGGACGCCCGGGAACGGAGGGAAGGGCTGACGACCGAACTGCCGCCGGCCGCCGTGGCGCCCACCGTCCGGACCGACGGAGCGGCGGTCGTCGTCCAGTTGCCGCGGAGCGTCGGGAGCCTCAACGAAACGGCCGTCGACCAACTGGCCTGCACGGTCGCCGTCGCCCGGCTGCGCCAGGACCCGGCGCTGGGAAGCGCGCAGGTGACCGTGGAGCAGCCGGGCGGCCGGCTGGCGGGCCGGTCCAGCGACGACTGCCCGACCCGCGACGCCCGCCGGGCGGGCAGTGGCGGCGGCTGACACGTCGCACCGGCAACCCGAAGCGGACAGAGCTCTGGAGCGGCGCTCTGCGCGCGACGTCCCGCCCGGCGACGCACGGGTGGAGTTCCGCACCGGCGACCGCCCGCTCGGCGTACCGGAACCGGACGAGGACGGCCGGCCCTTCCGCTCACGCCTGGACCGCACGGAACCGGCCGCACCGCACGGGCTGACGGACCCCCAGGTCCTCGCCGCCGGCCGCCAACTGGACGAGGAGCCCGGCGCCGCCGCCCGCGAGCGCCACCCCGCCGACGCGATCGCCCTCGACTGCTGCGCACCGGGCACCGCGACCCGGATCAAGGAGGGCGCCGCCCCGGCACCATGCGCTGCCCGGCGCACCGGAACTCGCCGGCGGCGCGCGGTTTCGCACCAACCCGGACCGCGTGGCCCACCTCGGCGCACTCCGCCCGCTCCTCCAGGACCGGCTGCGCACCCGCACCGCCGGCCACTGGGCGCGGGTGCCGCCCGCCGCCGGCGTGCCGGCCGGTCCCGTCAACGCCCTCGACGAGGCCTTCGCCCACGCCGGACAACTGGGCGTCGAGGCCGTGGTGGACGTCGGGGGTACCCGCCAGGTGGCCCATCCGATCCGTCTCGGCGCCACCCCGGCGAGCTGCCGGCTCGTACCGCCCGAGCTGGGCGAACACACCGATGACGGCTTCCGAACGGAGGAGCGGCCGGGCGCCTGACGCGGGTCCCGGCGTGGCCGTACGTCTGAGTCCTGGGCGTCTGGGTACCCTCCGCCGCATGGCGGTGGACAGGAGGACCGAGCCGCCGCGCCGGGGACCGGCGCGGCAGCGGACGAACCGCACGCTCGGGCGGGCGCTGGCCCGGTGGGCGACGACGACCGATCACAAGGTGATCGGCAACCTCTACATGACGACGTCCTTCGGATTCTTCCTCTTCGGCGGCGTCCTCGCGCTGCTGATGCGCGGCGAACTGGCCCGTCCGGGACTCCAGCTCGTCACCAGCCACCAGTACAACCAGCTCTTCACCGTCCACGGCACGATCATGATGCTGCTGTTCGCGACCCCTCTCTTCGCCGGGTTCGCCAACGCGATCATGCCGTTGCAGATCGGCGCCCCGGACGTGGCGTTCCCCCGGCTCAACGCGCTCTCGTACTGGCTGTACCTGTTCGGTGGCCTGATGGTGGTGGCCGGGTTCCTGACGCCCCAGGGAGCGGCCGCCTTCGGCTGGTTCGCCTACGCGCCGCTGAACAACGAGGTGTTCAGCCCCGGCGCGGGCGGCGACCTGTGGACCATGGGCCTGGTGGTGACCGGTGTGTCCACCACGCTCGGCGCGGTCAACTTCATCACCACCATCCTGTGCCTGCGCGCCCCCGGCATGACGATGTTCCGGATGCCGATCTTCACCTGGAACGTGCTGTTCACGTCGATCCTGGTGCTGCCGGCCTTCCCCGTCCTCACCGCCGCGCTGCTCGCGCTGGAGGCCGACCGGAAGTTCGGCGCGCACATCTTCGACGCGGCGAACGGCGGGGCGCTGCTGTGGCAGCACCTGTTCTGGTTCTTCGGCCATCCCGAGGTGTACATCGTCGCGCTGCCGTTCTTCGGCATCGTCTCCGAGATCATCCCGGTGTTCAGCCGCAAGCCGATCTTCGGCTACGTCAGCCTGGTCGGCGCCACCATCGCCATCACCATGCTGTCCGCAGTGGTGTGGGCCCACCACATGTTCGCCACCGGCGCCGTGCTGCTGCCGTTCTTCTCCCTGATGTCGTTCCTCATCGCGGTGCCGACGGGAGTGAAGTTCTTCAACTGGATCGGCACGACCATCCACGGCTCGCTGTCCTTCGAGACGCCCATGCTGTGGTCGTTCGGCTTCCTGATGACGTTCCTGCTCGGCGGCATGAGCGGTGTCCTCATCGCCTCCCCGCCCCTGGACTTCCATCTGACGGACTCGTACTTCATCGTCGCCCACCTGCACTACGTGCTCTTCGGCACGGTCGTGTTCGCGATGTTCGCCGGCTTCTACTTCTGGTGGCCCAAGTTCACCGGCAAGCTGCTCGACGAACGCCTCGGGAAGATCCATTTCTGGACCCTCTTCGTCGGCTTCCAGACCACGTTCCTCGTCCAGCACTGGCTCGGCCAGCAGGGCATGCCGCGCCGCTACGCCGACTACCTGGCGGCGGACGGCTTCACCGCGCTGAACACCATCAGCTCCATCGGCGCCTTCCTGCTCGGCCTCTCCACACTGCCGTTCCTCTACAACGTGTGGCGCACCCGCCAGTACGGCACGAAGGTGGAGCACGACGACCCCTGGGGCTACGGGCGTTCACTCGAATGGGCCACCTCCTGCCCGCCCCCGCGGCACAACTTCACGTCGCTGCCCCGGGTCCGCTCCGAGTCGCCGGCGTTCGACCTGCACCACCCCGACATCGGCCGACACGACCAGAGGCACGAGCAGAGGAAACAGTAGTGCGGACCGAAGCCCGTCTGTTCACCGGCGTGGCGGCCTTCTTCGCCGTCACCGCCGCCGGGTACGGCTGGTTCTCCCACGAGCCGGCCGGAACCGCCGCCCTGACCATCGCCTTCCTGATGGCCTCCCTCGTCGCGTTCTTCCTGCGCGTGCAGTACCGCAAGCGCGGCCTGCGGGCACAGGACCGCGGCGACGCGGAGGTCCTGGAGACCGCGGGCCCGCTGGAGTTCTTCCCGCCGCACAGCCCCTGGCCCATCGTCGCCGCCCTGGGCGCCGTCGTCCTCGCGCTCGGCATCGTCTACGGCCTGTGGCTCGCGCTGATCGGCTTCGGTGTGCTCGCCCTGGCCGTCTTCGGCCTCGTCTTCCAGTACGCCGGGCGGGGGGACGCTCAGCGCTCCAGCTCGCCCGAGGGGGGCTCCGGCTCGGACTCCGTCTCCTCCGCGTCGACCCGGTCGCCGTAGTACCACTCGCTGAGCGTCGCCCGCAGCCGCCCCACGTGCGGCCCCTCCCCGGCCGGCGCCGCCGGCGCGAGCGGCTCCGGCTCCGTCCGTGACCGCAGCACGTACCGCTGCTCGGCGTCGAGGGGCGTATGGCTCTCGACATAGCCGCCCGCGAGCGTCTGCCGCAGCTCGCCCGTCTCCTCGCCCTCGGCCAGCCGCTCCCGCTCCCGCTCCCGCAGCGCCAGGCAGACGCGCTTGGTCACCATGAAGGCGATCGGCGGCAACAGCACCAGGGAGATCCGGAACACCCAGGTCAGCAGGTTCAGCGAGACGTCGAAGACGTGGGCGAGAATGTCGTTGCCGCCCGCCAGGAGGAGAACGGCGTAGAAGCAGATGGCGGCGACGCCCAGGCCGGTCCGCACCGGCCTGTCCCGGGGCCGGTCGCACAGATGGTGCTCCTCGTGGTCGCCCGTCACCCAGCGCTCGAAGAACGGATACGCGTACAGCACCGCGAACAGGACGCCCGGCAGCACGACCGCGGGCACCAGCACGTTCCACATGACGGTGTGACCCGCCACCGTCGTCTCGAACGGCGGCATCAGCCGCAGCGAACCCTCCAGGAAGCCGACGTACCAGTCCGGCTGCGAGCCGAACGAGACGATGTCGGGGCGATAGGGGCCGTACGCCCAGATCGGGTTGATCTGCGCCACCCCCGCGAGCACCGTCAGGACGCCGAAGACCATGAAGAACAGGCCCGTGGAGTTCGTCATGAACTGCGGGAACATCGGCTTGCCCACCGCGTTGCGGTTGGTGCGGCCGGGGCGCGCCCACTGGGTGTGCTTCAGGTAGAAGACCAGGATCAGATGGAGCGTGACCAGCGCCAGCAGCAACCCGGGGAGCAGCAGGATGTGCAGCGAGTACAACCGCGGGATCACGTCGTCGCCGGGATACTCGCCGCCGAACACGAACATGCTGACGTAGGTCCCCACCACCGGGATGGACAGCATGATGCCCTGCGCGATGCGCAGCCCCGTCCCGGACAGCAGGTCGTCGGGGAGCGAGTAGCCGGCGAAGCCCTCGGCGAGCGCCAGCACGAACAGCGTCACACCGATCAGCCAGTTGACCTCACGCGGTCGGCGGAACGCCCCGGTGAAGAAAATCCGCAGCAGATGCACCCCGATGGCCGACAGGAACACCAGGGCGGCCCAGTGGTGCGCCTGCCGGATCATCAGCCCGCCGCGCACGTCGAAACTGATGTCCACCGTCGAGCGGTACGCCTCCGACATGCTCTGCCCGAGCAGCGGTTCGTACGACCCGTCGTAGACGACCTCCGCCATCGACGGCTCGAAGAACAGCGTCAGCCACACCCCGGTCAGCAGCAGCACGACGAAGCTGTAGAGGGCGATCTCGCCCAGGAGGAACGACCAGTGTTCCGGGAAGGCCTTGCGCAGCAGCCCACCGCCCTCGGAGACGGGGAAGCGCCCGTCGGCCCAGTTGACGGTGTGTTCGGCCGCGTAGCGGGCCCGCGCGCCCGCGCGGGCCCTTCTCCTCTTCAACAGCACGGCGCATGGGTTCCCCGGCGTCCGTGCCGGAAACTACGCCCGTCCCGGGCACGGACTACGTACGGTCACCCTTCGGCTTGCCCGGCTGGTCCGGGGTGCCGTGCGGCGGCGGGGAGAACGGCTCCGGCGAGGTCGCCGGCGACACGGGGGAGCCGGTGCGGCCCTGCCCCTGCTCCGGGCGCACGGCGTCCGGGTCGCCGGAGGACGGCTCCGCACCGGACTCGAGCTGCTCCAGCCGGGCCGCCAGCACTTGCGTGGCGGGGAGGCGGTCGGCGTGCGACCTCTCGTACGCCAGCAGTTCCTCCACCTCCTCCGCGCCCAGGGACCGGATCCGGCTCTCCAGCCCGCCGATCGGCAGATGGTCGTAGTCCGGCAACGGCAGGGTGTTGCGAGCGGGGTCGGTCATGGTTCTCACTTCCCTCTGTCACGACATCCTCGGGGATCAGCGTCCGCCCGGTCCGCCGCTGCCGAACGAACCGCTGCTGCCCTCGTCCCAGCGGGGCCGCTCCTGCTCGGAAGCGGTGCGGCTGCCCTGGTGCCCGAGGTCGTGCGGCAGCGTCCGGTCACCGCTCCTGGGCATCTCGTCGGGCTCTCGCCGCTCCCGCGTCTCGTGGACGGGACCCTCGTCGGGCATACGGGGCTGCTCCTCGGGACGCGGCGGCGGCGACTCCTTGCGCTTTTGCCGGCTGCCGAAGGCGAACGCGCCGATCAGCAGACCCACCACCACGACGGCCGCGGCACCGATGCCGATGCCGATCCCACCGGAGCTCACGGCCAGGTCCATCCATGCGTTGGTCATGGGGCGCGGGTACCCCCGGTCCACGTCACCAACCTGCTCAGCCCGACCGGGAGGCTCGTGTCCGCGAACGATTGGCCTTCCGGATCGCCGCGAGCAGATCCGCCTTCGTCATCCGCGACCGGCCCTCGACACCCAGCCGCTTCGCGACCTCGTACAGGTGCTTCTTGGAGGCCTTCTCGTCGACGCCCTCGCCGCTGCGGCCGCCCTGCCCGCGGGGCCGTCCGGACCGCGGGTCGGAGGGGCCCTTGCGGCCGCCCTCCTTGCGCTCCCAGTGGTCGCCGACCTTCTCGTACGTGTGCTTCAGCGCCCCGTACGCCACCCGGTGCGCCCGCTCGCCCTCGCCGTACTCCTCCACGGCCGAGTCGTGGGCCTTGATCCAGGTGCGCTGGGCCTGACGGGGGGAGCGCCCCAGGGTCGACGGCAGTTCCTGTCGTCCCGGCATGTCGTGCACCTCCGTGTGCGCTCGACGTCATCGCTGTCACCAGCTTCACAAGAGCCCACGGGTGCCCGGCGGCTCGCCCGGAAAACGGGCCGGAACCCTTGGGAACGACGGGCCCGGCGGTTTGGCGCCGCCCGCAGCGGCAACCCGCGCGGTGTGACATCGACGACGACTTCCCAGCAGGAACTGTTCCGTTTCCTGGAGGACCGCTTCGCTTGTGCGCAGGCGTGCACCGAGTGCGCACGGGCGTGCGCGCTGCGGGCGAGCCTCGTGGACCCGGACGGGACCGAGAACCAGGAGCTCGTACGACGCAAGGGCATCATGTGCGCGGAGGTCTGCGACGCGACCTGCCGGGTCCTGTCCGAACAGAACCAGGTGGACGAGTCCGCGATCCGCGTCCAACTGGAGTGGTGCCGGCAGGTGTGCCTGGAGAGCGCGCACGTCTTCGACGCGCACCCGGGCGCCGAGGAGAGCGCGGAGGCCTGCCGCGCCTGCGCCCGGGCCTGCGGAGAGTTCCTCGCCACCTTGCGCTGAGGCCCTGGGGCAGCCGGACGCGGGGCGTTAGCCTGCCGGTATGACGGCCACACGGACGGGTGATCGGGCGGACGGCCGAGCGGGTGACCCGGGACTGTTCGGCCCCGGTTCGGTGACCTGGCAGGCGCACGGCGACCCGATGATGTGGGTCGCCGGCATCCGGGCCCTGTACCTCCAGGCCCTGCACCCGCGCGCCGTGCGCGGCGTGACGCAGAACAGCGACTTCCGGCGCGACGCGTGGGGCCGGCTGATGCGCACCGCGAGCTTCGTCGGCACGACGACGTACGGCACCACCGAGGCCGCCGAGCGGGCCGGTGCCCGGGTGCGGAAGATCCACCGCATGCTCGGTGCGACGGACCCCGACACGGGCGAGCGGTACGGCCTCGACGAACCCGCGCTGCTCCGGTGGGTGCACTGCGCCGAGATCGACTCCTACCTGCACGTCCTGCGCCGCTCCGGATTCCCCCTCACGGACGCGCACGCCGACCGCTACCTCGCCGAACACCGGCACAGCGCCCGCCTGGTCGGACTCGACCCCGACGCCGTACCCGCGAACCGGGCCGAGCTGGCCGCCTACTTCGCGCGGGTACGGCCCGAACTGGCCGCGGGGGACGAGGCGCACGAGGTGGACGACTTCCTGCGCCGCCCGCCCACACACCCCCTGCTGGTCCCCGCACGCGAACTGCTGTGGCGCCGGGTCGCCCGTCTGGCGTACGACTGCCTACCGCCGTACGCGCACGAGATCTACGGCAGACCGGCGCCCGCGCCCGCCACCGTCACCCGCCGGCTGCGCGCCACGGGCACCCTGCTGCGCGGGATTCCCGCACGTCTTCGCTGGCAGTTGCCGCCCAAACACATTCTTCGCGCCATGGCACGGCTCGGACCGGCCGCGCGCCCGGCACCATACAAACTCGGACCATAAACCGCCATACTGGACCGGCCAGGGGAGGGCGGGCGGACTGCTACGGGGGCGGGCAGCGAGATGGGGGACGGCACGCTGATCCAGGGCCGGTACCGGCTGCTGGAGCGGATCGGGCGCGGCGGCATGGGCGAGGTGTGGCGGGCGCGGGACGAGTCACTGGGCCGTCGCGTCGCCGTCAAGTGCCTGAAGCCACTGGGTACTCAGCACGACCACTCCTTCACCCGCGTCCTGCGGGAGAGGTTCCGGCGCGAGGCCCGGGTGGCCGCCTCGCTCCAGCACCGAGGGGTCACCGTCGTGCACGACTTCGGCGAGTCGGACGGCGTGCTCTTCCTGGTGATGGAGCTGCTGGACGGCCGCGACCTGAGCAGGCTCCTGGAGGACAACAGACACCATCCACTGCCGGTGCCCGACGTCGTCGACATCGCCGAACAGGTCGCCTCCGCACTCGCCTACACCCACGAACAGGGCATCGTGCACCGAGACCTGAAGCCCGCGAACATCGTCCGGCTCACCGACGGCAACGTGAAGATCTGCGACTTCGGCATCGCCCGGCTCGGCCACGACGTCGGATTCACCGCCCGCCTGACCGGCACCGGCATCGCCATGGGAACCCCGCACTACATGTCGCCGGAGCAGATCGGCGGCGACGACGTCGACCGGCGCAGCGACCTGTACTCGCTGGGCTGCGTGCTCTACGAGATCGCCACCGGCATCCCGCCCTTCGACCTCGACGACGCCTGGGCGATCCTCGTCGGCCACCGCGACACCGAGCCCGAGCCCCCGCGCACCCACCGCGCCGAACTGCCCGCCTACCTGGACCGGATCATCCTGGACCTGCTCGCCAAGCGGCCCGAGCAGCGCCCGGACGACGCCCGTGAACTGGGCCGCCGGATCACCGCCGGCCGCGCGGTCACGGCGTACGCGCCGGCCGTGCCGGCGCCCCGTACGCGGGCGCCCCAGTTGGTCGGAGGCCGGGCCGTGCTGCCGTCCTGGACCCACGGCATGACCACCGGCCACAAGGCGACCGGCACCGGCCCGCGCGCCACGCCCCCGGATCCGGCGGCCGGCCTGTCCGGCGAGTGGATCCCGCGGCCCGCCGGCGACGAGGCCGCCGCACCCGTCCCCGAAGAGCGGCCCGACCCGGGGCCCGAGGCGGTCGCCGCGCTGGCCGCGCGGCATGGCGCGGGCCTGAGCCTGGGGCGGCTCGGCCGCTGGGAGGAGGCGGGCGAGGTGCACCGCGCGGTGGCCGACGAGCGCGAGCGCCTGCTCGGCCCCGACCACCCCGACACGCTCTCCAGCCGCTACGAGGCCGCGTTCACCCTCAGCCGCACGGGTCACGCCGCCGACGCGCTGCGCGCGTACAAACGCGTCGCCGAGGCCAGGATCCGGGTGCTGGGCACCGATCACGCCGACACGCTCGCCGTCCGGCAGGAGATGGCGTACACCCTGGGCCGGCTGGGCCGGTACGCCGACGCCCACCAGGTCTACACGTCGGTCCTCGCGGCCCGCGAGCGCGTCATGGGCGCCGACCATCCCGACACCCTGCGCTGCCGGCACAACCTCGCCTTCAACCTCGGCCGGCTCGGCCGCCCCGGGGACGCCCACCGGCTGGCCCGCGAGGTGGCCGCCGCCCGTGCCCGCGTGCTCGGCCCGCACCACCCCGACACCCTGGTCACCCGCTACGAGGTGGCCTACGAACTCAGCCGGCTGGACCGCTGGCAGGAGGCCCTGCTGACCTACCGGGAGGTCGCCGAGGCCCGCGAGCGCGCGCTCGGCCCGGACCACCCCGACACCCTCGCCGCCCGCTACGAGATCGGCATCAGCCTCGGTCGGCTCGGCCGCAGCACCGAGGCGCTGGCGCTGTACGAGGAGCTGGTCGCCGACCGCACCCGCGCCCAGGGCCCCGAGCATCCCGAGACCCTGCGCGCCCGGCACGGCCTGGGCGTCAACCTGGGCCGGCTCGGCCGCTGGGCCCAGGCCCTCGCCGAGGCCCGCGAGGTGTGCGCGGTCCGCGAACGCGTGCTCGGCCCCGACCACCCGGACACGCTGGTCAGCCACCGCGAGGTCGCCGTGGGCCTGGGCTGGCTGGGCCGCTGGGCCGAGGCCCTCACCGAGTACCGCCGGGTCGCCACCGCCCGCGAACGCCTCCTGGGCCCCGACCACCCCGACACCCTCACCGGCCGCGACGACGAGGCCCACTGCCTGGAACAACTCGGCCGCGGCGCCGAGGCCGTGGAGCTGTACCGCAGGGTGGCGGCACTGCGCAGTGCGGGGGCAGGCTGAGTCCTGCCGGGACCGGCGTGCGCCGCGTGGAGCGCTGCGGGCGTCCCACCTCCGCGCCGTATCCTCCGCGCACACCCCCCTGCTTCGAGCCCTCGGTGTGGCCCGGGGCACCGCCCGGCCGCAGGGCGGCGTGGACCACGGGGCGGACGTACCTTCCCGGCGCTCGCCGCCGCCGGCGGGCGGGCGCGGCAGGGGCCGGTATCCGCGCCGAGGACCTGCTCGCGCTCGTCGGCGCGCCCCGTTCGTCGGCGCCGTCCCGCTCGTGGCGGAGGACCACGACGAGGGAGCACGGGCCGGCCGGTCGCCGGATCTCGCGAGCGCGGGCGTGTGCGCTCCCGCGCCCGCGAACGCGATCTCACGCCTCCGGCAGGTTCCGGACCGCCTTCCGGCCCACCGCTCCCTACCGCCTTCCGGCCCACCGCTCCCTCACTCCAACGCGGTCCGGAGAGGACGGCAGGGGGACCGGTTATCCGTCGGCCGCCCGCCCATCCCGCCTCTGGCCGCCCGCCGCCGCCCCGTGTTACCAAGAGCCATGACGCCGCCCGCCGAGCCCCCCGTATCCCGCACCTACGACGCCGTCATCGTCGGCGGTGGACACAACGGCCTGGTCGCCGCCGCCTACCTGGCCCGTGCCGGCCGCTCCGTGCTGGTGCTGGAACGGCTGGACCACACCGGGGGCGCGGCCGTGTCCACCCGGCCCTTCGCCGGGATCGACGCGCGGCTGTCCCGGTACTCGTACCTGGTCAGCCTGCTGCCGCAGAAGATCGTGCGGGACCTGGGCCTGGACTTCCGGGTGCGCGGGCGCACCGTCTCCTCGTACACGCCCGTCGAGCGGGACGGGCGGCCCACCGGGCTCCTCGTCGGCGGGGGCGAGCGGCGGACGCGGGAGTCGTTCGCCCGGCTCACGGGCTCGGAGCGGGAGTACGCGGCCTGGCAGCGGTTCTACGCGATGACCGGCCGCGTCGCCCGGCGCGTCTTCCCGACCCTCACCGAGCCGCTGCCCACCCGGGACGCCCTGCGCCGCAGGATCGACGACGAGACGGCCTGGCGGGCCCTGTTCGAGGAGCCGGTCGGTGTCGCGATCGAGGAGTACTTCGCCGACGACCTGGTACGGGGAGTGGTCCTCACCGACGCGCTGATCGGCACCTTCGCCGACGCCCACGACCCCTCCCTGAGCCAGAACCGCTGCTTCCTGTACCACGTGATCGGCGGCGGCACCGGCGCCTGGGACGTGCCGGTCGGCGGCATGGGCGCCCTCACCGACGCCCTGGCCGACGCGGCGCGCGCGGCGGGTGCCGTGCTGGCCACCGGCCACGAGGCGGTGCGGATCGACACGGACGGGCGAGCGGCCGAGGTCGCCTACCGCTCGGCCGGCGGTGAAGGCGTCGCAGCCGCACGGCACGTCCTGGTGAACGCCTCCCCGAGGGAACTGGCGGCGCTCACGGGACAGGCGCCGCCGCCGCCCGCCGAGGGAGCCCAGCTCAAGGTCAACATGCTGCTGACGCGGCTGCCGGCCCTGCGCGACCCCGAGGCCGACCCGCGTGAGGCCTTCGCCGGGACCTTCCACATCGCGGAGGGCTACGAGCAGCTCGCCACCGCGCACGCCCGGGCCGCCGCCGGTGAACTGCCCCCCGCCCCGCCCTCCGAGATCTACTGCCACTCGCTGACCGACCCCACGATCCTCGGCCCGGACCCGGCCGCCAGGGGCCTGCACACCCTCACCCTGTTCGGCCTGCACACGCCCGCCCGCCTCTTCGCCCGGGACAACGACGCCGTGCGCGAGGAACTGCTGAGGTCGACCCTCGCCCAGCTCGACGCCCACCTGGCCGAGCCCCTCGCGGACTGCCTGGCGACCGACGCCGACGGACGGCCCTGTATCGAGGCCAGGTCTCCGCTCGACCTGGAACGCGACCTGCGCCTGCCCGGCGGCAACATCTTCCACCGCGAGCTGTCCTGGCCGCACGCCCAGGACGGCACCGGACGCTGGGGTGTGGAGACCGGGCAGGCGAACGTACTGCTGTGCGGGGCGGGCGCGGTGCGCGGAGGAGGGGTCAGCGGGGTGCCCGGGCACAACGCCGCGATGGCGGTGCTGGAGCGGACGGCGAACTGACGGGCGCATGCGCCGGGCGGGCCGGGGTACCGCGACATAGCGGACATTCCGCACCGAAGACCAGTACGACAAGGAGCCTGTCATGGCGGACCTCAGCCCCATCGACCTGCAGAAGGCCCTCAGCGGCATGGACTACCCGGCCGACAAGAAGTCGCTCGTCGACTGCGCCCGCAAGAACAAGGCCGACGACAAGGTCGTGAGCCGTCTCGACGGTCTGAAGGAGAACAGCTTCGACGGACCGAACGAGGTGCAGAAGGCCGTCTTCAACGGCTGACGGACCACGCGGGCGCACGAGAAAATCAGGTGTGCTGTCCGGACAGCACACCTAGTCGGCCGACGCCGTCCACCCCACCGCCTCGATCCGTGCCGCGTCCGCGGGGCGCGCGTCGTGGAACAGGATGTCGCCGGCCGCCTCGGCGCGCAGCCCGTCGACGTACGCCCCCCGGCCCACGTACAGCCGGTCGGTCGTGTACCGCCAGCGCAGCGTGAGCGCGCGAGCGGCCGGGAGGCCGGCGGTCAGGCGGTGCCAGACGCGGCCCGACCAACCGGTGGCCGAGCCCTCCGGGTGCTCCCGCGGCCCCTCGCCCCGGCGCGTGGTGGTGAACGGGACGGGCGCCCAGGTGGTGCCGCCGTCGGCCGTCGCCTCCAGGACCAGGGCGTCGGAGCCCGGTTCGGTGTCCCACCACAGCGAGCAGCGCAGCCGTCCCCCGCCGCCGGACGTGTCCAGCGCGGGCAGGGTGAGGGTGGCCGTCGAGGACCCGGCGGTCCCGGAGAACCACGCCGTGCGCCCGTGCGCGGGACGGACCGGCACGGCCCGCGCCATGCTGGTGCCGGCCGCGACTCTGGGGGCCGACCCGGAGCGCCAACCGCGCACGGGGTGCACCGAGTTGCCCAGCACCACCAGGAACGAGTCGGTCGTCGGGTCGAGCACCAGCGAGGTACCCGTGAAGCCGGTGTGTCCGGCGGTGCGCGGCGTGGCCATGGCGCCCATGTACCAGTGCTGGTACAGCTCGAAGCCCAAGCCGTGCTCGTCCCCCGGGAAATCGGTGTTGAAGTCGGTGAACATCAGCTCGACCGACTCCGACCGCAGGATGCGCGCCCGGCCGTAGGAGCCGCCGTTGAGCAGCGTGCGGCCGAGTACCGCCAGGTCCCACGCGCAGGAGAACACCCCCGCGTGGCCGGCGACGCCGCCGAGGCTGAAGGCGTTCTCGTCGTGCACCTCGCCCCACACCAGGCCGCGGTCGAGGCCGGACCAGGGCAGGCGGGCGTCCTCCGTGGCCGCGATCCGCGGTCTCCAGGAGGCGGGCGGGTTGTAGCGGGTGCGGTCGAGGCCGAGCGGGGCGGTGACCTCCTCGCGCAGCAGGACGTCCAGCGTGCGTCCCGTGACCTTCTCCAGCACCAGTTGGAGCGAGATCATGTTCAGGTCCGAGTACAGGTACGCCGTGCCGGGCGTGCTCACCGGCTCCTCGTCGTAGACGAGTCGCACCTTCTCCTCGTACGTGGGCGCGCGGTACAGCGGTATCCACGCCCGGAAGCCGGAGGTGTGCGTCAGCAACTGCCGCACCGTCACCTCCCGCTTGCCGGCGCGCCCGAAGTCCGGCAGGTACGAGGCGACCGGCGCCTCCAGTTCCAGCGCTCCCCGTTCGAGCTGCTGCACGGCGAGGATCGAGGTGAACAGCTTGGAGATCGACGCGAGGTCGAACACCGTGTCCTCGGCCATGGGGATCTGCCGCCCGGCGGGGAACTCGACGCCGGTGTCGGTCGCCTCGTCGTAGGCCTGGTAGCGCACCGCCATGCCGATCGGCTCGTGCAGCGCCACCGTGCCGCCCCGGCCGGCGAGCAGCACGGCGCCCGCGTACCACGGGTGCTCGGGGGAGGGGCCGAGGAAGGCCTCGGCGTCGGTGACGAGCTGGCGCAGATGACCGGCGAGCAGCCCGGCGCGCTCGGCGGAGCCGCGCCGCAGAGTGGGGCGGCGGCCCCGGTCCGCGACGGCCTCGGCCGGCCCGGCCGCGAACGGGGTGATGGCCAGCGCGCCGCCCAGGGCCAGGGCGCCGGTACCGAGTTGACGCCGTGTGAATCCGTTCGTCGCCTGTCCGGCCATCGAAGAGTCTCCCGCCACCGAAGCTGAAAGTATCTTTCCCGGATCGCCGTGCGGAGTGAAACTTTCCTGTCAGTGACGGATCGTGTCAATGGGGCGTGCGGAGTTGGCGAGCCACCACGACCCGACCGGCAAGCGTGCGGCCGGGCGGGAGGCCGCGGGGCGCGGCGCGGCTCAGCGTTCGCGCGCCCGGCCCACCCGGGGGCCGGGCGACGTCCGGACCTCGTGCTCGCAGAAGCGGGACGTCACCCACCTGTTCACCGAGCGGTGCGTCCAGCGGGATGCCCGCCGCCCGCCGCCCGCCGCCCGGTGACCGCAGCCGTCCCGGGCGTGTGCGCGTCGTGCCTCCCGACCCCTTCGGGGGAGGGGCGGCCGAGCGCGCCAAGCGGTATGCGTACGCGCCAATGACCCGGCACGAGACACTTCCGGCGCCGCGCGCACATGTCTTGACCCGCCCCGCCGACCGGCCGAGGATCATGGCATGACGCTGACGCCCGGACACGGCAGCACGGTCGACGGGGTGCTGCGCCGCAGTGCCCGACGCACCCCGGCGCGCGTCGCCGTGGAATACCGCGACCGCACCTGGACCTACGAGGAACTCGACATCGCCGTCTCCCGCGCGGCGAGCGTCCTGCTGGCGCAGGGACTGTCCCCCGGAGACCGGGTCGGCGCCTACGGGCACAACTCCGACGCCTACCTGATCGCCTTCCTGGCCTGCGCCCGCGCGGGCCTGGTGCACGTCCCGGTCAACCAGAACCTGACCGGCGACGACCTCGCCTACATCATCGGCCAGTCCGGCAGCACCCTGGTCCTGGCCGACCCGGACCTCGCCGGCCGGCTCCCTGGTGACGTACGCACGCTGCCGCTGCGCGACGACGACGGCTCGCTGCTCGCCCGGCTTGCCACCGCACCCGCGTACGACGGCCCCGAGCCGGGCGGCGAGGACCTGGTGCAACTGCTCTACACCTCGGGTACCACCGCACTGCCCAAGGGCGCGATGATGACCCACCGGGCGCTGGTGCACGAGTACCTGAGCGCCATCACCGCCCTGGACCTCGGCGCGGGCGACCGCCCCGTGCACGCACTGCCCCTCTACCACTCGGCGCAGATGCACGTCTTCCTGCTCCCCTACCTCGCGGTCGGCGCGACGAACACCGTCCTCGACGCACCCGACGGCGACCGGCTCCTCGACCTGATCGAGGCCGGCCGCGTGGACAGCCTGTTCGCGCCGCCCACCGTGTGGATCGGCCTCGCGGGCCGCGCCGACTTCGCCACCCGCGACCTCGGCGGCCTGCGCAAGGCCTACTACGGAGCCTCGATCATGCCCGTGCCCGTCCTGGAGCGACTGCGCGAACGCCTCCCGCACCTGGCCTTCTACAACTGCTTCGGCCAGAGCGAGATCGGTCCCCTCGCCACCGTCCTCGGCCCGGACGAGCACGAGGGCCGGATGGACTCCTGCGGCCGGCCCGTCCTGTTCGTCGACGCACGGGTCGTCGACGAGGACGGCCAGGACGTGCCCGACGGCACCCCCGGCGAGGTCGTCTACCGCTCCCCGCAGTTGTGCGAGGGCTACTGGGACAAGCCCGAGGAGACCGAAGCGGCCTTCCGCGACGGCTGGTTCCACTCCGGCGACCTCGCCGTGCGGGACGCGGACGGCTACTTCACGATCGTCGACCGGGTGAAGGACGTCATCAACTCCGGCGGCGTACTGGTCGCCTCCCGCCAGGTCGAGGACGCCCTCTACACCCACGAGGCCGTCGCCGAGGCCGCCGTGATCGGACTGCCCGACGAACGGTGGATCGAGGCCGTCACGGCGGTCGTCGTCCCGCGCGGCGAGGTCACGGAGGACGAACTGATCGCCCACGCCCGCGAGCGGCTCACCGCGTTCAAGGCACCCAAGGAGGTGCGCTTCGTGGACGCGCTGCCGCGCAACGCCAGCGGGAAGATCCTCAAGCGCGAGCTGCGGGACCGGTTCGCCGGTTCCTGACCCGGCGACTTTGTTGCGGGCGGGGCGGCGGACCTCGATGATCGGCGTCATGCCGACCCTCACCGCGTACGACGGGACCGAACTCGCCTACCACGTCCGGGGAACCGGCGCACCGCTGGTCGTCCTGCCCGGCGGCCCCATGCGGGCCTCCGCGTACCTCGGCGACCTCGGTGGCCTGGCGGCCCACCGCGAACTGGTCCTCCTCGACCTGCGCGGCACCGGCGCCTCCGCCGTGCCCGCGGATCCGGCGACGTACCGCTGCGACCGGCTCGTGGACGACGTGGAGGCGCTCCGCGCACACCTGGGCCTCGACCGCATGGACGTACTCGCGCACTCCGCGGGCGGCAGCCTCGCCATGCTGTACGCCGCCCGGTACCCGGAGCGCGTGGCGCGCCTCGCCCTGGTCACCGCCACCCCCAGGGCCCTCGGCATGCCCGCGACGGCCGAGGACCGGCTGGCCGCGGCCCGGCTGCGCAAGGACGAGCCCTGGTTCGAGGAGGCGTTCGACGCGTTCAGGGCATGGCTGACCGGGTCCGGCGACTTCGATCCCGTGTTCGCCCCCTTCTTCTTCGGCCGCTGGGACGACGCGGCCCGCGCCCACGACGCGCGTGCCGACCGGGAGAGCAACGACGAGGCCGGCGACGTCTACCTGTCCCCGGACGCCTTCGACCCGCCCGCCACCCGCGCCGCCCTCGCCCGCTGCGCCGCCCGGGTCCTGGTCCTCGCCGGTGAGCTCGACGGCGGCCCCCGTCCGGAACTCGCCCGCCGCTGCGCCGACGTCTTCCCGCACGCCGAGGTCGCCGTCCAGCCGGGCGCGGGCCACTATCCGTGGCTGGACGATCCGCAGTGGTTCGTACGGCGTGTGGTCGAGTTCCTCGCACAGGGCTGAGGCCACCGCCGCGCGTGCCGCGTGGGCACCGCGGCGCCGATCTTCCCAAAGCACCCTTCACGTGGCCTGTCGGCGCTCGGACCCGATCGCTAGGCTGACCCGCGGACGACGACATCGGGAGGAGCACGGACGTGGCCGAGAGCACCACCCACCAGCGCCCGCTCATGGGCTGGGACAAGCCCGAGCTGGATCTCAGCAACGCGCAGTGGCAGTCCAGCAGCCGAGGCCTGGGGGATGTCCAGATCGCCTTCGTCGAGGGGTTCATCGCCATGCGGAACAGCGGCAGCCCGGAGAGCCCCTCCCTGATCTTCACCCCCGCGGAATGGGGCGCGTTCGTGTCCGGAGCGCGGGAAGGGGAGTTCGACCTCACGTGAGACGTCCGCCGGGGAAGTGGGCCGGACCGGCCGCGTCCGGCCGATCCGGGGGTGTTCCACCCGATTTTTCGGACACGCGACCGTGAGCGACCCTTCACGGCCGAGGCCTGGGGGAGGCTGACGCCAAGAGGGGGAACGGTCGTACCCCGGAGGTGAGGACCCCATGAGCACCACCCTGCCGGTCGTCGCGGCGGTCGACGGTTCGGACGACAGCCTGCGAGCCCTGGACTGGGCCCTCGAGGCCGCCCACCGGCGCGAGACACGTCTGCGGGTGGTGCACGTGCGCCAGTACGCCGCCTGGGCGCAGACCGACGTCCTGGTCGCGGGCCCGCCGGACACCGGGGAGGACCCGGTGCTCGACCAGGCCCGCGCGCACCTGCGGGGGCGGGCCTTCGCGGTGGCGACGGAGTACGTCGGTATGGAGGGCGTACCGGGCGCCGTCCTGCCGGAACTGGGGGCCGACGCCCAGTTGCTGGTGCTCGGATCGAGGGGGCGCGGAGGGTTCGCCAGCCTGCTGCTCGGCTCCAACGGCCTGGCCGCCGCCCGCGACGCCGAGTGCCCCGTCGTCGTGGTCCCCCGCCCCGGACGCGAGGTCCACGGCGAGGCGCCCACCGAAACCGGGCCCCGGGTGGTCCTCGGCCTGCACGTGGACAGCCCCGACGAGGCCAGTGCGACCTTCGCCTTCACCGAGGCCGCGCAGCGCGGTGCCCGCCTGCAAGTGGTCGCCGCCTACCCGTGGCCGGTGCAGACCTGGGCCGCCGCGGGCCAGATGATGCCCCTGGTGATCGACGAGGTCGCCGTCGAGAGCGAGACCCGGGTGCTGGCCGACGGCTTCCTGGCCCCCCACCGGGGACGCCACCCCGACGTCCGGGCCGAACCGCTCGTGCTGCCCGGCGACGCCGCCGGGCACCTCGTCGCCGCCTCCCGCGACGCCGACCTGGTCGTCGTCGGCCGCCACCGCCGACGCCTGCTGGCCCCGGCCCGCATGATGGGCTCGGTCACCCACGCCGTCCTGCAGCACGCGGCGGCCCCGGTCGCGGTGGTACCGCCGGCTCCGCCGGAGGAGTGAGCGCGGGCCTGTGCGGCCGACGCCGTCGGTGCGGCTCCGTCCGACAGGGCGACGGACCCGGCCTGCGGGCGGTGCGGGCCCGCCGGCATCGGCCGCCGCGGGTGCCGGCCCGCCGGATCCGCGGCACGGCCCGGCCCCGGGAACCGGACGGCATCGGCCGGCACGCGACCGGGCGACGGGCCCGCCACGGTCCCGCGCGTTCTGTCCCCGTGTGCGTCCCCGGTCCGGTCGGGGGCGGGGTGCCGGGGGCTCTGGCCCGGGGAGGGGCGTCGTCGGGTCGTGGGTGTCCGGTGTCCGCGGTGCGTCGTCGGTTCGGCGCGGTGGTGGGGGTGCCGGCCACCGGCCCGGCGACGAAGACGTCGCCGGCCCCGCGCGGACGGTGCCCGGGGCGGATCGCACCGCTGTCCGGCGAACCCGGCGTGCCTATCATCGGCCCCATGCAGGACTCGCCCGGCAGGGACACCCGGATCGCCCTCGACCTCGCGCTGACCGTCCGGCACGACGGGAACGGCGCGGTCGCCGACGACCTGACCGATCCCACGGGACTCATCGTCTGGGTGCGGGCGCACCCCGACACCGTGCCGGACGCGAGCGCCTTCACCGCCGACGAGCCCGCCCTGGCCGCCGTCCGCGAGGTGCGCGCCGCCGCCCGCGCCCTCTTCGCCCGCGCCGTGCGCCCCGGCGAGCCGAGCCCCGCCGACGCCACCCGGCTGCTGCCCGTCCTCGACGCCCTGCGACGCCTGAACGAGGCAGCCGCCCGCACCCCCACCGTCCCCGTCCTGGACTGGGCCGACGACGCCGGACCGGTCGTGCGCACGAAGCCCGCGCACGGTGGCCGGCCCGACCTCGCGGCGGCTCTCGCGCGGGCCGTGATCGGCTTCCTCACCGGCCCCGACCGGCCGCGGCTGCGGGCCTGCCACGCACCGCGCTGTGTGCGCTACTTCCTCAAGGAGCACCCCCGCCAGGAGTGGTGCAAGCCGTCCTGCGGCAACCGGGCACGGGTGGCCCGCCACCACGAGCGGCAGAAGCGGACCGCCTAGCCCGGCCGGTCCCCGCCCGCACGCCGTTCGCGGGCTCCGGCCACGTACCATGGCGGCATGTCGTTCCTCCGCCGCCGCAGCGCCACGCCCGCCGGGCCCGACTTCGACGTACTGGCCATGGACCCCGGCGACTGGCCCGGGAACCTGGGCGCCGGCCTGCTGCCCGCGCCCGACGGTAGCTGCCAGGGCGTCTTCCTGCGCTACGACCTGTTCGGCGGCCGCGGCCCCGCGATGATCATCGGTAACCTGCCGACGGGCTCCCCGGCCCGGGAGGTCCCCGAGGGGGAGATCCCGTTCGAGGTCGCCCAGTTGCTGCTCGCGCTGGAGAACGACGAGGAGATCACCGTCGTCGGCGCCGAGGACGTACCGGTGATGCAGGGTGACAACCTGCTCATCGTGCGCCGCCTCAAGCTCTCCGAGAGCCGGATCTCCTGCGTGCAGTTCGACCGCAGCGACGGCGTCCTGGTGACCATCGCCGCCTGGGACCGCCCCATCACCGACGACCTGTACGCCCTGCTGAAGCCGCTCCCGGCGGAGCTTTTCCAGCAGGGCTGACCCGGCGGCTACCTCACGGTCGCGAGCGTGACGTCGGCGGCGCGCACGTAGGCGACCCGGTGGCCGTACTGGATCTCGTAGTACAGGTCCTCGCCGGTCACCACCCGGTGGGAGGCTTCGTCGAAGGTGACCGCGTAGTAGTACTCGCCGGGCACCTTCTCACCGACCACGTACTTCTGCCCCCGCGGCAGCCGGTACGGCAGCGGCGACACGGCCTGGGCCGGCACCCCCGCCGGATAGGCGGCCTTCTCCGGGTAGGCACGCCCGTACACCGGGACGCTCTCCAGGCCCTTCTTCGGGGTGATCACCCGGCCCGCGGCGGGTACCGCGGCCGGGTTCTTCCCCGGGTCGTGGAACCAGGCCTTCTGCCCCAGGTACCAGATGGCCGTCCAGTCGCCCCAGCGGTCGGCCACCGCGTACTGCTGGCCCGTGGAGACCCGGGAGGACAGGTCGTTCACCCCGGTCGTCGGAGTGGTGCCCAGGCCGATGTCCCTGATCAGCGGCGCGTTCACGTCGTGGTCGGAGTACAGGCGCACCTCGCTGGAGCCGTGCGCCGCGCAGGGCTCGCCCCGCGTCGCGCATCCGGTGTACTCGGGCCGGTTGGTGGCGTAGTCGGGGCGGATCGTCACCATGCCGGACTTCTTGCCGGCGGTGGGCTGGAAGGGGCGGCCCAGCAGCCGGAAGTAGTGTCCCCAGTCCCAGTACGGACCCGGGTCCGTGTGCATGCCAGGGATCGTCGCGGTGGTGGTGCCGGGGACGTTGCCGTGGCCGAGGATGTGCTGCCGGTCCAGCGGGACGTCGTACTTCTCGGCCAGATACTTCACCAGCCGCGCCGACGAGCGGTACATCGCCTCGGTGTACCAGGCGTCCGGGTCCGCCAGGAAACCCTCGTGCTCGAGGCCGATCGACTTCGCGTTGACGTACCAGTTGCCCGCGTGCCAGGCCACGTCCTTCGCCTTCACGTGCTGGGCGATGTGGCCGTCGGTGGAGCGCAGGGTGTAGTTCCAGGACACGTAGGTCGGATCCTGGACCATGTTGAGGACCCCGTTCCAGGCGCCCTCCGTGTCGTGCACGACGATGTACCGGATGCGCTGGGACGCGGGCCGGTCCCCCAGGTCGTGGTTGCCGTAGTCGCCGTCGCCGAACTCCTCGTACGGCGCAGGGATCCACTCGCAGGACACCGTCTTCGGGCACTCGGTGCCGTCGGCCGAGGCGGCGCGCAGGCCCGCGTCCCGCAGTTGCGAGACGTCCGGAGCCACGTCGGGACGGGCGGCCAGGGTGACGCGCTGCCCCGCGTCCGTGATCCGGCGCTCGCCCGCGCGGATCACCTCGTACACGTCGTTCGCGTACGCCGCCGCCGTCGCGGAGTCCTCCGCGCCCGAGAAGCGGGCCACCGCCCCGTACCAGTCGGCCGGGTCCGCGCTGAGCGGCTCGCCCAGTTCCCGCTGGGCGGCGGCGAGCAGTGCGGCACCGCCGGACACGTTCGCCACCGGGTCCTCGCGCAGCGCGTCGGGGCTCAGCCCGGTCAGCTCGGCCGCCTTCGCCAGCGTGGTCAGCCGGGCCGGCAGGTCGGTGGGGGCCGGGACCCGCGCCGCCGGGTGCAGCGGGGCGCGGGCGTCGTCGCCGCGCGGGTCCTCGGCACCCTCGCCGTGCGAGGCCCCGGCCAGTGCCGTGCGCGCGTCGGTGAGGTGCAGCGGGCCGTAGCCGCCGGTCACGCTCGGCGCGCCGGCGTGCGCGTCCCAGCGGGACTGGAGGTAGGAGACGCCGAGCAGGACGCTCCGCGGCACGTGGTACTCGGCCGCCGCGGCGGCGAACGCCCGCTGCAGGCGGTCCGGTGCGGGCGGTGCGTCGGAGGGGCCGGCGGCGGACGGCGCCGCGCCGAGCAGCGGCAGCAGCAGTGCCGCGGTGGCCAGGGCGGGCACGACGGGGGTTCCTCGCAAAGCGGCCTCCTGTGACGGTGGGGGGTGACGGGTCGAGCGGGGCCGAGCGTGGGTCAGTGGTACCCGGCGGTCCGACGATCCGTCAATCATGCCGCCGTAACGGCGATTTCCCATGTCAGCGGGGGTCGGGCGAGTTTCGTGGCGGCGACTCACGGGCCTGCGCGGCGTCAGTGGCGTACACCAATGGCCACTGCACGTACCCGGGAACGCAAAATCCGCGGTGGGCCCCTGAGGGACCCACCGCGGATCGTCCGACTCGTCGTACCGGCTCTCCCGTCAGCGCGTGCCGACCGCCGCGCGCACGGCCCGGCGGGCCATCTGGCAGTCGTCGTGCAGCCGGCGCAGCAGCAGCCGCTGCTCCTCGCCGGTCGGCGTGGCGCCGGGGTGGGCGGGCGCCGGTGGTGCCGGGACCGGCTCGTGCATCGAACGCTGCACGGCCGTCTCGTAGGTGCGGATCTCCCGGGTCAGCACAAGCATCAGGTTCACCAGGAACGCGTCGCGCGCGGCCGTTCCCGCCCCCTGGGCGATCTGGCTGATCTGACGGCGGGCGACCGGGGCGTCCCCGAGGACCGCCCACAGGGTCGCCAGGTCGTAGCCGGGCAGGTACCAGCCCGCGTGCTCCCAGTCCACCAGCACTGGACCCGCCGGTGACATGAGGATGTTGGACAGCAGCGCGTCACCGTGGCAGAACTGGCCCATGCCCTGGCGTCCGCCCGCGTGGGCGATGCCGTGCAGCAGCTTCTGCAGGTCGCCCAGGTCTCGGTCGGTGAGCAGCCCCAGCTCGTGGTAGCGGGAGATCCGCGCCGCGTAGTCCAACGGGGCGTCGAAGGTGCCGGCCGGGGGCCGCCAGGCGTTGAGCCGGCAGACCGCGCCGAGCGCCGCCCTGATGTCCGCCCGCGGCGGGGCTTCCAGGGGGTGTCGCTGCAGCGCCGCCACTCGCCCCGGCATCCGTTCGATCACCAGCGTGCAGTTGTCCGGATCCGCTGCGATCAGCCTCGGCACCCGCACCGGGGGGCGGTGCCGGACGAACGAGCGGTATGCCCCTATCTCGTGCCGGATCCGCTCCGCCCATGCGGGGGAGTGGTCCAGTAAGCACTTGGCGACCGCCGTGCTGCGCCCGGTCGTACCGACCAGGAGCACGGACCGTCCGTTGCGGCGCAGCACCTGGACCGGGGAGAACTCCGGACAGATCCGGTGTACGGACGCGATCGCCGTGCGCAACTGCGTGCCCTGAGGGCCGGACAGGTCGATTCTTCCGCTGAGCGGCTGGGTGCCGGGGCCCGCGCCGCGCCGCGCCCTGCCCGCCCCGAGTACCGGGGCCGCCGGACGCGCGGGGGCGAGATAGGGGCCGCCGCCCGCCGCCGGGCGGGGGTGCAGTGAACGCTGCGGGGCGGACACGGAGGACGATGCTGCGTACATGGGCGGGACAGATCCCTTCGTGTGCCTGCTGTGCCTGCCTGAAGAGCGGTGCCCCGTCCGTCCGGTCCGGAAGATCCGAACCCGGAGGTCCGATCCGGAACAGTCGTTCCGGAAGGTCCGATCCGGAAGGCCACGCCTTCTGAAAGCCGTCGCGCTACCCGCCCGGCCGCCGAGAGCCACCCTGGGGAGTAACCCCGCGGCGACCGGGTCGGGGTGGCGCATTCCTACCTGACACCCGGGCGCCCCTGGCACACCATCTGGCGCACCCTGGCGAACGGTGGCGAATAGTCGCCCGGCAACCCGCACGGGGCTACTGTCAACTCAGCCGAGAACCTGGGGGCTTGACGTGAGCGGAGAAGCCAACACCCGTCTGTCGGACCTGTTCGGCCTGGCCGGCTGGTCCAAGGGCGAGCTCGCGAGGCTGGTCAACCGGCAGGCGGCGGCCATGGGCCACCCCCAGCTCGCGACCGACACCTCGCGGGTGCGGAGATGGATCGACATGGGAGAGATCCCGCGCGATCCGGTGCCGCGGGTGCTGGCGGTTCTGTTCACCGAGCGTCTCGGCCGTGTCGTGACCATCGAGGACCTCGGTCTGGTCCGGCACGGGCGTGCGGGGAAACGGCCACGCGGCGGGAGCGAGGAGCATCCCGACGGTGTGCCGTGGGCGCCCGAGCGGACCGCGGCGGTCCTCACCGAATTCACGGGAATGGACCTCATGCTCAACCGACGCGGCTTGGTGGGCGCGGGCGCCGCGCTCGCCGCGGGATCCGCACTCAGCAGCGCCATGCACGACTGGCTGCACACCGACCCGGCCCTGGCTGCCGACGCTTGCGACCTACGCCAACCCCTGCACGCCGACCCCGCCGGGTTCGACCGCTACGAGGCCGCCCCCGTCGGGTCGCAGGAGGTGGAGGAACTCGAGCGCTCGGTCGAGGTGTTCCGCGCCTGGGACGCCGCCCGTGGCGGCGGGCTCCAGCGCAAGGCCGTGGTGGGCCAGCTCAACGAGGTGGGCGGCATGCTCGCCTACCACCACCCACCCCATCTCCAGCGGCGCCTGTGGGGCGTCGCGGCCAACCTCGCCGTCCTCGCGGGCTGGATGTCGCACGACGTCGGCCTGGAACCCACGGCCCAGAAGTACTTCGTCATCGCCGCCCACGCCGCGCGCGAGGGCGGCGACCGGCCCCGGGCCGGCGAGGCGCTCTCCCGGGCGGCCCGCCAGATGGTCCACCTGGGCCGGCCCGACGACGCGCTCGACCTGATGAAGCTCGCCAAGTCCGGTTCGGGAGAGGAGGTACTGCCGCGGACCCGGGCGATGCTCTACACCATCGAGGCATGGGCACAGGCCTCGATGGGCAAGGGCCAGGCGATGCGCCGCACCCTGGGGCGGGCCGAGGACCTCTTCGTCTCCGACAAGGCGGACGTGCCGCCGCCGGACTGGATGCAGACGTTCAAGGAGGAGGACCTGTACGGCATGCAGGCCCTGGCCTACCGGACACTCGCCGACTTCGAGCCGGGGGCCGCCGCGCACGCGCAGCACTACGCGGAGAAGGCCCTCGCCCTCAGGGTCGACGGCCGGCAGCGGTCGAAGATCTTCGACTATCTGTCCATGGCCTCCGCCTGCTTCATCGCCGACGACCCCGAGCAGGCGGATCGCTACGCGCGCCTCGCCCTGGTGTCGATGGGGTCCAACTCCTCCCGGCGGACCTGGGACCGGCTGCGTCAGATGTACCGGCTCACCGCCGAGTACGCCGGCTACCCGAAGATCCAGGAGTTGCGGGAGGAGATCAAACTGGCGCTGCCCAAGGAGAAGCCGCCCGGCAAGTCACCCAAGGGGCTGGGCGGCGGCATCGCGCCGGTGTAGTGCGGGGCGCGTCGCCTACGGCGTCACCCGGGCCACCAGTACGCAGGCGTCCGCCTGTCGCGGGGACTCGCCGAACTCCTCTGTCACGATCCGCACGCCGTCCTGTGCCGAACGCACCCCGGCCAGACGGGGAGCCAGGGAGAGGAGCCGGCGCACGTCGGCCGGCGCGAGTTCGCCGGTGTGCAGGAGCAGCAGGTCACCGGCTGCCAGGGGCGCCTCGGCCTGCCCGGACAGTCCGTGCCCCGTCCCCTCGCGGAAGAGCACCGGGACGGGGTGCCCGGTGGCTGCCCAGACCAGGGCGCGGGTGCGGGGCCGGTAGCCGCAGTACAGGGCGGAGCGCACGGGCGGCAGGGCGGTGGCCTCGAGTAACCGGTCGAGTCGGTCCTGGAGTCGCGCGGGCCGGGTGCCCGCCGACGCCAGGCCGCGCAGGGCACCGATCAACGTCGCCGGGCCCTGTGTCGCGTCGGCGCCCGGGCCGGCGAGGTCGCCGACACTGAGCAGGGTCTCGTCGTCGGCGAGTGGACAGGCGTCGTACCAGGCGCCGCACCCGGGTGCGTGAACCGTCGACGGCAGGTACCCGGCGGCCAGATCGAGGCCGGGCCGTCCCTGGTGCGGGAACCGCAGGAGGCCGTGCCAGGGCGGCGGCACGGCTTCCCGCGGTTCGACCGCGGCCCGTTGCCCGGTGTCCGCCGGCAGCGGCTGGCGCCGGAGCGAGTCACGGGTCTCGCTCACCACCCGCTCACTGCGGCGGAGTTCGCTGACGTCCCGCAGCACCGCCCACATCGAGGCGGTGCTGCCGTCGGCGTCGAGCACGGGCTCGCCCATCATGTGCACGGTGCGCACGGTGTCGTCGGGGCGCACGACGCGGAACTCGCCGTCGATGGGCCGGGCGTCGACGAGGCAGTCCGTGACCATCGCGGTCAGTTTCGGCCGGTCCTCGGCGAGTACCACGGACGGGAGTTCGTCGAGACTGAGCGGGGCGGAGGCGGGGTCGCGGCCGAGGATCCGGAAGAGCTCCCCGGACCAATGCGCTTCGTCCGTCAGCAGGTTCCACTCCGCGCTGCCGACCCGGCTGAGCAGCGAACCGGGCCGTGGCACCGGTGCGGGGCCGTCCCGGAGCTGCGCCAAGTGCTCGTCGATGTCGCTGAGTTGGTGCAGGGCCAGGTCGTACAGGGCGCGCTGCCAGCGTCCGCGGGGGTCCGTTCCGTCGTCCTGGCTGTCCCGCCGTACCGCGTCCACGTCGCCCCGCAGCCGCCGGGCCTGCGATATCAAGGCCTCGACCGAGCCGCGTCCCGGCGGCTGGGCGGCCGGGTGGTCCGCGGAGAGATGGGACGACATGACGCACTCCGATGTGCAGACGGTACGACCGAGGCGGAATGAAGGCTGGCGGAAGGACCGTTACGACTCTTGCACAGCCCGCGACGCGCCGTAAGGGATTTGGCAACACACGATACGGTGGTGCTTGCGGCATATGCCACTGTCTTCCCGGAGCGACTTCGACGCATGAACGGCGTACGCGCACCGAGTGTCAAGTCGTAGCGTTCCTACGGTACTTGAGGGGTACGGGAGCCCGGATGCGTCGTCGTCCTGGTGTTCGTCAGACCCCTGTTCTATGACAGGTCGGGTGGCGCCGGGCGGGGCGCCAGAGCGATGGGTGTGCGCGCTCCCGTCTCCAGGGCCCGTACGCCGGCCTCGGCGACCGCGGCGGCGGCGTACCCGTCCCAGGTGCCCGGCCCGGTGACCCGGCCCCGCCGGGTGGCGTCGACCCAGCTCTGCACCTCGCGGTCGTAGGCGTCCGCGAACCGTACGAGGTAGTCCTGCGCCACCTCCTCCCGGGCTCCGCCCGCCGCCGTCACCACCATGGTGTGCGCGTCCCCGATCCGGGCGCTGCCCGCCTCGCAGACGGCCTCGCAGCGCACCTCGTAGCCGAAGCCGCAGTTGACGAAGATCTCCACGTCGACCAGCGCGCCGCCCTCGGTCTCGAAGAGCACGAACTGCGGATCGAGCAGACCGTCCGGGGCGCCCGCCGACGGACGCGGCCGGAGCACGGTCACCGCGGTCAGCTCCCGCCCGAGCAGCCAGCGGGCCGCGTCGATCTCGTGCGAGACGGAGCTGGTGACCAGCATCGCGGACGTGAAGTGCGGCGGAGAGGACACGTTGCGGTGCACGCAGTGCAGCATCAGGGGCCGGCCCAGCCGACCGCCGTCCAGCAGCGACTTCAGCCGCCGGTACTCGGCGTCGTACCGCCGCATGAACCCGACCTGCGCCAGCCTCCGGCCCAGCCGCGCCTCCGCCTCCACGACGCGCAGCGCGCCCGCGGAGTCCGGCACCATCGGCTTCTCGCACAGCACCGGCAGCCCGCGCGCGAACGCCGCCAGCAGCGTCTCCTCGTGCGCCTCGCCCGGCGAGGCGATCAGCACGGCCTCGACGCCCGGCGCGTCGAGCGCGGCTTCGACGTCCGTGTGCACGGCGACCCCGTCGATGCCGCCCACGGCGTCCTTCGCCCGCTCGGCGTCGGGGTCCGCCACGGCCGCGACCCTGGCGCCGTTCACCACCCGGTCGAGGCGTCGTACGTGATCGGCGCCCATGTGCCCCGCGCCCAGGACCGCCACACCCAGAAGTTCGCTCACGCTCCGCCGGCTCCTTCCCCGTCCGCCGCACACCCGCCGAGGAGCGGGTACGTGTACCGCGAACAGGGTTTCACGGTCGTCAAGAGGAGCGGAGCCTGACGGGGCGCGGGGGCGGGCGTCAGTACCGCAGCACCCCCGCGATCCCGTCCGCCTCCCCGAGCGCGCCGTCCGGTACGAAGCGGACGTCGGCGCCGGTCTCCAGGCACTGCTCGACGATCTCGTCCACGATGTCCTCGCGGGCGTCGAGGTCACCGCCGTCCGCGGGGAGAAGGTGCTCGCCGTCGTCGCGCATCGCCACTTTGAAATTCTCCTCGACGGCCAGCAGCCGGACCCGGCCGGTGCGGGCGCTCTCCCACAACTCGTCGACGCCGGCCGCGAAGTCCTTGCGCCCGCGGGCCGCGTCCAACTCCCTGGCCACCGCCTCGACGGAGCCCCGGGCCTCGTCGTCGAGCACCGGCCGCACGGCCTGCCACACGGCCTCGGCCGTGCCGTGCGCGAGGCCCCCGTGCGGGACGAGCACCGCGTCGCGCACGGTGCTGCCGGTCTCCTCCAGCAGGGACAGCGCGGGCTGCGGGCCGGTGACGTACAGCGGCCGGGGGTGCTCGCGCAGCACCCGGCCCATCGCGGTGTCCGCGTCGCGCAGGAACCGTCGGGTGGTCTCGTCCCGGAAGGTGCTCGGCGCGTCCCCGATCCGCTCCTGGCGTTCGGGGTCGAAGTCCAGGGGCGGCCGGCGCGTCGGGAATCCGCCGGTACGCTCCTCGACGACCCGGCCGGCGCCACCGCTCCACAGCGTGACGCGGTCGGCGGCGACCGACAGCACCCAGAACGGCCGCTCGGCGGCCTGGGCGGCGACGAGGTTGCGGGTCAGGAAGGTGTCCGAGAGGACCACGCGCTCGGGGACGGAACGGGCGAGCGTCCAGACCTGGTGTTCACCCGGCGCGGCGAAGAGCGCCAGGCCGTCCTCGGCGTGCGTCAGATCGACCTCGGCGAGGGCCCGGTCGAGTTCCCGGGACACCTGCATACGCCGTTCGCGGGTGACCGCGGGATCGTCCTCGAGCTTCTTCTTGGCCTCGGCGACCGCGTTGCGCAGCCGGACGGAGTCCTGGGCGTTGTCCGGTTCGCGGCGGTGCGTCGGCGTCAGCACGGACACGGCCGGGTAGGGGCGGGGGCGCCGCAGTTCGGCGAGGGTGGCGGGACTCAGATCGTGCTCCATGTCAGCACGATAGGACCGATAGGCGTTTCGGGCATTCGGAGCAATTCCGCTCACGGTTCCGGCGTGCGGCTCGATCCGCCCGGTCCGGGCCCTTTGGATCAGCCGTCGTCCTGGGAGGTCCGGGAGGCCTCGGAGCCGCAGGAGCTGCCGTCGGGCGGCAGGGAGCCGTACAGCAGGAAGTCGTCGACCTTGCGGTGCACGCACTCGGATGACGCGTAGCCGGTGTGCCCCTCGCCCTTGTTGTCGAGGACCACCGCCGCGGGGCCGAGCCGCTCGGCCGTCTCCACCGTCCAGCGGTACGGCGTGGCCGGGTCGCCCCGGGTGCCGACGAGAAGCATCTCGGAGGTGTCGAGGTCCTTCACGTCGTCCCGGATGTAGTCGGTGCCCTTCGGGCGGCCGTAGCACATCAGCACCTGGGTGAGCCGGTACCGGCCGAAGACCGGCGAGGCCTCCTCGTACCGCGCGCGCAGCCGTCCCAGGGACCCGGCGACCTGGTCGGCGGTGGGGCGGTCCGGGTCGTCGGCGCAGTTGATCGCCATCAGGGCGGCCGGCAGGTTGTCCATCGGGACGTCCTGCGGGTCGGTGAGGCCGCCACCGGTGTCCGCGGGGCCCCGCGCGCGGACCGGGAAGGTGACGCCACCGGAGACGAAGCCCTCCAGGCCGCGGGTGTCACCGTCCTCGAGGAGCTGCCCGAGCGCCCGCTCCAGCAAGGGCCACAGCTCCTCGCTGTAGAGGGCCTGACCGATGGCGCCCACCATGTCCTGTCCGGTGAAGGGTTCGCCGAATCCCGTCGGTACCGGGTCCGCGTCGAGCGAGGCGATGACCTGTTCGACCTGGCGCCGGGCTTGGCGGGCGTCCTGTCCGAACGGGCAGGCGATGTCCTCCACGCACCAGTCGAGGAAGTTCTCCAGCGCGGTCTGCTGGCCCCGGGCACCGGCCAGCCCCTGCTCGGCCAGCGGTTCGGTCAGCGTGTCCACGCCGTCCAGCACCATCCGGCCGACCTTGTCCGGGAACTGGGCGGCGTACACCGCGCCCAGCCGGGTGCCGTAGGAGAAGCCGAGGTAGTTGAGCCGGTCGTCGCCGAGGGCCCGGCGCATCACGTCCATGTCGCGTGCCGCGTTCACCGTGCCTATGTGGGGCAGCACCGGCCCGGAGTGCTCCGCGCACTCGGCCGCCGCGTCCCGCAGGCGCCGGAGCACGTCCTGCGGGTCGGTGAGCGTCTCGTCCCCGTCCGTCGCCTCCATGATGTCCAGCGTGGCCGGACCGCAGGTGACCGGCGAGGACCGGCCGACGCCGCGGGGGTCGAAGGTCACCACGTCGTAGCCGTTGGTCAGGTGCATGAAGTCCTTGCCGCCGGCGGAGAGTTCGCTGACGCCGGAGCCGCCCGGACCGCCGAAGTTCAGCAGCACCGAGCCCCGCGAGTCACCGGTCGCCCGGTACCGGGCGAGGGCCAGGTCGAGCGTGCCGGCCTTGGGCCGGTCGTAGTCGAGGGGGACGGTGACCTTCCCGCACTGCAGGTCTTGTGGAACCTCCATGCCCTCGCACGCCGACCAGGTGATCTTCTGGTCGTAGAACCGGGACAGGGCGGGCTCGGTGTCCCGTGCGGTCGCGGCGGGCAGCCCCGCGCCCAGCAGGGCCAGGCCGAGCGCTCCGGTGACCGCGCGGCGCCGGACCGAGGGCCGAGTCGACAGCTTGGCCAGCATCGATGCCTCCCGGGCGCCCCGTCGCGGACCGGTGGTCGGCGCCCTCGATCACCATAAGCGGGCCCCGCGCACCTCGCCTCCGGGCGGTGTCCCCGGTCGCATGGAGGGCTTCGGGAGGGGGCGTACGGACGCTTTGCCGCTCGTTCGACGAAACGGCCACTCGATGGAGTGAAAGACCTATAAGCCATAACTCGGATGGTGCGCCCGCGTTCTTACCGGTGCGGGCGAGCGCCCGTGACCATGTCTGGAAGGCAGGGAACCTCATGAGAAGGGTTACCCGAAACGGTGTGTTCGCCCTCGCGGCCTCCGGCGCGCTGGCCGTGACGATGCCGGCGTACGCGGCCTTCGCGTCCGACGGCGCCGCCGCCGACGGTTCCGCGGCCGGATCGCCCGGGCTGATCTCGGGCAACACCGTCCAGCTTCCGGTGGACGTGCCGGTCAACGTCTGCGGGAACACGGTGAACGTGGTGGGGCTCCTCAACCCGGCCGCGGGCAACCGCTGCGCCAACACCGGGGAGACCGGTACGGCGGACAAGGGGACGGGCACTTCCGCCGGCAGCGGTTCGTCCGGCACCGGTTCGTCCGGGGGCGCGATCGCCGAGGGCGGCGGCGGGGATTCACCCGGCGTGCTCTCCGGCAACGGCGTGCAGGTGCCGGTCCACCTCCCGGTGAACGTCACCGGCAACAGCGTCAACGTCGTCGGCATCGGGAACCCGGCCGTCGGCAACGAGGCGACGAACACCTCCGGCGACCGCCCGGAGTCCGAGCGGCCCCCCGCGAAGCCGGAGCCGTCCGCACCGCAAGAGGAGCGTGCCCGGCCGAACCCGGTCCCGCACGCCGCCCCGCCGCAGGCGCCGGCCTCCCTCGCCCACACCGGTGCGGACCGGACCCTGCCCGCCCTCGCGGGCGGCGCGGCACTCGTGCTGGGCGGGGCCGTCCTCTACCGGCGGTTCCGGCCGGGGGCCGGGAGCTGACCGACGGCGGATGGCCCTCCGGGACGCCGAACGGCACGTCGCCGGGTCGCCGGGGGCCACCGGTGACGCCCACGGGCATCCCCCGCGGCACCCGGTGACCCTGCCGGCTGCCCTTCCGCTCAGGCCCGCCCCTGGTGGAACCGCCGGTGCAAGGCGCGGATCTCCTCGGTCAGTTCCGGCACCGGACCCGCCACGGGCACGCCGGGCGCCACCTCCGGCACCGCCAGTGGGCGTACCGGCGGTGCCGGGACGCCCAGCTCCGCCAGCCAACCGCCGAGCTGCTCCGACGAGGCGACGTACACGATGCGTCCCAGGCCCACCCAGGCGTGCGCGGCGGCGCACATCGGGCAGTGCTCGCCGGACGTGTACACCGTGGCGGCGGCCCGCTCCTCGGGGGTGAGGTGGGCGGCGGACCAGCGGGCCAGCTCGAACTCGGGGTGGCGGGTGCGGTCGCCGGAGGCCACCCGGTTGTGGTCCTCGGCCAGGACCGTGCCGTCCGCGCCGACCAGGACCGACCCGAACGGCTCGTCACCCGCCTCCAGTGCCTCGGCCGCCAGCTCCACGCAGCGGCGCAGGTACGGCAGTTCGGCGTCCTTCACGACCATGTCCCAGGTCCCTCCTCGTCCCGTGCTCCTCATCGGCAGCCTACGTCTGGCGGCGTCCGGTGAGGACACTCCTTGCTATGGGCAATCGCTCCAGTTACAGTCTCTAACTAACGCGAGTTGTCATAGCAGATCCCTCGTCGACTACGGCGCCGAGGGGCCGAGAAAAGAGGATCACCATGTCCGCCGCCACCCCGCAGCCGCACGCCACGCACACCGTCCTCGGGGCCGGCCCCGCCGGTACCGGGCTGGCCCGTGAACTGGTCCGCAGAGGCCACCCCGTCCGTCTCGTCGACCGGCGTGGCGAGGGCCCCGGCGCGGCGGGTGTCGAACGGTTCGCCGCCGACGTGAGCACGGCCGACGGTGCCCGCGCCGCCATAGGTGACGCCACCGTCGTGTACCACTGCGTCAACGTCGGCTACCACCTCCAGGCAGAGGTGATGCCGCGTGTCCAGGAAGCCGTCCTGGCGGCCGTCGAGGCGACCGGGGCCCGGCTGGTCGTACTCGACACGCTCTACCCGTACGGCGAGACCGGGGGAGCGGTGATGACCGAGGACAGCCCCTGGCAGGCGACCAGCCGCAAGGGCCGGATGCGCGCCGAGCTCGACGAGCGCTACCTCGCCGCACACCGGGCCGGCCGGGCTCGGGTGGTCCTCGGCCGCAGCGCCGACTTCGTCGGTCCCGGGGTGCTCAACTCGTCCCTCGGTGCCACCGTCTTCCCGGGCGCGCTCACCGGCGGGGAGGTCGCGGGCCTCGGCGACATCGACCTGCCGCACAGCTACACGTACATCGGGGACGTGGCGGCCGGCCTCGCGACACTCGGTGAGCGACCGGAGGGCGACGGCCGTGTCTGGCACCTGCCCACCGCGCCCGCCGTCAGCACGCGCGAGATACTCACGATGATCGAGAAGCGCGTGGGCCGGCCGTTCGGCATCACGGTGCTCGCCGAGCCCCGCCCCTTCGGCCCCTTCGACGAGCGGTTCATGGCCGAGTACGCGGAGATGTTCTACCAGCACACGGAGCCCCAGATCATGGACTCCAGCGCCTTCGAGCGGTCCTTCGGGATGGCTCCGAAGCCGCTCGCGGACACCGTGGACGCCACCGTGACCTGGTACGAGGAGTGGCTCCGGAGCCGGTGACGGCCGTACTGGTCCGGCCGCTGCGGGCGGGCGGGCCCGGTCCGCCGGAGGTCCCGGGCGTGCGCGGACCGGTCCGCGAGGGCGGGCCGGTCCGTGCTCTTCCCTTCCCGTGCGTCTAGGGCTTGCGCATGCTCTTCGCCGCCGTAGCGGCGCACACCGTCCCCAGGGCCAGGGTCAGGGCGCCGATGATGATGTTGTTCCAGATGACGCCGGCGTCCGGGTTCGTGCCGACGATCCACGGCGAGATGATCATCCAGATGCCCATCGCGCACATCGCCCCGCTGAGGCCGTACATGCGTTCCGGGGCACGAGTGAAGCCGAGGGCCAGCAGACCGATGGCGATGCCTATGATCAGGTTGTGGGCCACCAGTGCGGGCTGGCTCGTGGTGAAGTGGAGTATCCACGGTGACACGGCGCAGTAGAGGCCGAGCAGGAACACCGGCCCGTCCACGAGTGCCACGTCCCGGCCGCCGCCGAGCATGCGGGCGTAGCGTGCCTGCATCTCCGGGGCGTCGGGGTGGCTGGAGAGGTCACCTCGGGTGTGCGAGACGTTGGCCATGAGTCGTCTCCTTTGACTTACCGGGCCTTGACCGCGTCTGGTGCGGTGTGCGGTAACGCCGCATACGTCCATTCTGCTCTTATTTCTCCCTTATGTGTAGTCGTGGGCGGGCGGGACATGTCCACGACTATCGCGGGCAGACGCTCCGGCAGGAGAGCACGGACGGACGCGGGGGCAGTGGAGGTGGCCGACGCCATGGACGCGAAGGTGCTGGAGCGATTTCCGGCGGGGTCGCCGCGCGGTTCGTGGCCGGCGGAGGAGTACGCCGCACGCCGTCGTGCGCAGGGTGAGCCCGCGACCGTCGTGATGGACCTGCGGTCGGACGCCTTCCTGGTCGTCGTGCCGGCCCGCGACGAGGACTGAACAGGGGCCCGGGAGCGCGCGGTTGCCCGTCTTCCCTGCCGGCCCACCGGAGAGACGGTGCCGCCGCTCGCCACCGGGGGTGCACCGCCCGTGACCGGTGGCCGTCGACCACATGCCCCGCCCGGTGCCGAACTCCGAGGGCGCGGCGCACATCCCGCCGGGCCGGTCCACCTGCCGCCCCTCGCCGCCGAGCGGCTGCGGCCTCAGCCGGCGCAGGCGCGGGAAGGCGACGGCGCACCATTGCCGTCCGCGGTACGGAACGAGGCCAGCGCGGCCAGGTGGGCCTGGCGCACCGGCGCCGTCTGGCCCTGAACCAGCAGGAACATCCCCTCTCGCGCGAGCCGTTGGGCCGGGCTGTCGAGACTCGTCGCGCGTCCGCCTCCGGCCACGACCGCCGCCGTCGTGGCCGCCCGCATGAGGTCGTACGCCCGCGTCCGCATCGCCAGCCGTTCCTCGACCCGTCCTCGCGGGACGGGACGGTCGGCGAGCGCGTATGCCCGCGTCCTGACCTCGTCGAGCCGGCCACGCAGCGAGCGCGCCGCCTCCTGCTCGTCCGCCGTGTCGCCGAGCAGGTCCAGCGCGGCGGACGCGACGCCGAAGACGGCCGGCGAGGTGTTGGCGCTGCGGGGCACGTCGACCCGGGCGAACTCCTCGCGCGGCGTACGCAGCACCACGGAATCCTCCGGCACCCGCAGGCCGTCCAGCACCAGGGACACCGTGCGGGCGGCCGTCAGCGCCGCGAGCCGCATGGGCGGTGACGGACGCAGCCCCGGCTGCTCACGGGCGTCGGTGACGGCGAACACCACCTCGTCCGCCTCGGTCACGCCCGCGAGCAGCATCACGTCGTTGAGGCCCCAGCCGGTGTACCAGGGCACGGTGCCGTCGAAGCGCAGGCCGCCGCGCTCGGCGGTGGCGCGCACCGGGACCCGGGGGAAGGCGCGGACGTGCGCGTAGGCGATGCCTGCCAGCAGCTCGCCGGTCGCGAGCGGGCGCAACAGGCGTTCGCGGGCGGGGAGTCCGGGCTCCGCCTTCGCCAGCAGCCGTACCGGCGTGTGGTGCTGGGTCTGCACGAACCAGGTGGAGCAGCACGCCCCGGCCAGGATCTCCGCGACCTCCCGGGCCACCGGGTCCGGGGCGCCGGCCCCGCCGTACTCCCCGGGAGCGCTCACGCCGAGGAGACCGGACCGCCGGACCGCCTCGATGTGGCTCGCGGGCACACCGTTCTGGTCGACGCGTTGCGCGGACGGGGCGAGGAGACCGTCCGCGAGCCGGCGGGCCTCGGTGACGAGCGGGTGGGGCGTGGTGGTGGTCATGGAGCGATTCTCGCGAGCGGGCGCGACTGTGACGAGGACGCACGCGGAACAGTCGCCGCGGTCGGGGAATGTATGTGGTTCCCGAAAGGTTGGTAATTACATCAAGTCGTCCAGTCGGTGTCCGGCACCGTAATCCCCACCAGCGAGGCACACCGTGAACCATCCCGGCCCCGAGCAGCCCGCCGACGTCGTGGCCCGGCTGCGCGCCACCTTCCGCACCGGCCGCACCAAGCCCGTCGAGTGGCGCACCGCACAGTTGCACCGGCTGCGCGCGCTGCTCACGGAGAACGGCCCGGATCTCGAGGCCGCGCTCCACGCCGACCTGGGCAAGAGCGCCGCCGAGGCCCAGCGCACGGAGATCGGCTTCACCGTGCGCGAGATCGACCACACCCTCGACCACCTGGCCGACTGGCTGCGCCCCGAGCCCGCCCCCGTCCCGGCGCACCTCGGCGCCGACGCCACCGCCTGGACGCAGTACGACCCCCTCGGCGTCGTCCTCGTCGTCGCGCCCTGGAACTACCCGGCCCAGCTCCTGCTCGCCCCGGTGGTCGGCGCCCTGGCGGCCGGCAACGCGGTGGTCGCCAAGCCCAGTGAGCTGGCCCCGGCCACCTCCTCCGTGCTGGCCCGCCTGCTGCCCCGGTACCTCGACACCGAGGCCGTGGCCGTCGTCGAGGGCGGTGTCCCCGAGACCACGGCCCTGCTCGCCGAGCGCTTCGACCACGTCTTCTACACCGGCAACGGCACCGTCGGCCGCATCGTCATGCGCGCCGCCGCCGAGCACCTCACCCCGGTCACCCTCGAACTCGGCGGCAAGTCCCCGGCGTTCGTCGACCGCGACGTCGACCTCGACGTCGTCGCCGCCCGGCTGGCCGGCGGTAAGTTCCTCAACGCCGGCCAGACCTGCGTGGCCCCCGACTACGTCCTGACCGACCCGGAGACGGCCGCCGCCCTGGAACCGGCGCTGGTCCGCGCCGTCGAGGGACTGTACGGGACCGACCCGGCCCGGTCCGCGGAGTACGCGCGGATCGTCAACGAACGCCACTACGACCGGCTGACCGGCCTGCTGGACTCCGGCCGGGTGGTCGTCGGCGGTACGGGCGACCGGTCGGAGAAGTACATCGCGCCGACCGTGCTCGCCGACGTCGCTCCCGAGGCGCCGGTGATGCGGGAGGAGATCTTCGGTCCGATCCTGCCGATCGTCACCGTGTCCGGACCGGACGAGGCGATCGACTTCGTCAACGACCGGGACAAGCCGCTGGCCCTCTACGTCTTCAGCGAGTCCGACGCGACCCGGGAGCGGTTCGCCGCCGAGACGTCGTCCGGCGGTCTCGGCCACGGGCTGCCGCTGGCCCACCTCACCGTCTCCGACCTGCCGTTCGGCGGGGTGGGGGAGAGCGGCATGGGGAACTACCACGGCCGCTACTCCATCGAGACGTTCAGTCACCGCAAGGCGGTCCTGAAGAAGCCGTGAGCCGACGGGCCGGCGGTCCCGAAGGCACTGCTCAGCCGATCGACGCGAGGAGTCCACGCCGACCCGGCCGGGTGCCCGGCCGGGTCGGACCATGTCGTCCGGAGCACCGCGGGCCGAGTCGGCGCGTCGCGGGATGTGCCGGGGCGGCGACCCCACCGGTCAATCCGGTTCGCCGGGGCCGGGGCCGAAACCGGTGGCCGCGGGCGAACGCGTGTCAACCCGCCAAGACCGTTTTGGGTGCGGGCGCTGCGGTGCTCCTCGCCCGCTCCGCCGCCGCGAGCCAGGCCCGGCGCGTCCGGTCGACAGGAGCCGGGACCAGCCTGCTCGCCCGCGTCTCCGAAGCCGGCTCAGGACCGGCTCGCGCGGGTGGAAGGCCGGCTCAGGACCGGCTCGCGCGGATCGACCGGTGCGGCTCGCAGGGCCGGCGCCCGACGCGGTTCAGGCCGTGAGCAGGCGGAGGCCGAGATCTGCCGCGTCGAGGTCGGCGAGGTCGCTGTTGCGCTCGGCCCACCGGCCGGAGCCGAGGTCGTCGCCGAGGCTTCGTACCGCCCGCTGCTCGGCCTGGGGCCCGACTCTCGTCCAGACCGACATGGCACGGCGCACGTGGTCCTCCAGATACGCCCCCGGCCGGCGCCAGTACGCCTCGAACAGACCGTCGGCGCAGTCCCACGGGATGGGCACCGGTTCGGCCCGGGCGCCGATCGCGTCGGTCATCCCGGCGAGCGAGGGGAACTCCGTGAGGACGGCGGCGAACTCGGGCAGGTAGTCGCGGGCCAGCCAGAACCGGTCCTGCCACCCGGGCTCGTCGGTGTCGAACGTGAGCACCACCACCCGGCGGGCCACGCGCCGCATCTCGCGCAGTCCCGCTATCGGGTCCCCCCAGTGGTGAACGGTGGAGACGGCCATCGCGACGTCGAAGGACCGGTCCTCGAACGGCAGGCTCTCCGCGGCGGCGGCCACGCACGGCGCGGAGCCGGCGGGCCGCTGCGCCCGCATGACCGCCGATGGCTCCACCGCGGTCACGTCACGACCGGCGGGTTCGTAGGAGCCGGTGCCGGCCCCGACGTTCAGCACCGTCTCCGCGTCCCCGAGCGCGTCCCAGATCTGCGCGGCGATCCGCGGATCGGTACGCCGTGTCGCGGTGTAGGCGCCGCCGATCGCGTCGTACAGCCGTGCACCGAGCATCCCCAGTTGCTCCTCCGGTGTCACCCGCAGTCCCTTCGCCCGTGTCCCGAGTTCCCTGTCGATGGCCGCCACCATGGCGTCGGCGCGATCGCGCCGCTCCAGCATCAGGCCGCGCAGCCGGCGCAGCTGCGCGACCGCGTCGGTGGACGGGTCGCCGACCAGTTCCGCGACCTCCCGCAGGCCGAAGCCCAACCGCCGGTAGGCCAGCACCTCCCGCAGCTTCTCCACGTCGCCCGCCGAATAGGCCCGGTACCCGGCAGAGGTCCGGGCCGACGGCCGAACGAGCCCGATCTCGTCATAGTGATGCAGCGTGCGGACGCTCACGCCGGCCAGGCCGGCCACGCGTCCCACGGTCCAGTGCTCCTCCATGGCAACGACTGTGCGGCCTGACGCCACGTGAGGGTCAAGCGCGTCAGCGCACCCTCGGACCGTTCCTCACGGCGATCGCCGTGGGGGCGTCGGCGTCCCTCTTCTCGGGATCCTTCACCCGCTGTCCCCGCCCCGGCCTGGTCATGCTCGGCGGTTCCGCCACCTGGGGCGCGGCGTTGACGCTGTTCGGCCGCGTCAGCGCGGCCGAACAGATCGTCGGACAGGCCGGACCCGACATCGGCAACATGCGCGGCGGCCTCGTGGCAGACGCCTCCTCGGGGGCGGCGGCGCTCGTCAGCGGTGGCCTGCTCTGTCTCGGGGCCGTTGCCGTAGTGGGAGCCACGACGGCAGACCTGCGAGGATCCTCCGCTTCCTGCTCCGCCCGTACCGGCTCGGCCAACTCGTGAGTGTGGTCCGGGAGTCGGCAAAACTGGTCTACACCCTTGACTGGTACAGACCAACGCGGTTGAGTGTGCCTCCCACCCCCCACCACGGCCGCCCCCACGCCGTGGCCGGTCCGTCCGGCACGCGCGCACAAGGCCCGCTTCGCCCTGCCCTTGTACGGGAGCGGCCGTGCTCCGCCGAAGGAGGCAGACCTGTGTCGAGGCGCCGTATATCCGCCCTGGTGACCGTACTCGCCCTCGCGGGAGCCGTGCCCGTGCTCCTGCCCGCCACCGAGGCCTCCGCCGCCGCGTGTTCGAGCTACCCGGCCTGGTCGGCCGACGCGAACTACAACGCCGGCGACATCGTCCGCTACACGGACGGCAAGGCGTACATCGCCGAGCACGCCAACCCGGGCTACGACCCGTTGATCAGCACCTGGTACTGGGAGCCGTACGCCTGTGACGGCGGATCCGAGACGCCGGTCGGCAACTTCGTGGTGACCGAGGCCCAGTTCAACCAGATGTTCCCGGGCAGAAACTCCTTCTACACCTACAGCGGCCTCACCGCCGCGCTCAGCGCGTACCCCGGCTTCGCCAACACCGGCAGCGACACCACCAAGAAGCAGGAGGCCGCGGCCTTCCTCGCCAACGTCAGCCACGAGACCGGCGGGCTCGTGCACATCGTCGAGCAGAACACCGCCAACTATCCGCACTACTGCGACTGGAACCAGCCCTACGGCTGCCCGGCCGGCCAGGCCGCCTACTACGGGCGCGGCCCGATCCAGCTCAGTTGGAACTTCAACTACAAGGCCGCGGGCGACGCGCTCGGCATCGACCTGCTGAACAACCCCTGGCTGGTGCAGAACGACGCGGCCGTCGCCTGGAAGACCGCCCTGTGGTACTGGAACACCCAGACCGGACCCGGCAGCATGACCGGGCACAACGCCATGGTCAACGGCGCCGGCTTCGGCCAGACGATCCGCTCCATCAACGGCTCCCTGGAGTGCGACGGCAAGAACCCCGCGCAGGTGCAGAGCCGCGTCACCAAGTACCAGCAGTTCAGCCAGATCCTCGGCGTTTCACCGGGCGGCAACCTCTACTGCTGACCCTCCCCGGGTGTGTGCGAAACTCCGCCATGACCTCGCAAACGATCACCGCGGAGTCCGCGGGCACCTGGACCCTCGGCGACCTGCCCGTCCGCCGCGTCGGCTTCGGCGCGATGCGGCTGACGGGCAGTGCCGCCTTCCACCTGGGCACGCCGAGCGACCGGGAGCGCTCCCTCGCCGTACTGCGCCGGGCGGTCGAACTCGGCGTCAACCACATCGACACCGCCGCCTTCTACTTCTCGTCCCTGCGCTCGGCCAACGAACTGATCAACAGGGCCCTCGCGCCCTACCCCGACGACCTGGTGATCGCCGCGAAGGTCGGCCCGTACCGCGAGTGGTCGGGGGAGTGGGGCACCTCCGCCCGGCCCGGGGACCTGCGCGCCCACGTCGAGGAGAACCTGCGCCAGCTCGGCCGCGACCACCTCGACGTCGTCTACCTGCGCCGTATGCGGCAGGACTCGATCGCCGAGCACTTCGCAGCCCTCGCCGAACTGCGCGAGGCGGGCCTGATCCGCCACCTCGGCATCTCCGACGTCGAACCGCGCCACCTCGCCGAGGCCCAGGCCATCGCACCCGTGGTCTGCGTCCAGAACCGGTACGGCCTCGGCTTCCACGACCCCGCCACCGACGGACTCCTCGCCCTCTGCCGTGCGCAGGGCATCGCCTTCGTGCCGTTCTACGCCATCGCAGGCGAGGCCGGACCGCGGGGCGCCGGCACCGCCCACGAGGACGAGGTCCGGGCGGTGGCCCGGGCGCACGGCGCGAGCCCCGCGCAGGTGCGGATCGCCTGGACCCTGCACCAGGGCCCGAACGTCCTGGCCATCCCCGGCACCGGCGACCCCGGCCATCTCGCCGAGAACGTCGCGGCGGGCGCCCTCCGTCTCACCGGCGAGGAACTGGCGCGACTCGACGGCGCCCGGACGGGCTGAGGCGCAGCGGGCGGCTGGTTGCCCGGGCCGGCTGAGGGGCCGGGGCGCCGGCCGGGTCGAGGTGCGGGATGCCCGGACGGCCGGGTGCCGGGCGGGCTGAGGGGCCGGGGCGGCGGGGCGCCGGCCGGGTCGAGGTGCGGGATGCCCGGACGGCCGGGTGCCCGGCGGGCTGAGGCCCCGACCGGCGGCCGGGCGCCCGCACGGGCCCACGCGTACTACACGGTCCAGGCGCCGTCCCGCATGATGTGCCGCTTCCTCAGCTCGCGCGTCTCGTGCCACGCCTGCACCGCGAGCGGGCGCACCCGGAACCAGGCGTACGACGCGCCGTCCTCGCGAGGATCCCAGCCGGTCTTCGCGAGGAACGCCTGGGCCGCCGCGGACGGCGCCTCCCGCAGGCCGAACGTCTCCACCTCGCCGTCGATCAGCACGACGTCCCGGGTGTGCCCGAGCGCCAGCCGGACCCGGCCGCCGTCGCGCAGATTGCGGCCGGTCGGGTTGGTGAGCCGGGTGCACAGCCACACCGACTCCCCCTCCCACACGAACCAGAGCGGAACCAAGCAGGGCACCCCCTCGGCGTCCGCCGTGGCCACCCAGATGTCCATCTCCCGTGCCAACCGGTCCAGCACGTCCTGCTTGCGCTGCCCGGGCCCGCGCGGCGGTGCCGTGATCTTCATGGCCACGACGGTAGCGGAGCGGCCACGCCCGCACCTCGGGCGCGAGGCCTAGGACCGGAGACTGGCGCGACGGCGGGTTTTACGTATAACCTCTCCCGTCAATCGCCCGTCCCGAAAGGCCCCGATGACACGCATCGCCCTGGTCACCCTCGTCGTCGACGACTACGACGAGGCGATCCGCTTCTACACCGAGGCCCTCGGGTTCCGCCTCGCCGAGGACGCGCCCCGGCCCGACGGTTCCCGCTGGGTCGTCGTCGAACCCGGCGACGCGGCGGGAGGCGCCGCCCTGCTGCTGGCCCGCGCCAAGGGGGAGGCCCAGCGCTCCCGGATCGGCGACCAGACGGGCGGGCGCGTCGGCTTCTTCCTGTACACCGACGACTTCGTCCGCGACCACGCCCGCATGGCGGCCGCGGGCGTGACCTTCCTGGAGGAGCCCCGGCACGAGCCCTACGGCCGGGTCGCCGTCTTCCAGGACCTCTACGGCAACCGCTGGGACCTGCTCCAGCCCGCCGCCTCCTGACCCGTCCCCCATCCCCGCACCGACCCGTCGAGGAACGACCGCACATGTCATCTACGCGCATAGACACCGACACGCTCCGCCGCCTTCCCAAGGCCGTGCTGCACGACCACCTCGACGGCGGCCTGCGCCCCGCGACCGTCGTGGAGCTGGCGGAGACCGTCGGCCACACCCTGCCCACCACCGACCCCGACGAGCTGGCCGCCTGGTACTACGAGGCCGCCAACTCCGGGGACCTGGTGCGCTACATCGCCACCTTCGAGCACACCCTCGCCGTGATGCAGAACCGCGAGGGCCTGCTGCGCACCGCCGAGGAGTACGTCCTCGACCTGGCCGCCGACGGCGTCGTCTACGGCGAGGTCCGCTACGCCCCCGAGTTGATGACCGGCGGTGGGCTGACCCTCGCCGAGGTCGTCGAAACCGTCCAGGAGGGGCTGGCCGCCGGCATGGCCAAGGCGGCGACCGCGGGCACCCCGGTCCGCGTCGGCACCCTGCTGTGCGGTATGCGGATGTTCGACCGCACCCGCGAGACCGCCGACCTCGCGGTCGCCTTCCGGGACGCCGGTGTCGTCGGCTTCGACATCGCGGGCGCCGAGGACGGCTTCCCGCCCGCCGACCACCTCGACGCCTTCGAGTACCTGCGCCGCGAGAACGTGCCCTTCACCATCCACGCCGGCGAGGCGCACGGGCTGCCCAGCATCCACCAGGCCCTCCAGGTGTGCGGCGCCCAGCGCATCGGCCACGGCGTGCGCATCACCGACGACATCCCGGACCTCGCGGCGGGCAAGCTCGGCCGGCTCGCCGGCTGGGTCCGCGACCGCCGGATCGCCCTGGAGATGTGTCCGACCTCCAACCTCCAGACCGGTGCCGCCACCTCGATCGCCGAGCACCCCATCACCGCGCTCAAGGACCTCGGCTTCCGCGTCACCCTGAACACCGACAACCGCCTCGTCTCGGGCACGACGATGACCCGGGAGATGTCCCTGCTGGTCGAGCAGGCGGGCTGGACGGCCGAGGACCTGCGTTTGGTCACGGTGAACGCGCTGAAGAGCGCCTTCATCCCCTTCGACGAGCGCGGGGCCCTGATCGAGGACGTCGTCCTGCCGGGCTACGAAGCGGCGCTCTGAACGAGCCCGCGCACATAGGCGGCCTGTCCGGCGTGCTGGAGATCGTCGGACAGGACGCTGACCAGCCGGGCGCCCAGGGTGACCAGCGGGTCCCAGTTCTCGTCCACGATCCGCTCCAGGTCCCCCGCCGTCAGGGAGCGCAGGGCGCCGAGCGTCTGCTCGTGCACGGCGTCGTAGTAGCCGGTGAGCAGGCCGGCCGAGTCGACCCGCACCTTCGCGACCTTCGCGGAGCTGTGGCCGTACCCGGTGTCGTGGCGTGGCAGCCCGAGGCCGAAGCGTTTCTCCCACGCGTCGGCCAGCCACACCTGGTCGAGCCCGAAGGCGTCCGCGATGTGGTCGTCCTGGACCCGGGTGAGGTGCCAGAGGAGCCAGGCGACGGAGTTGGCGTCGTCGGCGGGACGGGCGTTCAGGCCGTCGGGGTCCAGGCCCTCGACGGCGGCGTGGACTTCTTCCTGGATGCGGCCGTAGCCCTCGATGAGGATGTCCTTCGCATGCATACGTCCACCATCGCGCAGTCCGTCCTCACCCGCTCCCCGTTTCCAGCAGTCCCATCAGCGCCCGCGCCGCCGGGCTGGTGGCCTGGGCCGGCGGCAGCAGCGCGATGGTCTCGTACGCCGTGTCGCCGGAGCCCCTCAGCGGCAGCGAGGTGAGGGAGGCCCGCTTGTGCCGGAAGTGACGCGGCACGACCGCGATGCCGAGGTCCTCGTCGAGCAGGTCCAGCAGACCGTGCACGTCGTTCACCTCCAGCGCGACGGTCCGCCGTACGCCCGCCTCGGCGAAGGCGGCGTCGGTGACGCGGCGCGGGCCCCAGTCCGGGTGGAAGTCGACGAAGACCTCGTCGGCGAGATCGTGCGGGGTCAGCGCCGCGCCGCCCGTCGCCACACGGTGGCCGGGATGGCACAGGACCGTCATCGGCTCGCCGGCCAGCGAGACGGAGCGCAGTTGGTCCGTGTCCGCCTGCGTCCGGTAGGCGAAGGCCAGGTCGAGGCGCCCGGCAGCGACCTCCTCCGCCAGCTCGCCCGAGCCCGCCTGCCGCAGCCGGATCTCCACGTCCGGATGCTCCCTGCGGAACGCGGCCAGCAGTCCCGCCACCGGCACCCCGGCGATGCACTGCTCGGCGCCCAGCGACAGCGTGCCGCGCAGCACGCCCTGTACCGCGGCGACCGCCTCGTGCGCCGAGCGGACCTGTGCGAGGATCCGCTCGGCCTCGCCCAGCAGCGCCCGTCCGGCCTCCGTCAGCGTCACCCGGCGGGTCGTGCGCACGAACAGCGGGGCCCGCAGCTCCCGCTCCAGTGCCCGGATGGAGGCCGACAGGCCGGACTGCGAGACCATCAGCCGCTCGGCCGCGCGGGTGAAGTGCTGGTCCTCGGCGACCGCCACGAAGTGCTGGAGATGACGCAGTTCCATGACTGAGAAGCGTAGCCGCACAATTTCATCGGATTCTTCTGTTGGACCACTGCACGCAGGTCACGACAGAGTGGGACACGGTTCCGCCAAAGCCCCGTACCCCCGGGTGCCAACCCCTCTGGAGTCGCGTTGTACACCGCACACCCCGACCGCTACGCGGACATGCCCTACCGGCGCACCGGACGCAGCGGTCTGAAGCTCCCCGCGCTCTCGCTCGGCCTGTGGCACAACTTCGGCCCGGACCGCCCCGTCGAGACCCAGCGCGCCATCCTGCGCCGTGCCTTCGACCTCGGCGTCACCCACTTCGACCTGGCCAACAACTACGGTCCGCCGCCCGGTTCCGCCGAGTCCGCCCTCGGCGAGGCCCTGAAGGCCGACTTCGCGCCGTACCGCGACGAGCTGGTCATCTCCACCAAGGCCGGATACCTCATGTGGCCCGGCCCGTACGGCGAGTGGGGCTCGCGCAAGTACCTGCTGTCCTCCCTCGACCAGAGCCTGACCCGGATGGGCCTGGACTACGTCGACGTCTTCTACTCGCACCGCCCCGACCCGGAGACTCCCCTGGAGGAGACGATGGGCGCCCTGCACACGGCGGTGCAGCAGGGCAAGGCGCTGTACGTCGGCGTCTCCAACTACTCCCCGGAGCAGACCCGCGAGGCCGCCCGCATCCTCGCCGAGCTGGGCACCCCGCTGCTGATCCACCAGCCCCGCTACTCCATGCTCGACCGCCGGCCCGAGACCAGCGGCCTACTGGACGCCCTCGACGAGTTGCGGGTCGGCTCGATCGCGTACTCCCCGCTGGAGCAGGGCCTGCTGACCGGCCGCTACCTCGACGGCATCCCGGAGGACTCGCGCGCCGCGAGCGACAGCCCGTTCCTGAACTCCGACGCGGTCACCGGGGAACTGGTCGGCAAGCTGCGCGCCCTGGACGAGATCGCGAAGTCCCGCGGCCAGTCGCTGGCCCAGATGGCGCTGGCGTGGGTGCTGCGCGGGGGCCGCGTGACCTCCGCCCTGGTCGGCGCGAGCAGCCCGCGGCAGTTGGAGGACAGCGTCTCGGCCATCGGGAACCTCGACTTCGGGGCCGACGAACTGGCCCGGATCGACAAGATCGTCACGCGGTAGGACCCACACACCGACGATCCCGGAGGCGGGCCGCCCGCTCCGGGATCGTCGGCGTACGCGGGCGTCGGGGGCGACGCCGGGGGCGGAACGCAACCCCCGGCGGCCGTCACGCCCCCTCGGGCACCCGGTCCAGGAAGCCGTACACGGCCCGGATGCGGTCCTCGCCGTCCAGCGTGACCACGTCGGACCCGGCCACCGGCGCCGACCCGTCGGCCTCGCTCACCAGCTCCCAGGAGAAGCGCACCGTGTCGTGATGCCCCTCCACGGCACCGGTCCGCCGGAAGAAGAAGCCGGGGAACTGCTCGTGCGCCGCCGCGATCACGGCCGCGATCTGCTCGTGGCCGCGGACGTCGGCGAGGGGGTCGGTGTAGCCGCCGTCATTGGTCCAGGCCGCCGCAACCGCCTTGGCGCGGGCGTCCGGCCCCGCGTTCCAGGCCTCGAAGTAGCGGGCGACGGCGTCGTCGTAGCGGCCGGTGGGTGCGGACATGGCGATCGGCCTCCATTGCGGTGGTACGTGCTGGTCGGGTACCGGATTCCGGTCGCGGCGACCCGGTACCGCAACCATGCCCGCGCCCGTCGGCACCGTCGATTACCCCGGGGGTCATGCGGACGGCACACGCCGGGTCGCGAGGACGGGAACGGGCGCCGCAGCGTTTCGGCCACCAACGGCCGTGAATATGCCAGGAGACTGGCCGGAAATTCATGGTGACAGTGGTTCAGTAGTGAACATACTCACCTCTAGGGCGTCTCACACCATGCGACGGCGCCCTCACGCACAGCACACGAGCCACACGGACTTCACGCCCGGCCGGCGGGTCGGCGGGCTGGGCGACGGGGGGAGGGGAGCGGTGCACGACGAGTTCCTGTGCCATGTCACCGCCTACGGTGTCTGTGACGGCCGGCGCATCGGAGTCCCGCTGGGAACCTACCGGGCCCCCACCCTCGCCCTCGCCCTGTGGTGGCTGCGCGACCGCGCCTCCTGGATCGCCGAGCGCCTCGATCCGCAGCCCGACACCCCGCACTTACCGCGCGGCGCCCTGACTCCGGTCGCCGACGACGCCCCCGACGTGCCGCGCGTCCTGCGCACCTGGTGCGCCGACGACGTGCAACAGGAGCTGGTCGCCGACGAGTTGGCAGCGGGGCGGCTGGTGCGCGTCGCGACCAGCGACGACACCACCGAGTACGAACTGATGGCCGAGTCCGTGGACGCCCTGCGCATGCAGCGGGCCTCTCCGCCACTCGTCGTCCCCGTCGCCTGAGCCGCCCGAGCGCCTCCGGCGGCCTCCCTAGGACCGGGCAGCGGCCCGGCCACCCCGTCGGCCCGCCCACCGCGCGAGCAACGCGCCGAGGAACCCGGCGACGAGCCCCCACAGCAGGGCGAGACCGACCGCGCCCCACAGACGCGGCCGCAGGAACAGCCGGCCGGACAGCCCGCCGTCCAGGTCGCCGATGCCGAGCACCGACAGGCCGTAGTACGCGGAGATCCGGCCGACGAGGCCGATCATGAGGACCGTGAGCGCCAGCGCCACGGCCATGCGCACGGCGTGCAGCCAGACCGGCGTCCCGGCCGGAGAGCGGTACGCGAGGAGGAACCCGGCGGCCGGCAGCAGCAGCGCCGCGACCACCAGGAGCCACCACCACCGCCCGTCGTGCTCGGTCAGCGTGCCGAGGTCGAGGGCCGAGACGTCCGGCGTGCGCAGCACCTCGTCGAGCACGTGCGGCATCGGCAGCCCGAACGGCCCCTCCACCCGCCCCTCCCAGGTGGCACCGAGGCCGATGGTGAGCGCGAGCCACGCCAGGTTCGGCAGACCGAGCAGGAGGACGGCGAAGGTGTCCGCCGGGTGGCCCCGCGTCCCGGCGACGACCAGGCCGACGACGACGCCGACGACGACGTACGCGAGCAGCAGGCAGACCATCGCGTACGCCGCCGGCCGCACCGAGGCCTGCCGGCGCAGCAGCCGTCCGGGCAGCGGCGCCCCGCGCGAGACCAGCAGGGCCAGCACCAGCACACCCGCCAGCCACAGCAGCCCGAAGAGGACGGTCAGCGGCACGTCCGTGGTGAAACCGACCGTCGGGGTGACGCCGAACAGGTCGCCGAGGTCGTCGAGGACACCTTCGCCGAGGGACACCTCGAAGGTCTGCCGTGCGGCGAAGGCCAGCCCCAGGAGGGCGAGCAGCCACAGGACGGCGATCCGCCCGGCCCAGCTTGCCAGCTCCGGCGCACCGGTCACCGCCCGGTGGCGCAGCGGCCGCAGAAAGCCCCGGGCGATCACCAGCGCGCCGGTCAGCGTGACGGACAGCGGGAGCACGGTCAGCCCCGCGTCGGTGTCGGCGAACCCGCCCGCGTCGCCGGACAGTTCCAGCGCGCCGCCGACGGCGGTGACGACGGTGGCCGTGACGACCCGGGGGAAGGCGTTGTCGGGCAGGTCCGTGGCGCCGGCCGCCCAGAGCCCGAGCGCGGCCACGACACCCATGGCGACCAGCCCCGCCAGCACCGTGCCGAGGGCCTGGACCCAGCCGTGCCGGGCGGCTGCCCGGCCGGACGGGCCGGAGGATGTTCGCGAGCTCACGCCGCCACGCTAAGCAGCCCGCCCCGGGCGCGCCCGCCGACAGGGCCGTCCGCGCCGGCCGGCGCGTGCGAACGGACTCGAGCGGTCCCGGTGATCCGGCCGCGACGGCCGCGACGGCCGGTACGGCCAGACGTGCGCGCGTGCTCGGCCGGGGTTGTTCGGACTGCGGCCGAGCCCGGTCGGGCCGGCCAGGTCCGCCGCGCGGCCGTGGGCGGTCGGTGCGGGGCGTCCGGTGTCCGGCGGGGGAGTGGCTCAGGGCGTGCGGATGACGAGGGCGTGGTCGCCCAGCCCGAGCAGGTGGCCGGGCGGTACTTCGCCCCGGGTGGTGAAGACCGCGAGGACGCGGCCGGTCTCCGGATCGAACGCCGCGTCGAGCACCGTCCCGTGCTCGGTGCCCGCCTCCGTGAGGATCCGGTGGCCCAGCAGGTCGTGGTGGGGCGCAACCGCGTTCGGGGCCGAGGTGGGCGGACGGACCCGGACGACGGTCGGGTCTATCGTGTGCACCGCGTCCCAGGGCAGCACGGTCTCCCTGCGGAAGCGGCCGCCGCGGAGCCGGACGTGGCTCACCGCGCCGGATGCGATGTCGACGGTCAGCGACGTCACGGTGCCGAGCGGCCCGTCCCCGCCCGGCGGCACCACCGGGAGGCCCCGTACCTCGGTGAACAGCATCACGGCGGCGAGCCCCTCCAGTGCCCGGGTACACCGCCGACCAGGGCAGTGAAGCCCGGCAGGTCGTCCGCGACGTGCCGGACCGCGTCCGCGGGCAGGACGAGGGCCCGGCCGCTGACCGTGAGCGTCTCACCGCGCGGCACGTACACCCGGCGCCGGTGCCGGGACGGACCGGGGGCGAAACCCCGGCTCGCGGTCACCCGGAAGCCGACGACCCGCCCGCCGGTGCCGCCCTCCACCACGACGTCGAGCACCGTGCCCACCTCGGTGCCCGACTCCGTCAGCACCCTCGCCCCCAGCACCCGGGACCGCAGGGTGGTCTGCTGCTCCACCATCATGACCGCGGCGCTCACCAGTCCCCGCCGGTCGAGGATCATCACCGCGTCGTGGCCCAGCGCGTGTACGGCCGACCACGGCAGACCCTCCTTCATCGGGCCGGACAGCAGCCCCCGCCCGGTCAGGGTGAAACCGGTGATCCGGCTCGCGGCGGCGTCGCATACGGTGTCCTTGACGTGCGCGACGGCGTCGCCGCCGAGGGTCACCACCGGCCGGGTGGTGAGGCTTCGCACGGTCATCAGTTCCTTCATCGCACACCCTTCCCGCACCCTCGGGTTCCCCGCGCCACTGTGACGATGCCCGCAGTCCGAAAAGACGGGGACTGCGAGGCCGGGCTCGGGGTACGAGGACAGGTGCAGCAGCGTCCGGCCAGTCCGGCTTCCGAGAGAGAAACGCATGACCGAGTACCTGGACGGGGCAGTGATACCGACCGGTTTCGACGTACCCGTTGAACCGCTGAGGCGGGCGGCACACTACTCCGGTGAGCCGGGATGCATAGCGGAGGCCCGTTCCTTCGCCTCGCTCTTCCTCGACCAGTTGAGGACCGAGTGGTGCGCCACGGTCGGCCCGCGCGCCGACGGGGCCGTGCTCCTCGTGGTGAGCGAGCTGATCACCAACGCCGACCGCCACAGCAAGGGGCCGTACATCCTGGAGCTGGAGGGCACGGGCACCTCGGTGGCGGTCACCGTCTACGACAGCAGCGGCGCGGTTCCGCAGCGTTTCCCCCGCGACCCAGAGCGCGTCGGCCGGCACGGCCTGGAGATCGTCCACGCCCTGGCCAACGCGGTCGTCGTCGAACGCGTTCCGGTCGGCAAGCGGGTACGCGCCGTGGTGCCGCTCACCGAGGCGTGAAGAACGTGCCGCCCCACTCCTGAGCGTGGGGCGACACCGGCGTCGTCCGCGTCCTCGTCCCTCAGGCGCAGCCCAGCTCGCCCAGCATGCCCTCGCGCAGCCGGGTGATGATCCGCTTGATCAGCCGGGACACGTGCATCTGCGAGCAGCCGAGCTGTTCGCCGATCTCCGCCTGGGTGGCCTCCTCCACGAACCGCATGTGGATGATCTGCCGGTCGCGCTCACTGAGCTCGGCCATCAGCGGGGCGAGCGAATGGAAGTCCTCGACGAGCCGCAGCCCGTCCTCCTCCACCCCGATGAAGTCGGCCAGCACCGACTCGCCGTTGTCGGACCCGTCCCCGGTCAGCGCGGCGTCCAGCGACGAGGAGTTGTAGCCGTTGGACGCGATCTGGCCCTCGACCACCTCGTTCTCGCTGATGTTCATCAGCGTGGCGAGTTCGGCGACGGTGGGCTCGCGGTCCAGGCGGGAGGAGAGCTCCTCGCGGGCCTTGGCCAGCTCCACCCGCAGCTCCTGGAGGCGCCGCGGCACGTGCACCGCCCAGGTGGTGTCACGGAAGAAGCGCTTGATCTCGCCGACGATGTACGGCAGCGCGAAGGAGGTGAACTCGACCTCGCGCGACAGCTCGAACCGGTCGATGGCCTTGATCAGGCCGATCATGCCGGTCTGGACCACGTCCTCCATGTCGTCCCCGCGACCGCGGAAGCGGCCGGCCGCGAACCTGACGAGCGACATGTTCATCTCGATCAGCGTGTTGCGCGCGTACTGGTACTCGTGCGTGCCCTCTTCGAGTTCCGTCAGGCGCTGGAAGAACTGGCGGGACAACTGCCGCGCGTCACGCGGCGCCACGGCGCGGGGGTCCACGACACCCGGCAGTGATCCGTCACCCGTCCTGCTCCCGGTGCCCTTTTCGACGACCTGCGCTTCCGGCCGGACCACGGCGGTCTCCATTACCTCTCCCACGAAAGTCACGGTTCGACGTCTCCCTAGGTTCTTCCCGCTTGCGGGTACCCGGGCCGCGACGGCACATGCCCCCCGGTTTCACGGGTGGCGAGAAACTGGTGCCGCTGCGTCATCGCGGGGTGATGCGTACCTCCTCAGGGTAGTCCCGTGCGCGGTGACAGGCACGCGGTGGTCCCGTCCGGTTTCCCTCTGGGCGGAACGCCGGCCCCTTCCGTCGCGCGGCAGGACTCCTAGGCTGAGCAGGTGACCAGCCACGTACCGAACGAAGCCCGCGTCATCGCCCTGCGCCCGCAGACGCGCCCGCAGAGCCGACCGCAGACCGCGCGCCCGGTAGACCGCCCCGCCGTACCGCCGGAGCGCAGGTCGCCCACCGTCAGAGAACCCCTGTGGCGAGATCTCGTCGGCGACGTCCTGCGGCGCGAACGCCTCGCCCAGGAACGCACGCTGAAGGAGGTGGCGGAGACCGCCCGGATCTCCATGCCGTACCTGTCGGAGGTGGAGCGCGGCCGCAAGGAGGCGTCGTCGGAGGTGCTGGCCGCCGCCGCGGGCGCCCTCGGACTGGGACTGGGCGACCTGCTGGCGCGGGCCCAGGGAGAACTGGCCCGCCTCACCTCCCGGCACACCGGCGCGGGCCGGGGCCGCGGCACGTCCGGTGCGCGGTACGACGGGATGTGCCTGGCCGCCTGACCGCTCGCACGGGCCGGCGCCTCGCGGACGGCGAGACGCCGGCCCGGCTCCTCACACCCGCGCCAGGCGCCGGCCGAGCACCTCGTCGGCCAGCCCGTAGGCCACCGCCTCCTGGGCGGTGAACACCTTGTCGCGGTCCATGTCCGCGCGCAGCGTCGCGATGTCGTGGTGCGTGTGGCGGGCCAGCACTTCCTCGACCTGGGAGCGGATCCGCACCATCTCCTTGGCCTGCAGTGCCAGATCGGAGACCGTGCCCTGCCGCCCGCCGCTGGCCGGCTGCCCGAGCAGCACCCGCGCGTGCTCCAGCACGAACCGCCGCCCCGGGTCCCCGCCGGCGAGCAGCACGGCCGCCGTGGAGGCGGCCTGCCCGACACAGAAGGTCGAGATCGGCGCCTGTACGAACGTCATCGTGTCGTAGATCGCCATCAGCGACGTGAACGAGCCGCCGGGGGAGTTGATGTAGACCGCGATCTCGCTCTCCGGAGCCGACGACTCCAGATGGAGGAGTTGCGCGATGACGACGTTGGCCACGCCGTCGTCGATCTCGGTGCCCAGGAAGATGATCCGCTCCGACAGCAGCCGGCTGAACACGTCGTAGGACCGCTCACCCTGCGGGGTCCGCTCGACGACGTTCGGAATCGTGTAGCTCCCCATGTCACAGCCCCATCCGTCGCCTGGTGGCGGCCGGGCGCACGTCCGCGAGGGACTGGACGACCTGGTCCACCATTCCGTACTCCCTGGCCTCCTCGGCCGTGAACCAGCGGTCGCGGTCGCCGTCCCGGGAGATGGTCTCCGGGCTCTGACCGGTGTGCTCGGCGGTGATCCGCTCGACGGTCCGCTTGGTGAACTCCAGGTTGTCGGCCTGGATCTCGATGTCGGCGGTGGTGCCGCCGATGCCCGCCGACGGCTGGTGCATCATGACCCGCGCGTTCGGCAGGGCGAAGCGCTTGCCCGCCGCGCCGACGCTCAGCAGGAACTGCCCCATGCTGGCGGCGAACCCCATGGCGAGCGTCGAGACGTCGTTGGGGATCAGCCGCATCGTGTCGTAGATGGCGAGCCCCGCGTGCACGGAGCCCCCGGGGCTGTTGATGTACAGGCTGATGTCGGTGCGCGGGTCCTCCGCGGACAGGATCAGCAACTGGGCGCAGACCCGGTTGGCGGAGACCTCGTCGACCTGCGTGCCCAGCAGCACGATCCGCTGCGCGAGCAACTGCGCGGCGAGGTGGTCGTCGAACCGGGTCGCAGGGGTGTCGCCCTCCTGGGCCCGGGGCGGCGCGGCCGGGGCCGGGCCGGCGATGAGTGGAGACATCGGCGCTCCTTGTCGAGTCGTCGGGTGAGCCGTACGCGGCCGGTGGCGCCGCGGTTCCTCCACTCTCGGCTCGTCCCGGCCCCCGGCGGGGCCTTCTCTGCCGGTGGCAGATTCGCCACGGGCAGAGCGCTCAGCGGTCCGCCGCCTCCCGCAACTGGCGGAAGAAGGCCCGGACATCGCCGGTGAACAGGTCGGGTTCCTCCATCGCCGCGAAGTGCCCGCCCCGGTCGAACTCCGTCCACCGCACCAGGTTCTCCGTGCGCCGCGCCTTGTGCCGCAGCGGTATCTGGGGGTCGCCGGGGAAGAGGGCGAGCGCGGTCGGCGCCGTCGACGGCTCCCGGGGTGCGGCGGCCCCGCCGGCATGGTGCGCCCGCTCGTAGTAGATGCGGCCGGAGGAGCCCGCCGTGCCGGTCAGCCAGTACAGCATCACGTTGGTGAGCAGCAGGTCCCGGTCCACCGCCTCTTCCGGAAGCTCGTCGGAGTCCGTCCACTCGGCGAACTTCTCCACGATCCAGGCGAGCTGCCCGACGGGCGAGTCGGTCAGCGCGTACGCCAGGGTCTGCGGACGGGTGGACTGCAGGACGGCGTATCCGGTCCCCTCGCGCGACCAGGCGTCCCAGCGGCGCCACGACGTCAGGGTCCGTTCCCGCTCCTCGGGGTCCAGCGCGGCCAGCTCCTGCGGGGTCGGCTCGGTGACCTGCTGTCCGCCCGGCAGCAGGTTGAGGTGCACGCCGATCACCCGGTCGGGGTGGGCACGGCCGAGCTCGCGGGAGATCACCGCGCCCCAGTCGCCGCCCTGCACGCCGAACCGCTCGTAGCCCAGGCGCCGCATGAGCTCGGCCCAGGCGCCGGCGATCCTGCTCCCCTCCCAGCCGGTGTCCGGCGTCGGTCCGGACAGCCCGAACCCCGGGATGGACGGCAGGACCACGTGGAAGGCGTCGGCGGGGTCGCCCCCGTGGGCCGCCGGGTCGGTCAGGGGACCGACGACGTCCAGGAACTCGACGACCGAGCCGGGCCAGCCGTGCGTGAGGATCAGCGCGGTGGCGTCCGGCTCGGGGGAGCGGACATGGGCGAAGTGGACGTTGGCGCCGTCGATCGTGGTCGTGAACTGCGGCCACTCGTTCAGCCGGGCCTCGGCGCCCCGCCAGTCGTAGTTGTGCCGCCAGTACCGCACCAGCTCCCGCAGGTACCCGCCCGGCACCCCGTACGCCCAGCCGGCCCCGGCCGGCTCGTCCGGCCAGCGGGTGCGGTCCAGGCGTTCGTGCAGTTCGTCGAGGTCCTCCTGCGGGACGGCGAGGCGGAAGGGGACGACGGTCTCGGCGGGAAATGAGGTCATGGCCGTGATGCTAGACGGGGCCCGCCGCCGAGCCGTGCGCATTCAATTCCCCTCGACCGATGAGTTCCGCGGCCTGTACCGGTCGACAGTGGTGACCGTGTTCCACGCCCTGGAGGTACTCATGAGCAGCGACGGATTCACCACGTGTCTCTGGTTCGACGGCCAGGCGGAGGAGGCCGCCCACTTCTACGTCTCCCTCTTCAAGAACTCCGGCATCGGCGCCGTCACCCGCTACCCCGAGGAAGCGCACAAGCCCGCCGGCACCGTGCTCACCGTCGACTTCACGGCCAACGGCCAGAAGTTCGTCGCCCTCAACGGCGGCCCGGAGTTCACGTTCAACGAGGCGGTCTCCTTCCAGATCACCTGTGAGAACCAGGAAGAGGTCGACCACTACTGGGCCAGGCTCACCGAGGGCGGCGGCCAGGAGGGTCCCTGCGGCTGGCTCAAGGACAGGTTCGGGGTGTCCTGGCAGGTCGTCCCGAGCAGGCTCGAGGAGATGTTCCGCGACCCGGATCCCGCGAAGGCGGGGCGCGCCAACCAGGCCATGATGTCGATGCACAAGCTCGACATCGCCGCGCTGGAGAAGGCGTACGCCGGCGAGTGATCGGCCGGTCGGCGCGCGGGGTGGGGAGGGGGTGACTAGCGTGAGGACCGCACCATCCCCATCCCGATCCGGACCACCGACCGGACCGCCGATCCGTACGGGAGGCGGCAGCCATGGCCGTGCAACCTGAAGGAACCCCCTGCTGGGCCGATGCCATGTTCGGTGACATCGAGGGAGCCAAGAGCTTCTACGGCGACGTCCTCGGCTGGACCTTCGGCGAGTCGTCGTCGGAGCACGGCAACTACACCCAGTGCTACGCGAACGGCAATGCGGTCGCCGCCGTGGTCCCGCCCATGTCCGGCCAGGCGGGCCACTCGCAGTGGTGCCTCTACTTCGCGTCCCCCGATGCCGCGGCGACCGCCGCGCGGATCCGCGCGGCGGGCGGTGAGGTGCTGATGGAGCCGATGCGGGTCGGCGACTTCGGGACCATGTGCCTGGCCCGGGACCCGGGCGGCGTCGTGTTCGGCCTCTGGCAGGGCGGTACCCACGAGGGGTTCGAGGCGGTGGCCGAGCCCGGCGCGTACTGCTGGGCCGAGGTCTTCACCCGTGAACCCGCGAAGTCGGACGCCTTCTTCCCCGCGGTCTTCTCCTACACGGCGAAGCAGATGGAGGACGACGGGGCGGACTTCCGCCTCTTCGACCTGGGCGACGACACCGTGCTGGGCCGCATGGCCATGACGGACGACTTCCCGCCCGAGGTGCCGCCCCACATCAACGTCTACTTCACCGTCACCGACTGCGACGAGGCCGTGACCCGGGCCACCGGCCTCGGCGGCGTCCTCCGGTCCGGGCCGATGGACACCCCCTTCGGCCGGTTCGCGGCGCTGAGCGACCCGCAGGGCGCGAGCTTCTCGGTGATCGACATCACGCGGACCCGGGGGGAGATGCCGAAGGTCACGGACGTCTCCTGAACCCCGTCCTGGCACCCGGCCGGGCCATGGCATGATCGGGCGCATGCGTGAACGTGTTGTGGCCGCGTGCGACGGGGCTTCGAAGGGAAACCCGGGTCCGGCCGGCTGGGCCTGGGTGGTGGCCGACGCCTCGGAGAGCCCGGTCCGCTGGGAAGCGGGGCCGCTCGGCAAGGCCACCAACAACATCGCCGAACTCACGGCACTGGAGCGCCTGCTGGCCTCGACCGAACCGGACGTACCGCTCGAGGTCCGCATGGACTCGCAGTACGCCATGAAGGCCGTCACCACCTGGCTGCCCAACTGGAAGCGCAACGGGTGGAAGACGGCCGCCGGCAAGCCGGTCGCCAACCGGGAGCTGGTCGTGCGCATCGACGAGCTGCTCGACGGCCGCTCGGTCGAGTTCCGCTACGTGCCCGCACACCAGGTCGACGGTGACCGGCTCAACGACTTCGCCGACCGTGCCGCCAGCCAGGCGGCCGTCGTCCAGGAGCCCGCCGGCAGCGGACTCGGCTCGCCTCAGCCGCCGCCCGCACCGGACGTCCCGGCGGCCGGGAAGGCACCGCGCCGGGGGGCCGGCACGGCCCGGAAGGGCGGCGGTGGCTCGGCGCGGACCATCAAGGCGAAGTTCCCCGGGCGCTGCCTGTGCGGCCGTTCGTACGCGGCCGGGGAGCCCATCGCCAAGAACGACCAGGGCTGGGGCCACCCGGAGTGCCGCACGGCGGCGGCCGGATAGCACCCGGCGGTGCGCGCCGGGCGGGCCGCACGCCGCCGCACTGGAGGGACTGCGCCGGCTCCGGCGCGGGCTGGGACCCAGGGTCGCGCGGACGGTGCGGGCACGGAACCCGGCCGCGCGCGGCCGGGGAGGTGACCCGGCGGAACCGTCCCGACGCGGTGCGGGATCCCGCCGGATGACAGACTGGCGGCATGGACGAGCGCACATTCGACAGGTCGAACCAGCACGCCTCGGTGGTCGGCCTCGGCACCTGGCAACTGGGTGCCGACTGGGGAGACGTCGACGACAAGGAAGCCCTCACGGTGCTGGAGGCGGCGGCCGAGTCGGGGGTGACCTTCTTCGACACCGCCGACGTCTACGGCGACGGACGCAGCGAGGAGACCATCGCCGCGTTCCTGCGCGGCAGGCCCGACCTGCACGTGCTGGTCGCCACGAAGATGGGCCGCCGGGTCGAGCAGATCCCGCAGAACTACGTACTCGACAACTTCCGGGAGTGGAACGACCGCTCCCGCCGCAACCTCGGCGTCGACGTCGTCGACCTGGTGCAGTTGCACTGCCCGCCGACCCCCGTCTACTCCAGTGACGAGGTGTTCGACGCCCTGGACACCCTGGTGGCGGAGGAGCGCATCGCCGCGTACGGCGTCAGCGTGGAGACGTGCGAGGAGGCCCTGACCGCGATCGCCCGGCCGAACGTGACCAGCGTGCAGATCATCCTCAATCCGTTCCGCATGAAGCCCCTGCGCGAGGTCCTGCCCGCCGCACGGGAGGCGGGCGTCGGCATCATCGCCCGAGTGCCGCTGGCCTCCGGTCTGCTGTCCGGCAAGTACACCCGGGACACGGTCTTCGCCGCCAACGACCACCGCAGCTTCAACCGGCACGGCGAGGCCTTCGACCAGGGCGAGACCTTCTCCGGCGTCGACTTCGCCACGGGCGTGGAGGCCGCGGCCGAGTTCGCCGCACTCGCCCCCGAGGGATACACCCCGGCCCAGTTGGCACTGCGCTGGATCATCCAGCAGCCCGGTGTGACCACCGTCATCCCCGGCGCCCGTTCGCCCGAGCAGGCCCGCGCCAACACGGACGCCGCCCGGCTGCCGGAGCTGTCCGAGGACACGCTCGCGGCGATCCGCGACCTCTACGACCGTCGCGTCAAGGAGCAGGTCGAGGGCCGCTGGTAGGCGCCGCCCACGGTCCTCACGGCACCAGGAGCAGTTGCCGTTCCCGCTCCTGGTCGCCGGCGGCCGCCCCCTCGTCCCGCGTGGTGAACGCGCGGGACAGCGTCTCACTGGCCGCCTCGACGGCCTGCGGCGTGCCCTGGACGGTGACCGCCACCGGCGCGGACAGCGGGGTGCCCGCCGCTCGCGGTGCCGACGACGCCTCCGGCGTGGCCGGGGAGTCGAAGGTCGCGGTGCGCACGGTCGCCCGCTCGTCGGCCGGCATGCCGTCGGGTGCGCCGAAGACGCCCTCCAGCGCGCGGACGATCGCCCGCGCGTCGTCGATGCCGCCACCGCTGAGTGTCACGGTGAGCTGAGTGTCGGACATCCTTCGCCTTCCTCCCGGGCCTGCCTCGGTCCCGGCCCGTGTAACCGTCCGCTGATCGCTCAAACCGGACGCCGCCGCCCCGTCACGGCGCCTGCGTGCGGGGAACCCGGGAAGAGGGAAGGGAACACAGGCCGCGGTAACCGGGAGGATCAGTGACGGAAATGGACCGGACGGCGCACTCGGACCGGCGCAGGGGGCGCGACGAGACCGAGGAGGAGCGGGCGGACCGGATGTGGACGGACCTGATCCAGGAGGTCCGCGTCGCGCAGATGGGCGTGCAGATCCTGTTCGCCTTCCTGTTGACCGTCGTGTTCACCCCGAAGTACGACGACCTCTCGGACACGAACCAGACGATCTATCTGGTGACGGTGGTCCTGGGGGCCGTGACGACCGGCGCCCTGATCGGACCGGTGTCCCTGCACCGCATCGTCTCCGGACGGCGCGTGAAACCCCAGGCCGTGCGGTGGGCGTCCCGGCTCACCCTGCTCGGCCTGGTGCTGCTGCTCGCCACGATGACGGCGTCGCTCCTGCTGATCCTGCGCGTCGCGACCGACGACGGCTTCGTGCCGTACCTCGTCACCGGCGTGGTGATCTGGTACCTCGTGTGCTGGTTCGGGATCCCCCTGTGGACCCGGCACCGTCACACCTCGCGCTGATGTCCCGGTCAGCCCTCGGCCATGAGCTCCGCGAGGAAGTCGTCGACATGGAACCGCTCTCCGCCCGGCCGGACCACGGCGTGGGTCTGGCGCAGGAAGGCCTCCACGGCCGCGGCCCACACGAACACCACGGCGCGGTGGCGTTCCCCGTCCGGCCGGGCGTCGCCCAGCAGTTCGATGCGCAGTTCGTCCCACAGGCCGCGCGACTCGGGGCGCAGCCGGACGTCGCCCACGCCGACCGGGCGGGTGAGCCCCTCGCCCACCATCTCCCGGTCCAGCGTCCAGCGGGCGAGGACGCGGCCGTCGTGGCTGAAGACCACGGTGAGCGCGAAGGGGTCCGCGGCCTCGTAGCTCAGGTGGGCCAGCACGGGGAAGCGGTCGGCGTCGCCCGCCTGGAGCTGCACCACCAGGGTCTTGTGCACGAGGGAATTCACGACGGAGGCCTCCAGGGGAATGGACGTAGAGCCCTCTAGTACCCCGCCCGCCCGCAAGATGCTCAGGCGGACGGGTGATTCGCCCGCGCCGGGTTTCCGAACGGCGTTCAGGACCGGCCCAGTGCCTCGCGCAGCGCGGGCAGCAGGGTCTTCTCCGACCAGTCGAGGAAGGCGGGTTGCGTCTCGCCGCCGATCTGCACCAGGGCGACCTCGGTGAACCCGGCCTCGGCGTACGGGCGTACGGCCGCCACGAAGGCGTCCGGGTCGTCGCCGCAGGGGATCGACTCGGCGACATCGTCCGGAGTCACGAACTGGGTGGCGGCCTCGAAGGAATCCGGGTGCGGCAGTTCGGCGTTGACCTTCCAGCCGCTGCCGAACCAGCGGAACTGCGCGTGGGCGCGCTTGATCGCCGTGTCCCGGTCCGGGTCGTAGGACACCGGAAGCTGGCCGACGCGCGGCTTGCCCGTGCCGCCGTGCCGGTCGAATGCCTCCAGCAGCCCCGGCTTGGGCTCGGTGGCGATCACCAGGTCGGCGTGCTCACCCGCGAGCGCGCAGGAGCGCTCGCCGGAGACGGCGATCCCGATGGGCGGCGCGCTGTCCGGCAGATCCCACAGCCGGGCCGACTCCACGTCGAAGTGCGCGCCGCGATGGTTCACATGGCCGCCCTCGAACAGCGCCCGGATGATTTCCACGGCCTCCCGGAGCATCTCGTGCCGCACGTCCACGGACGGCCAGCCACCGCCGACCACGTGCTCGTTGAGGTTCTCGCCCGAGCCGAGCCCCAGCCGGAACCGGCCCTCGGACAGCAACTGCAGTGTCGCCGCCTTCTGCGCCACCACCGCCGGGTGATAGCGGAACGTCGGACACGTCACGTACGTCATCAGCGGGATGCGGGAGGTCGCCTGCGCCGCGGCGCCCAGCACGCTCCACGCGTACGGCGCGTGTCCCTGGGAGCGCAGCCACGGGAAGTAGTGGTCCGAGGTCACCGAGAAGTCGAACCCCACTTCTTCGGCCCGCACAAGATGGCCGACGAGTTCGCGGGGGCCGGCCTGCTCGGTCATCATCGTGTATCCGATTTGCACCATAACGTGCGAGTCCCCGCACGGGCGGAGCGAAAACGGGACGATGACGGTCAGGCCGAGTCCTCCCGGAACGTCTTGAGGAAGGCGGCGAGCGCTCGCTCGTTCGCCGTGTCGTCCCAGTCGTCGGCCGGTGTCGTCCAGCGCAGCGAGAAACTGCGTCCGCCGCCGAGGAGGTAGCCGCGGCCGAAGGTGCGCAGCCGGGTGCCGCCGTCCCGGGCGACCCACTCCATGTCGGCGGCCTCCCGTCCCCGGTACGTCGTCGCGCGGATCTCGCCGATCCTGCGGTAGTCGCCCGACCCCGACAGACCGGGCTCGACGTCGTCGCGCCAGACCGCGACGGGATCCGCGCCCGCGCGCTCGCTGTAGGTGACCGCGAGGGTGCGGGGGTCGCCGGACGAGCCGAAGACGACCCGGTACGCCGCGTTCGGCACCCGCGAGGTGTCCAGCCGCCGCCAGCCCTCGGGGAGGGCGACGGAGAACCCTTCCGGCGCGTCGTAGCGGCGGAACCCGGCCGGTACGGCGCCGCCCGGCTCGTCCGGCTCGCCAGGTCTGTCCCCTCCGTCAGGCCCGTCAGACCCGTCAGGCCCGTCAGACCCGTCAGGCTCGTCAGACTCGTCCGGCTTCGACGGTGAGGGTGTCGCGCTCGGCGAGGGGCCGGAGGGAGGAGGGGCGGTGCCGTCGGCGGGCGGCGAGGCGGGGGCCGAGGGGCGCTGCTCGGCGCCGGTGGTGGAGCCGCCGTCCGGGCCGGGCAGACCGCGGGTGACGGCGAGCACGGCGACGGTGACCGTGACGACGGCCAGGGTGGTGCCCGCGAGCATCGTCCGCCGGTGCCATCGCCGGCTCACCTGCCGGGCCGCGGCGTACGCGCCCCGCAGCCGGGGGCGGGGCACCTGGCGCACGGCGGCTTCGGGATCCTCCGTCAGCACCCGGACCAGAGCCTCGCGGACCACCGGCCGGGTCAGCCGCTCCCGCGAGTTCTTGCGCAGCAGGCCCTGCACGACCCGGGTGAGCGGACCGGCGCGCACCGGCGTGCGCAGCGGCAGCCGGTCCACGCCCTTCAGCGTGGTCTCGGGCCGGCCCCGGTCGCGGAACGGCGGACGGCCCTCGACCATCGTGTAGAGGATCGCGCCCAGCGTCCACAGATCGGCCGCGGGCCCGATCCGCTCGTCCCGGGCCTGCTCGGGCGAGGCGTACGAGGGTGCGGTGAGCCGCGGCGCGAGGGTGGCGCCGGCCAGCCCGAAGCCGGTGACGACGACGGATCCCTCCTCGCCCACGAACACCTGCCCCGGGCTCAGCTCGCCGTGGGTGACACCGAGGTCGTGCGCCGCCTCCAGCACGTCCAGCAGTTGCAGGCCGATGCGTGCCGCCCGCACGTAGTTGAACGTGCCCTGCCGGTCCAGGAGCTCGGCGAGCGGTACGCCGCCGACCCATTCGGTCACCGTCCACAGGACGCCGTCCGCCACGACCACGTCGACCACCGCGGGGATCCGCCCGGGGCACAGCGACAGCATCGTCTCGCAGGTGCGGACCACCCGGCCGGGGGCCCGGCGAGCGGTCTCACCGGTCTCATCGTGCTCCTGCGGGAGCCCGACCTGCGTCACCAGGCACGGGCGGCCCGTACCGGTGTCCTCACCGGACCAGCAGACGCGGTTCGTTTCACGGTGGACGACCTCGAGAAGGCGGTACCGACCGGCGACCAACTCGTGTGCGGTGACGTGCGCCCTGCCCATGGCCATCCCTCGTTCGCACCACTGGCTCTCAGCTTGCCCAGAGGTACGGCCGGCGGGGCGCGACGCGTTCAACGAATGTGCGATCCGGGGTCATTTCTGACCCTTCTTCAAAAGCGGCGAACGCCCGTACGACGGCGAATGCGGGAAAGGCGGCCGTGCGGGCCCGCACCGCTCCTGAACTGGGCACCACCGCGCGACCGCGCGACCGCAATTCCGCCGGTGGCTGACGCGGCACCGGAATTACGGTGCCGACCTGCTGGTAACCCGCGGTAATTATCTGTCGCGCGCGGGAAACCCGCGTCAGCGCAGCCCGAAACGGTCCGCCCAGGCCGTCACGTCGGCCGTCGTGGCGTTGCCTCCGCACACAACCAGCCCGATCCGGGCGCCGTCACCGACCCGTTCCACCACGCGCCGGGCCGCCGGCAGCAGGCAGCCGGCGGCCGGCTCGGTCCACACCTTCCCGTGCTCGGCGAGGGCGAGCGAACCCTCCACGGCCTCCCGGTCCGGTACCACCAACACCTCGCCGACCAGCGCCGACACATGGTCGTACGTGAGCTGTGAGACGGACGGGGCGCTGAGCGTGGTGACGATCGAGGACAGGGCCACGGGGAGCGGCCCGCCCGCCGCCAGCGCCCGCGACATCGCCTCGGCGCCCTCGGTCTCCACGCCCCACACCCGCACGTCCGGCCGCAGCGCCCGCAGCGCCGCCGCCACGCCCGCGATCAGCCCGCCGCCCCCGATGCTCACGACCACGTCCGTGAGCTCCCCGGCGTCCTCGGCGAACTCCAGCCCGACGGTGCCCTGCCCCGCGATCACCACGGGGTCGTCGAAGGGGTGGACCAGCGTCAGGCCCTCCTCCCGCAGTCGGGTCACCAGCGCGAAGGCACTGTCCATGCCGTCGGTGAGCCGCACCAGCGCGCCCGCCTCCTCGGCGGTCTCCACCGAACGGGCCGGTGCCGTGCGCGGCATGACCACCGTGGCCTTCACGTCGAGGGCGGCGGCCATGACCGCCACGGCGATGCCGTGGTTGCCGCCGCTGACCGCGACGACACCGGCGGCCCGCTCGGCCTCGGTCAGCGACAGCAGCTTCGCCGTCGCGCCGCGTGCCTTGAACGACCCCGTGCGCTGAAGCAGTTCCAGTTTCGTGGTGACCGGGACCCCGAGCAGCGCGGACAGCCCGGGGCTGGGCACGGTCGGGGTGCGTACGACATGTCCGGCGATCCGCTCGGCCGCGGCTTCGATCTCCGTGATCCCGATCAAGGCAGTCATCCTTCCGGCGCGGGGCGGTGATCCGCGCCCCTTCGCACCCTTTCGCGCGACGCGCCCAAGGTCAACACGGTTCCCGAGGACGCGGGCCGCCTCAGTGCTGCTGCGCCTTCGGCGGCGTCACCTCACTCGGCCGGACCACGACGTAGCCCTGGCCCTGAAGCAGCAGTTGCACGGCCTCACCGGAACCGCCGCGCAGCATCGAGCCGATGGACTGCGAACGGTGCAGGGAGGTCGAAAGCCCGGCCGACCAGCCGACGATCGCGTCGGTGTCGACGTAGACCGGGTACTGGGGCGAGACCGGGATGACCAGCGGACTGCCGTCGCACACCAGCCCCAGCCTGCCGTGCCCCGTGAAGACGCTGTTGAACAGCCCGCCGCCGGTGATGCCGGCGCCCTTGACCGTGGCGATGCGGTACGACAACGAGGAGTCGAAACACAGGACGTTGCGGCCGTTGACCGTGAACTCGTCGCCGGGCTCCACCTCGACGATGAAGCAGTTCTGCGCCTCGTGCGCGAACCAGGCCTCGCCCTGTCCGCGCACCGCCATCAGGGGCAGCCCCTCACCGGTGACCGCGCGCTTGAGCATGCCGCCCACGCCCTGGCCCTTGCGCTCGAACTGGAGATTGCCGCGGTAGGCGACCATCGCACCCTGCCGGGCCAGCATCTCGCCGTTCACCGTGTAACGGACGCATTTGGAGTTCTCGACGGTCATGCCCGGCGCCGTGGCGGGCTGAACCATGTGCTCGCTGGAAAAGAGATCACCCTTCATACGGGCATCCTGGCCCGGAGCGTCCCGTTCCGCCAAGATCGTGTGCCGGAAACCGTGTTCAGCCGCCGAAGAGCTGGGTCCAGTACGTACCCGCCCGGCCCCCGCCGGCGAGGCCGACGCCGATGTGGGTGAAGTCGGCCTTGAGGATGTTGGCGCGGTGTCCGGGGCTGTTCATCCAGCCCTCCACCACGTCGGCGGGGCAACGCGGACCGCAGGCTATGTTCTCGCCGACCGTGCGCCGGGTGGCGCCCGCGGCGGCCGCGCGGTCCCAGGGCTCGCCGCCGTCCGGGTCGGTGTGCGAGTAGAAGTCGCGGGCCACCATGTCGGCGCTGTGCGCCTGCGCGGCGCGGGCCAGGCGGGTGTCGACGGCCAGTGCGGGCAGACCGGCCCGGGTCCGCTCCCGGTTGGTGAGGCCGACGACCTCGGCCGTCGTGCGGGCCAGACCGTCCGGGGTGAACGGTACGGCCCACAGCACGGTCCAGTACGTGTCGCCCGAGGGCCCGCCGGTGACGTACGCCCAGCCGGCGTGCGTGAAGGCGGAGCCGTGCAGCGTGCGCCGGGTCCGCTCGGTGCGCAGGCAGTACGCGATGAACTCGGCGGGTGTGCGCGGGCCCGACACCAGGTGCTCGCCGACGGTGAGATACGCGTACCCGGCCGAGACGACGCGCTGGTGGACGAAGACGCCGTCCCGGGTCTCGAGGCTCAGCGCGCCCGCGGCGGCCATGGCGGCGGCGTGGGCACGGGCCGCGGAGGCCAGGCGTGCGTCGGCCGACACGGGACGGGAACCGGCGGCGGCCCGGGTGGAGTTCACCAGGTCCAGGAAGCCGTCGGAGGCCGCCGGGGGCGGCGCGGAGGTGGCGAGGGGTGTGGTCGGTGTGGTCGGTGCGGTCGGCGCCCGGTCGTCGGGCGCCGGGGAGTCGTCGACGACCTCCACCCCGAAGTCCCGGGCGAGTCCGGCGAGCCCGTCGGCGTACCCCTGCCCCAGAGCACGCAACTTCCAGCCCTCGCCACGCCGGTAGAACTCCGCGAGCAGCAGCACGGTCTCCTGGCGGGGGCGCGGCGGCGTGAACCGGGTCAGCGCCCGGCCGCGCGCGTCGGTGACGTGGAGGGTGGGGGAGGGGAGTGCGCCCAGGGCGGTCCCGGGGTCCGAGGGGCTCACCGCCACCGTCACCCGGGTCGCACCGGGGCGCAGCCGGGAGGGATCGACGGTGAGTGTGTCGTCCCGCAACCGGGCGCCGGGGGCCTCCGGCTGGTTGTAGAAGACGAAGTCGCCGTCACCGCCCACCTTGCCGCCGTCATCGGTGACGAGCGCCGACACGTCGAAGCCGCCGGGCACCCGCACGCTCACGGGCCCGTCCGGCAGGGGGACGTTGCCCCCGGGAACCAGCTCACTCATCGTGCCGCCCTGGGTCGTGGTTCGCGCTCCGGCAGGGTGTCGGTGCCGGGTCAACGTCCGCCGGACACTCGGGGTTCCCGGCGCGCACCGGGGGTTTCAGGAGCGCGGCCGACGCGTCGTGACCGCCCGTCACCCGGGCCGGTCCGAGCCGCGGTCGGTCCCGAGTCCGGGGTCAGGTCGAGGTCGTCGCTTCCGGAGTGATCAGGCCCTGCCGGTAGGCGACCGCCACCGCCTCCGTGCGGCTCGCCGCCTCCAGCTTGGCCAGGATGTTGGAGACGTGGACGCTCGCCGTCTTGGCGCTGATGAACAGTTCCTCGCCGATCTGGCGGTTGCTGCGGCCGAGGGCGAGGAGCCGCAGCACGTCCTGCTCACGTGCGGTGAGCACCGCCGCACGGTCGCCGGCGGGCGCCGTGTCCGTCGCCGGCCGGACGCGGCGGACCAGGTCGTTCAGTCGCTCGCGCAGCAGCGTCGCGCCGAGCCGGTCGGCCTCCCGGCGTACGGTGTCGGCCTCGGCGGCCGCCTCGGTGCGGCGGCCGGCCGCCAGCAGGGCCTCCGCGAGCCGCAGCCGACAGCGCGCGCGTTCGTAGGCGTCGCCGTACGCGAACCCGGACACCGCCCTCTCCCAGGACGCCGGGTCCGGTCCGGACCCGGCGATCCGGGCCCACTCCGCCTCCGCGCGTGCCAGCCACGCCTGACCCTCCGGGCCCTGGGGCGTGCCGTCCATCCCGTGCCCCGCGGAGGACCGGGCCCGCTCCAGCAGGTCCGCCGCGGAGTCCGTCCAGCGGCGGACCACCGCCTCGTCACCGGCTCCGCGCAGTTCGACGACCGTGTCCGCCACCGCGGACAGGGCCAGGGTGGTGAGCCTGACGGTCACGGCCGGCAGTATGCCGGCGTCGTCGGTGAGCGTCTCGACGGTGGAGCGCGCCCACCGGACCGCCTCCTCCGCGTCCCCGCGCAGCGCGGCGGCGTCGGTCAGCACGATCCCCGCGACCATGGTGCCCATCCAGTCGAACGGCCCCTCCAGCATCGCGCGGGCACGTTCCGCCGCCACCGAGTCGCCGCGCGCCAGCGCCACGTATAGGCCGGGCCCGACGGCGTGACCGCCCGCGGCGGGCAGCACGCCGGTATTGTCCGCGGCCCCCCGCGCGCACTCGTCCCAGTGGCCCAGCGTGTACTGCACCAGCAGCCGCAGATACCGCATCTCCCGCGGGTACGGCGAGGACAGCAGCCCGGAGCGGCGGGCCCGGTCCAGTCCCTCCGCCGCCCAGGACGAGCACTCCTCCAGGTCACCGGACTCGAAGCAGCCGATGGCGAGGTTGAAGAGCGCGCGCATCTCCACCGGCGCGTTGCCCGCCTGCCGTGCCAGCTCCCTCGCCTCCAGGAGCCGCTCGCGGCCCTGCGGAGTGCTCCGGTTGCCGCCTTCGAGACCGGCCAGGGAGATCAGGAGGTCGGCGCGGGCATCGGTGACCCCCAGGTCCTCCGCCACCCGCAGGGCCCGCCGCGCCACTCGCAGCGCGGTCTCGTTCTCCCCGACCTGGCGGGCGGCCATGACGTGCGTCGACGCGGCCCACACCCACGTGGACGACGGAGGCTCGGCGGGGATCAGTCCGAGCGCCTCGCTGCTGTAAGCGAACGCGGCCGACAGATTGTCTACGCTCAGCAGGTTCCCGGCGAGCGTGTAGCGGACGCGCGCGGCGAGCTCCAGGTCGGCGTCCTGGCCGAGACCGGCCAGCGCGGACCGGGTGAGGGACACCGCGCGGTGCAGCTCCCCGGCGTGGGCGGCGGCCGCCGAGGCGCGCAGCGTCAGCGTCACGGTGTCGGGCCCGGCGGGCCGTGCCCCGGCGTCGACCGCCGACCACAGGTCGAGGGCCGTCTCGACGTGCCGCAACTCCTCGGCGGGCGCGCCGACGCGCTGCGCGTGGTCGGCGGCCTCCAGGGAAGCGGCGAGCGCCTCGGGCAGGTCGTGGCTCTCGCGGTAGTGGTGGGCACGCTCGGCCGCGCTGTCGGAGCGGCGGTCCCGCGCGGCGAGCAGCCGGGCGAACCCGCCGTGCAGCCGGGCCCGTTCCCCCGGGAGCAGGTCGGCGTAGACCGCCTCCCGCGCGAGGGCGTGCCGGAAGGAGTAGGCGCCTCCTTCGCCGGAGACGAGCAACTGCCGCTCCACGGCCTCGCGCAGTGCCGACTCCAGCTCGTCCTCGGGCAGCCCGACGGCGTCCCGCAGCAGGTCGTGCCCCACGCGGCGCCCGGCGACCGCGGCGGTGCGCAGCACCTGCTGGGCGGTCTCGGAAAGCTGCTCGAACCGGATGAGCAGGACGTCGGCCAGTCCGCTGGGCACACCCCCGGCGGGCGCGTCCGTGGCCGCGACCAGTTCCTCGGCGTAGAAGGCGTTGCCCTCGGCGCGTTCGACGATCCGGTGCACGGTGGTGTCCGGCAGCGGCCGGTCGCGCAGGGAGCGCACCAGTCGCGCCACGTCGGCGTCGGGCAGGGGCCGCAGTTCCAGCCGCTCCACGGCGGGCAGCCGTACCAACTCGGCCAGCAGGGGCCGCAGCGGGTGGCGGCGGTGCAGGTCGTCCGCCCGGTACGAGGCGAACACCGCGAGCCGTCCCCCGGGCCCACCGCCCGCCGACCGCTGCAGGGCTCCCCGGCTGAGCAGGAACCGCAGCAGGTCCCGGGAGGACTGGTCGGCCCAGTGCAGATCCTCCAGGACCAGCAGCAGCGGGGCGATGTCCGCCAGCTCGGTCAGCAGGGCCACCACGCCTTCGAACAGCCACAGCCGCGACCGCGTGGTGGCACTCCCGTCGTCCGGTCCGCCGCCGAGCAGCCGGCCGGCCACCGGATGAGCGGCCAGCACGGCGGCGAACCGGTCGTCGGCGGCCAGCACCCCGAGGATCTCGGTGAACGGCAGGTACGGCAGGCCCACGTCACCCAGGTCGACGCAGTGCCCCGTGAGGACGACCGTCCCGGCCGCGGCGGCCCGCCCGGCGACCTCGTCCAGGGTACGAGTCTTGCCGACCCCGGCGTCCCCGGCGATCAGCACCGCGCGGGCCTCCCCCGAGCGGGCGCGCTCCAGTACGCCGGTGAGACGCGCGAGTTCGTCCTCGCGGCCGACGAGCGGGCTGGTGAAAGAGGTCTGCTGCACGACGCCCATCCTGGCACGCGGGACCGACAGCCCCTCCGCGCACGAGCGTCCCGGATCGAGCCACCGGCCGGAAGCACCGCGCGAGCGGGACACCGGCCGGAAGCACCGCGTGACGGGGGCACCGGCCGGAAGCACCGCGCGACCGGGGCACTGGCCGGAAGCACCGGGTCACACCGCGGCGTCGCGTCACCGCCACGCCACCGGACGGCCCGTTCGACCGGGTCGCTGCTCGGGGGCCGGGGCTCCGGAGGTCGCGCAGCCGGGCCGCGCCGCCGGACGAGGCCGCCGGACGGCGGGAGCCGGCCGAAGGCGCTGGACGAGGGCGCTGGACGAGGGAGCCGGCCGAGGGCGCTGGACGAGGGCGCTGGACGAGGGGGCCGGGCAGCGGGGGCCGGGCGAGGGAGCCGGACAGCGGGGGCCGGATGAGGGAGCCGGCCGGAACCGGGCCGAGGGCGCCGGCCGAGGCCGCCCGACCACGCCGTCGGACCGAGCCGCGCTGCGCACCGGCTTCGCGGCTCAGCGGCTCAGCGTCCGCGCCCAGTCCGCCGGTACCCGCCCCGCCGGCCCGGGGGACGGCTGGTCCTCGGGGTGGCTGTCCGGCGGGGCGAGCTCCGGCCCGGACTCCCGCACCTCGTTGGTCGCGTAGTCCCAGAACCAGTCCTCGCCCGGCTCGAAGCTCTGCACCACCGGGTGCCCGGTGGACCGGTAGTGGCCGGTCGCGTGCTGCCCCGGCGAGCTGTCGCAGCAGCCGACGTGGCCGCAGCTCGCGCAGCGCCGCAGATGGAACCACCAGCCTCCCGCCGCGTCACATTCGGCGCAGCCGGTGCCGCTGGGCCGGGCGGTGGGGTCGATTCCGGAGTCACTGGTGTCACTGGTGTCACGGGTCATGCCGGCTCCTCGGTCGGTCCGGATTCGGCGGCGGTGAGCGGCAGGAGCACCTGGAAGCGGGTGTCACCCGGCACGGACTCCACCTGGATCGTGCCATGGTGCTTGTCGACCACGATCCGCCAGGAGATGTCCAGACCGAGCCCGGTGCCCTCGCCCACCGGCTTGGTGGTGAAGAACGGGTCGAAGATGCGCTCGCGGATCTCCGGAGCGATCCCGGTACCGGTGTCACGGAACTCCACCAGCAGCCGGTCGTGATGGAGAGCCGTCCGCACGGTCAGTGTGCCGTCACCGCCCGTGCCGTGCATGGCGGAGACCGCGTTGTCGATGAGGTTGGTCCATACCTGGTTGAGTTCCGCCGGGTACGCCGGGACCCGCGGCACCGTGCGGTCGTACTGCTTGACGACCTCGATCCGGGAGCCGATCTTGCCCGACAGCATCAGCAGGGTGCTGTCGAGGAGCTCATGGACGTCGACGGTCCGATAGGGCGCCCGGTCGAGCTGCGCGTACTGCTTGGCCGCGTCCACCAGGTGCGAGATCCGGGCGGTGGAGTCCGCGATCTCGTCCATCAGCAGCTCGGTCTCGACCGTGTAGTTGAGCCAGCCGACCGCCCCCGGCAGCATCTCCTCGTCCACGGCCGCCGCCACCTGGTCCAGCCACTCGGTGTCCAGGCCGGCCTGCACGAAGGTCGGCGCGAGCTGCCAGCCCCCCTCGATGCCGTGGTCCTCCAGCCAGTCGGTGAGGGCGTCCTCCCGGTCGGCGGCCTCCAGCGGGGTGAGCGAGGGCGCCTTGGCGATCCGCTCGGCCGTGCGCTCCTGTATCTCGATGAGACCCGCGAGCGCGTCCCGGGAGAACGGCCCCTCGGCGATGACGGCGAGCTTGTGCCGCATCTTCGCCACCCGCTCCCGCAGGGTCGAGGTGGCCCGGACGGCGGCCGCCGCCGGATTGTTCAGCTCGTGCGTGAGGCCGGCCGACAGCGAGCCGAGCGCCAGCAGCCGTTCGCGCTGCCCGATGGTCCGCTGGGTGTTCTTGGACCCGAAGAACAGCCCCTCCAGCAGATGCACCGCCATCGGGAACCACTCCCGCATGACGGCCGCGAACGTCGCCGCCGGCAGGACGAAGAACCGCGTCGGCTCCGTGACGCGCATCGAGTTGTTGTAGACCTGCGGCAGCCGGTCGCCGACGTATGCCTGCATCGCGCCCGCGTACACGCCGCGCTGAGAGGTGCGGTTGGTCTCCACGTCGTCCCCGCCGACCCTGCGGGAGAGCACGACCGACCCCTCCAGCATCACGTAGAGGCACGTCGCGTCCTCGCCCTCGGCGTACACGGGCCCGGGCTCGAACAGCTCCACCCGGCCCGCGGCGCACAGCCGACCGAGCTGCTCGGGCGTCAGCTTCTCGAACAGGAACAGTTCCCCGATCTCCTCGGGGCTGCACGGCATCGGCCGCCCGCTCACGACTGCTCCAGGTACCGGTGGACGAGCATGACGGCCATGGCTCCCTCTCCGACGGCGGACGCGACCCGTTTGGCGGACTCCGCGCGGGCGTCGCCCGCCACGAACACGCCCGGGACGCTGGTCTCCAGGTGGTAGGGCGGGCGCTCCAGCTCCCAGTCGGCCGGTGGCCGCCCGTCGGGGGTGAGGTCGGGTCCGGCGAGGATGAACCCGCGCTCGTCCCGCAGTACCGTGCCGTCCAGCCAGCCGGTCAGCGGGGCCGCGCCGATGAACACGAACAGCCACTGGGCGTCCACGAGTTCGGTGCCGCCGCCCTCCGCGTCGCGCAGGGTCAGCCGCTCCAGGTGCCCGTCGCCGTGCGCGCTCTCGACGACCGTGCCGCAGCGTACGTGGATGTTGGGCGTCTCCTCGATCTGCCGGATCAGGTAGTGCGACATGGACGCCGCGAGGGAGCCGCCGCGGACCAGCAGCGTCACCGACTTGGCGCCCCGGGACAGGTACATCGCGGCCTGCCCGGCCGAGTTGGCGCCGCCGACGATGTACACGTCGTGCCCCTGGCAGGAGGCGGCCTCGGTCAGCGCCGAGCCGTAGAAGACGCCGCAGCCGGTCAGGTCGTCGGTGCCGGGAGCGGTGAGCTGCCGGTAGGAGACGCCGGTCGCCAGGATCACGCTGTGCGCGGCGATCTCCGAGCCGTCCGAGAACCGTACGATGCGGGCCGCGCCGCTCGCCTCCAGCCCGGTCACCTCGCGCGCGGTGAGTATCTCGGCGCCGAACTTCGCCGCCTGCCGCCGGGCCCGCTCGGTGAGCTGCCCGCCCGAGACGCCGTCCGGGAAGCCGAGGTAGTTCTCGATGCGGGAGCTCTGCCCGGCCTGCCCGCCGGTCGCCGACCGTTCCACCAGCACCGTCCGCAGCCCCTCCGAGGCCCCGTACACGGCCGCGCCCAGCCCGGCCGGGCCGCCGCCGATCACCACCAGGTCGTAGAAGTCGGCCGTCGGGGTCGTCGCCAGACCCACCCGCGCGGCGAGGTCCGGAGCCTCCGGCTCCACCAGTGGTGTCCCGTCCGGCGTGATCACCACCGGCAGCCGCAGCCCGTCCTGCCCGGCCGCCGACAGCAGCCGGCGCCCCTCCGGCTCGTCGGAGGAGTACCACCGGTACGGCACCTGGTTGCGGGCCAGGAACTCCCGGACCTCCGACGAGCGCGCCGACCAGCGGTGCCCGACGACCTTGGTGCTGGGCACGGGCCGGTGGTCGCCGGCGCGCCAGGCCCGGAGCAGGTCGTCCAGGACCGGGTAGAGCTTCTCCTCCGGCGGGTCCCACGGTTTGAGCAGGTAGTGGTCCAGGTCGACGACGTTGATCGCGTCGATCGCCGCGTTGGTGTCCGCGTAGGCGGTCAGCAGCACCCGGCGGGCGCCGGGATACACGTCCAGGGCCCGTTCCAGGAACTCGATGCCGTTCATCTGCGGCATCCGGTAGTCGGCGAGGATCACGGCCACCAGGTCGCCGCGCAGCTTCAGTTCGCGCAGTGCCTCCAGCGCCGACCCGCCGGACTCCGCGCGCACGATCCGGTAGGTGGCGCCGTAGCGCCGCCGCAGGTCACGGGCGACGGCGCGGGAGACCCCCGGATCGTCGTCCACGGTCATGATGACGGTCCGCGTCGCCCCGTCGGCGTGTGCCATACGTCCCCCACGTCGAACGGCCGGATTCACGGCACGGCGTCCCCGTCACCGCACCGGCCTGCGGTCCATCGTATGTTCGGTCGCCGGGCCCCGCTCGGGCGGACAGCGGGGCCGCCACGGGCGCCCGGCACGCGGCACTCGCCGCTCTCCGGCACGGGCACGCGGAAGAGCCCGGCGGCGGTTAGCCTCGGGGCGGACCGTGTACGCCTCGCAGGTGCGGTTCACCACGGCCCGGCCGGGCACCTCGGCCCACCGGCGTCCCAGCGTGACCGGCCCGGCCGGTGTCGGCGGTCACCCGCGCCCACCGCGGAGTCAGGGCGACGGCGTGGGGAAGACTGGGCCCCATGGACGTGCCCGCGACACAGGGAGGGACCCGCATGACGCGCCCGATCACGGCAGGGGTCGACGGTTCGGAGGAGAGCCTGGCCGCACTGGCCTGGGCGGCCCGGGAGGCGGTCCGCCGGGAAGCGCCGCTGCACGTCGTGCACGCCTGGCGGCCGCAGGCGCGGGACACGGCCGGCGCGGGGGACCGGGACGCGCAGGAGCAGTGGGTACGGGACTCGGTCGCCGAGTCGGTCCGGACCGTCACCGGCCGGCACCCGGACCTCCCGGTGTCCTCGGAGGTCCGCGAGGCCGACGACGCCGTCGCCGTGCTGCTGGCCGCCGCGGCCGAGGCCGGGACGCTGGTGCTCGGCTCGCGCGGCCACGGGGCGGTCGTCGGCTTCCTGCTCGGCTCCGTCGGACAGCAGGTGATCGCCGAGGCGCCCCGCCCCGTCGTCCTCGTGCGGGCGGGGGACGACGGGGCGGGCGAGGCCGCCGGCCGCGAGGTCGTCGTGGGCCAGCAGGGGGAACCGGAGGACAGCACCGACGTGATCGGGTTCGCCTTCGAGACGGCGGCCGCGCGCGGCGCCACCGTGCGGGCCGTGCGGGCCTGGGCCCTGCCCACGGTGTTCACCTACAGCCCGGGTTCGATGGCGCTCGCCGACGAGGCCGGGGGGCTCGAGGCGTACGAGAGGAAGGCGCTCGGCGAGGCGCTCGCGCCGTGGCGCGAGCGCTTCCCGGAGGTTCCGGTGATCGAGCACGTGGAGATGGGCAGCGCCGGGCAGGTGCTGCTGTCGGTGGCCGGCGCGGCCCAGTTGACGGTCGTCGGCCGCCGGGCCCGCCGTACGGCCGTCGGCGCCCGGATCGGCTCGGTGGCGCACGGCGTGCTGCACCACGCGGACTGCCCGGTGGCGGTGGTTCCGCACACGTGACGGACCGGTACACGGGCCGGTACGGCGCTCAGTCCGCCGTCGGCTGCAGGGTCTGTCGGGCCTTGGGCAGGACGTGCTCGACGTAGTCGGCGACGGCCGTGTCGAGGCCGATGTCGTGCTGGGCCCGCTCGGACAGGTACCAGCGGTGCTCCAGCAGCTCGTGGTAGATCTCGGCCGGGTCCATCGCGCCGCGCAGTTCCACCGGCACCGCGCGCACGGTGGGCCGGAAGACCTCGCGCACCCAGCGGTGGGCGAGGACCTCCGGGCGGGCGCCCAGGGGGTCGCCCGGGGCGTAGTCGTCCTGGGTGGCCATCCAGCTCTCCAGGTCGTTCAGCAGCCGCCTGGCCTGGTTCTCCTCGGCGTCCAGGCCCGTCAGGCGCAGCAGTTGGCGCTGGTGGTGGCCGGCGTCGACGACCTTGGGCACGAAGGTGACCGTGTCGCCGTTGGAGGCGTGCTCGATCTGCATCTCGGCCACGTCGAAGCCGAGGTCGTTGAGCCGCCGGATCCGGCGTTCGATGTAGTGGTACTTGCCCGCCGGGTAGACGGAGGTGCGGGTCAGCTCCTCCCACAGGCTCCGGTAGCGGGCGCAGATCTCCGTGCCGAAGTCGATCGGGTCGACGGACGGGTGCAGCGCCCCCGACGCCTCCAGGTCGAGCAGCTCGCCGCTGATGTTCACCCGGGCGAGGTCGAGGTCGTAGTCGCGCTGCCCCTCGCTCAGCCGCGGATGCAGCTCGCCGGTCTCGGCGTCCACCAGGTACGCGGCGTAGGCGCCCGCGTCCCGCCGGAAGAGCGTGTTGGACAGCGAGCAGTCGCCCCAGGCGAACCCGGCCAGGTGCAGCCGGACCAGCAGCACGGCCAGGGCGTCCATCAGACGGTGCATGGTCGCCGGGCGCAGCGTCGTCTCGAACATCGACCGGTACGGCAGCGAGCCGCCGAGGTGCCGTGTGACCAGCACCGGTTCCAGTGCCTCGCCGGCCGTGCCGGTGCGGCCGGTGACCACGGCCAGCGCGTCCACCGCGGGGATGGCGAGCCGGTCCAGGTCGCGCAGCAACTGGTACTCGCGCAGCGCGGGCCGTTCGGCCAGCTCCTTGACGGCGATCACCTCGTCCCCGGCCCGGGCGTAGCGGACGATGTGGCGGGAGATGCCGCGCGGCAGTGGCACGAGGTACTCCTCGGGCCACTCCTCCAGCGGCGTCTGCCACGGCAGTTCGAGCAGGAGCGCGGGGTGCTCCGGATTGGTGGCGCTGATCTGCAAGGCCATGCCCTGAACTTTAGAACGCCCGTTCCCGGGCCGGTCGCGCGGCCGCCTCACCGGGCCGTGGTGGACGGGTCCGTGCCCGGGGAGCAGGACGTCGGGCCTTCGCGCCCACCACCCTGGTCTCAGCGCACGCCCCCGGCGCGCGCACCGCCCTGGTCTCAGCGCACGCCGTGCGGGCGGAACTGGACGCTGATGCGGGGGCCCGCGGCGCGGGTGCTCTTGGGCACGCAGTGTTCCCAGGTGCGCTGGCAGGAACCGCCCATCACGATCAGGTCCCCGTGCCCCAGTGGGCGGCGCACCGTGTCGCCGCCCCCGCCCGCCGGACGGAGCAGCAGGTCCCGGGGCGCGCCGACCGAGAGGATGGCGACCATCGTGTCCTGGCGCGCGCCCCGCCCGATCCGGTCGCCGTGCCACGCGACGCTGTCCCGGCCGTCGCGGTAACGGCACAGCCCGGCCGTGGTGAACGGCTCGCCCAGCTCCTCGGCGTAATGCGCGGACAGCGCCTCGCGCGCCTCGGTCAGCAGGGGGTCCGGCAGCGGGTCGCCCGCGCCGTAGAACGCGAGGAGGCGGGGCACGTCGACCACCTGGTCGTACATGGCGCGCCGCTCCGCGCGCCAGGGGACCTCGGCGGCCAGCCGCTCGAACAGCACGTCCGCGCCGCTCAGCCACCCGGGGAGCAGGTCGATCCAGGCCCCGGAGCCCAGGCCGGTGCGGCGCAGCCCGTCGAGCGAGCCGAGCCGGACCTCGTCCGTCTGGTCGAAGAGCGAGCCCTGGAGGTGCGTGGTCATGGCATCAGCGTACTCCTGATTCGAAACTGTGTTCTAGATTTGCCCGCGGCCCTTCGATCACGCCGGTGTATCGGATACATTCGCGTATCGAACGGCGGGAGGCCCGATGACGGCGGTGAAGGCGACGACCGGGCGGGTGACCAGGCGTCGGGTGCGGACCCGCGCGAACCTCCTGGACGCGGCGTTCGCGGTGTTCGCCGCCAAAGGGTTCGGCCGGGCGTCGATCGAGGAGGTCTGCGAGGCCGCCGGGTACAGCCGGGGTGCCTTCTACTCGAACTTCGGCAGCCTCGACGAGCTGTTCTTCGCCCTCTACCGGGAACGGGCCGGACTGATCGCCGAGCAGGTGTCCGCCGCCCTCGCGCTCGACGGGCCCGACCTCGACGTGACCGCCGCCGTGGACCGCGTCACCGAGGTCCTGCTCCTGGACCGGGACTGGCTTGTGGTCAAGACGGACTTCCTGGTGCACGCCGCCCGCGACCCGGCCGTGGCGCGGACCCTGCTGGAGCACCGGGCGCGCCTGCGGCGCGCGATCGCCGACCGGCTCGCCCGGGCGCGCGGGCGCACCGCCCTGCCCGCCGTGCTGCGCGACGCCGAGGGCGCCGCGCACGCCGTGGTCGCCGCGTACGACGGAGTCACCACCCAACTCCTCCTGGACCGGGACGTCGAGCACGCCCGCGCCTGGCTGGGACAACTGCTCACCGCGCTGCTCACCGACGGCGGCGAAGCCCGTTGAATCCCCTTGAATCTCTTTGAATCCGCTCGCATCTCCTTGCATCTCCTCGGATTCCCCATCGCACGGAACAGGAAGGGACGGTCGCCATGGATGCCGACGTCATCGTGGTCGGAGCGGGACTGGCGGGCCTGGTCGCGGCCCACGAGCTGACCAGCCGGGGCCGGCGGGTCGCCCTCGTCGACCAGGAGAACGCGGCCAACCTCGGCGGACAGGCCTTCTGGTCCTTCGGCGGCCTCTTCCTCGTCGACTCCCCCGAGCAGCGCCGCCTCGGCGTCAAGGACTCCCTGGCCCTGGCCTGGAGCGACTGGCAGGGCAGCGCGGGCTTCGACCGGACCGAGGACGAGGACTCCTGGGCGGTGCGCTGGGCACGGGCGTACGTCGAGTGGGCGGCGGGGGAGAAGCGGTCCTGGCTGGCCGGGCACGGCATCACCTTCCTGCCCACCGTCGGCTGGGCCGAGCGCGGCGACCTCCGGGCCGGCGGACACGGCAACTCCGTGCCCCGCTTCCACATCGCCTGGGGCACCGGCACGGGCGTCGTCGAACCGTTCGTGCGGTACGCCAGGCAGGCCGTGCGGGACGGACTGCTCACCTTCCACCACCGCCATCGCGTCGACCACCTGGTCGTCGAGGACGGCACCGCGCGCGGCGTGCGCGGCACGGTACTGGCCGAGGACGACTCGCCCCGCGGCGTCGCCTCCAACCGCGACGCGGTCGGCGAGTTCGAACTCACCGCCCAGGCCGTGATCGTCACCTCCGGTGGCATCGGCGCCGACCACGACACCGTCCGCCGCCACTGGCCCGAGCGCCTCGGCACCCCGCCCGCCGAGATGGTCACCGGCGTCCCCGCCTATGTCGACGGGCGGATGCTCGACATCAGCGCCGAGGCGGGCGCACGCCTGGTCAACCGCGACCGGATGTGGCACTACACCGAGGGCGTGCGCAACTGGGACCCCATCTGGCCCGGCCACGGCATCCGCATCCTGCCCGGACCGTCCTCGATGTGGTTCGACGCCCTCGGCCGCCGCCTGCCCGAGCCATGCCTGCCCGGCTACGACACCCTCGGTACTCTCCGGCACCTGCGCACGGCCCCGGACCTCGCGGGCCACGACCACTCCTGGTTCATCCTCACGCAGAGGATCGTCGAGAAGGAGTTCGCGCTCTCCGGCTCCGAGCAGAATCCCGACATCACCGCGAAGGACCGGGCCGGGTTCCTGCGCGAACGCGTCCTCGGCAAGGGCGCGCCGGGCCCGGTGGACGCCTTCCTGCGCGAGGGCGCCGACTTCGTGACCGCGCCGAACCTGGAGCAACTCGTCGACGGGATGAACCGCCTGACCGACAGGCCGCTCCTGGACGCCGCCGCGATCCGGCACCAGATAGCGGCCCGCGACCTCCAACTGGCCAACCCCTACGCCAAGGACGCCCAGATCCAGGGCATCCGCAACGCCCGCCGCTACATCGGCGACCGGCTCGGCCGGGTGGCCGCCCCGCACCGCATCCTCGACCCGGCGGCGGGCCCGCTGATCGGGGTCAAGCTGCACGTCCTCACCCGCAAGACCCTCGGCGGCATCCAGACCGACCTGGACTCCCGTGCCCTGGGCGCCGACGGCACGCCCGTCGAGGGCCTGTACGCGGCCGGTGAGGTGGCCGGCTTCGGCGGCGGCGGGGTGCACGGCTACAACGCGCTCGAGGGCAGCTTCCTCGGCGGCTGCCTGTTCTCCGGGCGGGCGGCGGGGCGGGCCGCGGCACGGCAGACCGGCTGAGCGACCGAGCCGCCCCGCCGGCTCCTTCGGTTCCTCCGCCTCCTCACGCCTCGTCCAGGAGGCGGAGCAGTACGGCGGCGTGGCTCTCCTCGGGCGACTTGGACGCGGTCAGCAGCGTCACGTCCCGCTCGCGTGCCAACTCCCGTACGTGGCCGAGGAGCTCCGCCGCCTCCGGGGCGGCCAGCTCGGCCTCGTACCGCTCGGCGAACTCCTCGTAGGAGCCCTCGCCCGCGTGGTACCAACGGCGCAGTTCGGTCGACGGGGTGAGCCCCTTGGGCCACTCGTCCACGTGCGCCGCGTCCTTCGCCAGACCCCGCGGCCACAGCCGGTCGACCAGGACGCGCACGCCGTCGTCCGGTTCGGGCGGGTCGTAGACGCGGTGCACACGGACGCTCATGGCTGGTTCCTTCCGAGGCGGTGCCGTCGTGAGCCTACGTCCGGTGCCCGCGGGATGCCGGTGGCGTGTGAGCCGTTCGGGAACGCGGCCGATCGTCCGCCGCGCCGGCCGGGTACTCCGTCGCTCCGACGGCCCGGCCGCCGTGCCGGGTCGACCCGGACGTCATCGACGAGGCCCGGGCCGAGGTGGACGCCAGGAGCGGCCCTGGGGACCACTGCGCCGCAGCGGCCGCCGAGGGTCCCTCCGCGCCGCGTCCGGGGTCAGCCGGACCTCCTGCGCACGGACTCGCGCCGCTTGAGCGCACGGCGCTCCAGTTCGCTGGTCCCGCCCCAGACGCCGATGGACTGTCCCGTGTCCAGCGCCCATCGCAGGCACTGCTCCCGGACCGGGCAGCTCCGGCAGACCGCCTTCGCCTGCTCGGTCTGCAAAGCGGCCGGGCCGGTGGTGCCGATCGGGAAGAACAGGTCGGGGTCCTCCGTGCGGCACGCGGCGTGCTCTCGCCAGTTGTCCATCAAAGTCACCTGCGATCGGTATCGTTCGCGCCTTCGGGAATGCCTTACTCCGTTGCGGGTGACCTGTCGACTGCGGAGTGAAACCGGCATTGTGCCCTCGGCCGCGCCGTCGTGGCTATCGCCGCAGTGCCTCCCGGGCGGCCCCCACCACCGCCCCGGCCACCGTCGCCAGCGCGGGGGAGTCCAGCTTCCACTGCTGCCAGTACAACGGGACGTCCACCGCCAGATCCGGGGCGAACTCGACGAGCCGTCCGGCGCGCAGCATCGGATCCGCCTGCGGTTCGGGCACCATGCCCCAGCCCAGGCCGGCGGCGACCGCCTCGGCGAAGCCCTCCGACGTCGGCACGTAGTGCCGCGCGGAACTCGCGCCGTCATGACCGAGGCGCCGCGCGAAGCCGTCCTGGAAGTCGTCCCGCCGGTCGAAGACCACCACCGGGGCCTCGGCGAGCGACTCCCGCAGCGGCCCGTCCAGATGCCGCTCGGCGAAACCGGGGCCGGCGCAGGCGAGGTACCGCATGCGGCCGAGGTACTGCACGGTGCAGCCCGGGACGGGGTCGGGCGACGAGGTCACCGCGGCCATCACCACGCCCTCCCGCAGCAGGGCCGCCGTGTGGTCCTCGTCCTCGCGGCGCAGCTCGAAGCAGAGTCGCGGCTCCTGCGACACCCGCGTGAGCGCGCCGAGGAACCAGGTCGCGAGCGAGTCGGCGTTGACGGCGACCGAGACCCGGGTGGGCTCCCCGGCGCCGCTCAACCCCAGCTCGGCGTACGCGTCCCGTTCCAGCCGGGCCACCTGGCGGGCGAGGCGCACGAGCACCGCGCCGGAGTCCGTCGGCCGTACCGGCTTGGTGCGCAGCAGCAGCACCCGGCCGGTGCGCTGCTCCAGTGCCTTCACGCGCTGGCTGACCGCGGACGGCGTCACGTGCAGTGCGGCGGCGGCCGCGTCGAACGTGCCCTCGTCCACCACGGCCAGCAGGGTGCGCACCTGGTCGAGCGGCAGTTCCGCGAACGCGGCCGTGGCCATTCCCGTCGTGCTCGTGGTGCCCGTCGCGCCCGTCGTGCTCGTCGTGCCCGTCGTGCTCGTCGTGCTCGTCGTGCTCGTCGTGCTCGTCTTCACGAGAGCTAAGGATACGTAAGAATCTTTAGCTGTACCGACTGTGATCGTCCGCTTAGCGTCGAGGGCATGACCAACGCCCTCACCGCCGCGGCCGCCGGCTTCGGCACCGGCCTCTCGCTCATCGTCGCCATCGGTGCCCAGAACGCCTTCGTCCTGCGCCAGGGGATCCGCCGTGACGCGGTCCTCGCCGTCGTGGGCATCTGCGCCCTGTCCGACGCCCTGCTCATCACCCTGGGCGTCGGCGGGGTGGGCGCCGTGGTCGTGGCCTGGCCGGGCGCGCTGACCGCGGTCGGCTGGATCGGCGGCGCCTTCCTGCTCTGCTACGGCGCCCTGGCCGCCCGGCGGGTGTTCCGGCCCGCCGGTGCGCTGCGGGCGGACGGCGACGTTGCGGGCTCGCGTCGGCGGGCGGTCCTCACCTGCCTGGCCCTGACCTGGCTCAACCCGCACGTCTACCTGGACACGGTGTTCCTGCTCGGCTCGGTCGCCGCCGACCGCGGCTCGCTGCGCTGGACGTTCGGCCTGGGTGCCGTGGTCGCCAGCCTGTGCTGGTTCGCCGCGCTCGGTTTCGGCGCCCGCTACCTCGGCCGCTTCCTGGCCCGGCCCGCCGCCTGGCGGGTCCTCGACGGACTGGTGGCCGTCACGATGATCGTCCTCGGCGTCACGCTCGTCGCCGGGGCCTGAGCGGGGCCACGGGGGACGGATCGGGGGCGCGGGTGCCCGAGCGGGGCCGCCGGGGCCTGAGCGCGGTCACCGGAGCCTAGCGGAGTCACCGGGTGGGGCCCGCCACGCGCGTCACGGTGTGGGCGGTCCACAAGCTGCCCGCCCCTGCCACCGCTGTCCGGCGGCCCGGCGGTGCGCCGCGCGGGCGTGCGCGAGGTCGTGGCGGGCTTCCGCCACATCGCCGTACATCGCCGGGCACAAGGTGCTGCCGCTGTCCTTCCTGGCCGACATCGTCGCCATGGTCCCGGGGCATGGCCCGCGCCCTGTTCCCGCAACTCGCCGCCGACACCTACGCCCCCTACGGCGAGGGACTCGCCCTCGGCCTGCTCTTCGCGGCGATCCCCGTCGACGCGGTGGCCGGCGGACCGTTCTCCGGCACCTTCTCCCGGGCGCGCCGGCACGGCTGGATGGTGATCGGCGCGGTCGTCGTCCGGGGTGCCGCCATCACCGGCTTCGGACTGAGCGGCAGCCTGTGGCCTCGCGGTGGCGTTCCTGACCGTGGCCGGCATCGCCGACATGGTCGCCATGGCGTTCCGCGGCGCGATTCTGCTGTCCGCCGCGACCGACGAGATGCGCGGGCGCATGCAGGGCGTCTTCACCGTCGTGGTCGCGGGCGGCGCGCCCGGCCGACGTCCCGCACGGCGGCGCGGGCTCCGCCCTGGGCCCGCGGGAGGCGGTGGCCGGCGGCGGGCTGCTCGTCGTGGTCGGGATGCCGGCCTCGGCGGCCGCGGTGCCGGCGTTGCGCCGCTACCGCGTCTGACGGCGCCTCACAGGGAGCCGCGTCCGTGCAGCGCGTAGTGCTCCATGAGCCGGCCCCTGGTTGTCTCCAGCCGGTGCGCGAGGATCTCGGCGACCGACCGCACCAGCACGATGCCCAGGCGCGGGTCCTCCTCGCACAGGGCGAGCACCGAGGCCGCGTCGAACTCGTAGGCCCGCACCGGGCTGAAGGCCTCGGCGCCGAAGTCCCACTCGTAGGGCGGAAACAGCCAGGACCAGCCGAGCAGGTCGCCCGCGCCCAGGCTGGCGACCGTGACCCGCTGCAGGGACGTCACCCGCTGGGTCAGGGAGACCGCGCCGGAGCGGATGACCCAGAAGCGGTCGGCCCTGTCTCCGGCCTCGAAGATCCGGGCGTCCTCCGGGAAGGAGACCTCCCGGGCGAGCGCCATCAGCCGCTCGCGCTGGGGCCGGGGGAGGGCGGTCAGGAGTTTGATCGCTTTGGTCATGGCACGGGGCTCCTCGCCGGCGATTCGGTTCCGGGGCTTTCCCTATGCCCATTTCAGTCGCTCTCGGCGCCCCGAGCACCTCGGCGGGACGTCGGATCCCGTACGGATTTCGTGCCGGAGACGGGGACGGCGGCGTGCGGGCGTGAAAAAGCCCTGGCTGGACGGGGGAAGCCAGCCAGGGCCGTAAGCGGTGACGTACGAAGGACGTTCCGGTCGACTTCGTCGCCACGTATGGGTGAACGCTAAACCATCTCTGCGTGCACCGTGAAACCGGTACCGGGACACGTGATCCATTTCACTCACCGGACCGCCGCCCCTAACGCCGGGACGGCCCGCCGTCCAGCCCGCTGCGCGGACAGCGCAGGACCGGCTCGCCCAGCCGCTCGCCGGGCGGCACGGCACGGCGTCACCGAGCACCTCACGTACCGCGGGGCCGGCTCCACGCGCCTGCCTGTGTCCCGGCGGCGTGTACGCCGGCCGTCCCTCGCGGCGGTGGGCGACGAGGGCGTCCGGGACCGGTGCTCGGGTGTAGTCGGCTGTCAAGCCGACCCGGTTTCCCGGCCGGAACACCGTCAATCCGCGCCGCGGCTCCTCACGGCGCGTTCCGGCCCGGGGTCAGCACCTCGTCCAGCACCCGCAGGACGGCCTCGTACGCGATCGTCCGTACGGCGGCCTCCCGGGAACCCTCCGGGTCGGTCGGCCGCAGTTCCTCCCGCCGCGAGCGCCAGGCCCGCTCCTGTTCCACCGCACAGGCCCTCGCGCGATGCATGCGGCGCAGCAGTTCGTCCGAGTCCACAACATCCGTCATGCACTCCGCCTACCCCCGCAGGGCGCCGGAATGGCCGCTGGGCCGTACGGAGGGCCGCAGGTTTGGGGCTACCGGCAGAGGTCAGCCGGAAGTAACGAGGCCTTGCGGCGGATTCACGGCGTGGGGCCGACCGGATCCGGCCCGTCCACCGACCAGGGAGCTGACGGATGTGTGACAGGCACACGACCGAACCCGTCGCCGAACAGTACGGCGCGGACCGGCGCCGGCGGTACCGGCCGTGCAAACCCGCCGAAGCACGCCGGACCGTCGAACGCGTCGTCACCGAGTGCTGCGGCACCGACGGCCGTGCGGGGTGCGACGCGGGCGCCCTCTCGGACGCCGTGCTCGTCGCCTCCGAACTGACCACCAACGCGATCCTGCACGGCGGCGGCATCACCGACTTCCAGGTCGACGTCGTCGGACCCGGCGTCCGGCTCTCGGTGTGCGACCGCAGCCACGACCTTCCGGTGGCCGTGCCCCGGACCGACCCCCAGGGGCGCCGCCGGGTCGGCGGCCGGGGCTGGCCGATCGTCTGCAGGCTCGCTCGTGACGTGCGGGTGGCAGACCTTCCCTCGGGAGGCAAGTGCATCACCGTGGTCGTTCCGCTGTCCTGAGTACTTTTCGAAAAGCGGAGTTTGTTCCCCCGGGGTGGGGGCAGTCGCAAGTTCGTGCTTCGGACCGGAGGCGCAGCAGCGGGAGCGGTATGGCTGCTTCGGCCCTCCGGGCGAGTGCCCGGAGAGCCCCGTTCCCGCGGAATGTCCCCTGAGACCACCGTTCAGGAGCGAAGCCGCATGCTCATCGAAACACCCACCACCCGTCCCGCGACCGCCGAGCCCGCCCACACCGCGGCTCCCGACCGTCGCCGGCACGACGACGCCCCCGACACCATGGCGCTCTTCGGCCGGCTGGCCGGCCTGGAGGACGGGCCCGAACGCGACGCCGTCCGCGACGAACTCGTCACGGCCTGGCTGCCCATGGCCCACCGGATCGCCGGGCGCTTCCGGGACCGCGGCGAGTCCATCGAGGACCTGCGCCAGGTCGCGGCGCTCGGCCTGGTGAAGGCCATCGACCGCTTCGACCCGGAGCGGGGAGCCTTCGAGAGCTACGCCGTGCCCACCATCACCGGAGAGGTCAAGCGACACTTCCGGGACCGGATGTGGGCCCTGCGGGTGCCCCGCCGGGTCCAGGAACTGCGCAACAAGGTGCGGGTGGCACGGCGCGAGCTCACCCAGAGCCCGGGGAGCCCCGAACCGTCCGTCGCCGCCGTCGCCGCCCACACCGGACTGACCGAGGACGAGGTCAGCGCCGGAATGGAGGCGCTGGAGAGCTTCAGCACGCTGTCGCTGGACGCCGAACTGTCGGCCGGCGACGACGGCTACAGCCTCGCGGACACCCTCGGCGCGGCGGACACCTCGTACGACACCGTGATCGACCGCGAGTCCGCCAAGGAGGGGCTGCGCAGGCTGCCCGAACGGGAGCGCGCCATCCTCTACATGCGCTTCTTCGAGGACATGACGCAGAGCCGTATAGCCGACCACCTCGGCATCTCCCAGATGCACGTCTCGCGGCTCATCAGCCGTAGCTGCGCCCGCGTGCGCGACGAGGCGATGGGCCGACGGCCGGGCTGCCGCGGGTCCGGCCGGCCGGTGCGCACCTGACCACCGGGACCGAGGGAGGAACGAAACGGATGCTGATGCCTCACCCCGTGGTGCTGCGCGGGCTCGTCGACGAGTACGAGGCGGCCGTGCTGGGCGAGAGGGCCGACGACACGGGCGCACCGGGCCCCCGGACCCGGGACCTGGCGTACACGCTGTGCGTGTCGACCGGCACGCGTGACGTGGCACGGGCCCTGGAGGCCGCCCGCCGCTGGCTCGCGGCCGCCCCGGCCCTGACCCCGACGCCCGTACCCGTACCCGTCGCCGAACCCGCGGGCGTGGCGGACTGATCCACGGCGGGGAACGTGTGGTGGCGTGACTGCCCGTATGCCGCGAGGCGGCGTGCGGGCAGTCGTGCGTCACGGTGACCGCGGCGGCCGACGGGCGGCGCGCGTCGCCCGGGTCGGGGCCCCGCCGCCCGGTGTGTGCGGAGGATACCGGGGCATGCGGAGTCTCGGGAGGGGAGGAACCACATGAACGCACGTGTCATGGCACGTACCGGCCGCAGCCGCGCCAGGCGGGCGGCCAACGGTTCGGCCGCCGAGGGGGCCGCCCGGGCGGGACTCACCGCGCGCGGCGTGATCTACCTGCTGGTCGGCATCCTGGCCCTGCAGATCGGCTTCGGCACCGGAAGCCGGCAGGCGGACCGGGGAGGCGCCCTGGCAGAGCTGTCGGACAAGCCGTTCGGCGCGATGCTGCTCTGGGCGCTCGGCGTCGGGCTCGTCGGCATGGCGCTGTGGCGGCTGTCGGAGGCGCTGTTCGGCGCCACGGGCAAGGACGGGCACACCGCGAAGAAGCGGCTGCCCGCCGCCGCCCGCTGTGTGTTCTACGCCTTCGTCGCCTACTCCGTACTGGCCTTCGCGGCCGGCACCGGCGGCGGCGGCTCCAGCGACCGGCAGTCCAGGGACGTCACGGCCAGGGTGCTGGAGATGCCCGCCGGGCGGTGGCTCGTGGGCGCGGCCGGTGTCGCCGTCGTCGTCGCCGGAGTGGTGATCGGCGTACAGGCGCTGCGCCGGAGCTACCACAAGAAGCTGAAGCTCGGCGCGCTGAGCCCCCGGACCCGGCGGCTGGTCGACGTCTGCGGTGTCGGGGGCGGCGCGGCACGCGGGCTCGTCTTCGCCGCGGCGGGCGCCTTCGCCGTGCGGGCCGCCGTCGACTACGAGGCCGACAAGGCGAAGGGACTCGACGACACCCTGCGCTCCTTCGCCGAAACCCCGCTCGGGCCCTGGCTCCTGATCTGCGTCGCCGCAGGTCTGATGCTGTTCGGCGGGTTCTCCTTCGCGCTCGCGCGATGGCGCCGCGTCTGAGGCGCGCCGCACGGGGAACACGGGGCGAATGAACGAACACGAGATTCCTCCGCCGGACGGACGTCCCGTGGACGTCTACCTCGACCTCCTGCGCATACGCATGGAGACCCACGACTACCAGTTGCTGCTCAGCGTGGTGGAACCCGTCCTCCAGGCGATCGACGAGCACCAGATGCCCACCATCGACTTCTCCCTGGACGGGGACAACGCCGAGGCGCTGCCCCAGGAGATCCGGGACGAGGCCGCCCTGGTCATCGCCACCGCGGTCACGGGCCGACTGGACAACGAGGTCGTCGAGATCAGCACCGACGAGACCGGCCCGGTGCGGGTCGTCACCGACGCGGCCACCGCCTCCGACCCCGAACGCCTCGGGGAGATTGCGGACTACCTCAAGGAACGCCACGTGCAGAACGAGGAACTGCGCGGCATAGCCGAGGCGAGCGGCCTGCCCAGCGACTTCTGAGCGCCGGCGCCGCGGACCGTCACCGCGTCGGCGTCCTGACCGGCACGCCCAGCGGCCGGGCGAGGCCCATGACCGCCTCGTCCAGGCGCTCCAGGTGCCGCAGTACCCGGCCGGTGATGCGGCCGTACCGCGGCACCCCGGCCGCGTCCGGTGCCAGCAGCGAGGCGATGCTCGGCCCGGTCTCCACCTCGGTCCCGGCGTCCTCGTCGGCGACGCGGGCGGCGATCGCCTCGATGTTGCGCACCGTACGCCGCACCGCCCCGCGCAGCCGCGGGTCGGCGGCGATGGAGGGGTGGGCGGGCAGCAGCTCGGCCGTCGCGGCCAGGGACCGCGCGTGATAGGCGCACGTCTCCAGCAGCGCGACCACATACCGGGCGGTGTCGCGCCGGGCCCGCAGCGGCGTGATCGGATGGGTGAGCGGCTGCGTGGCGGCCCGCAGATCACCCAGCGCCTGGTCCAGCTCCCGCGCCGTGTCCAGCAGATCCGCCGCGGGCCCGCCGCTGAGCTGGTCGACGGCCCCCTCGGTGACGTCGGTGAGCCGCTCCAGCACGGTCCCGAGCAGTTCGTTCGTACGCCGGTCCGTGCGTATCGGCAGCACCAGCGCCGCCGCCACGATCCCGCAGGCCGCGCCGAGCGCCGTCTCCTCCACGCGCAGCAGCAGCACCGACAGGCTGTAGGTGTGCAGCAGGGTGTACAGCAGCCCCAGCATCGCCGTGACGAAGAACGACATCAGCGTGTAGGACAGCGGTGCCGTGTAGAACATCGCGAAGATGAGCAGCAGCACCAGCCCGAACGCGATCCAGGTGTGGCCGCCCACCAGACCCGCCAGCCCGATGCCGGCCACCACCCCGAGCATCGTGCCCAGCACGCGGCGGTAGCCCTTGACGAGGATCTCGCCGGTGGAGGCCGTGTTCAGGAAGACGATCCAGCACGCGAGCACCGCCCAGTACCAGCGCTCGGCGGACAGGAACTCCCCGCCCAGGATCGCCAGCGACGATCCCACCGACACCTGCACCGCGGCGCGCGTGGTGGGCCGCCGCAGCCCGGTCGGCTCCTCCTCCTTCGGCGCGGCTTCCTCACCGGCGTCGATGGCGGCGTCCTCGGCGTCCAGCTCCTCCCGGGAACGGGTGGTCGCGGGCGTGTCGTCCGACTCGTCCTGCGGCCCGTCCAGGGCGATCCTCAGGCCCATGACCGCACGCGCGGTCTCGCCGATGCCCCGGAACACGTCCTGGACGGCCGCGGTCGCCTCGGGCAGGTTCTCCTCGTCCCGGTAGCCGAGGAGCCGGTTGCGCAGGTGCGACAGCGCGGTGCCGCGTGCCTCGGCGGGCGGCCGCAGCACCAGGGTGCGCAGCGCCCCGAGGTCGCGGCGCAGGATCTCCGTGGCCTCACCGGGGGCCGGGGAGCGGCCCACCGAGGGGGCCGGCGCGCCCGGCAGATGCAGGGTCAGGGTGTCCGCCCGCTCGGCGCTGCGCGCGGTCAGCAGCAGCAGGCCGAGGCGCTCGGCGGCGATCTCGGCGTCCGCGATGCGCCGCTGCACCAGACGTGCCGTGGACTCGTCGGGAGTGCCCTCCTCCAGCCGGGACTGGATCATCAGGGCGGTCTCGTGCAGGCGCGCGGTGCCGTCGCGCAGGTGCTCGAGCGTCTTCTCGATGCCGTCCGGGCCGGTGTCCAGCAGTTCGGTCTGCGTGGCGATGAGCTGGGCCAGCCGGGCACGGAAGGCCTGCCGCAGCCGCTGCAGGACGCCCGCCGGTGTCGCCGGGACCACAGCGAAACGCACCACCGCGCTGGACACGAACGCCACCGCGATGGCACCCCACAGCCCCGGCAGCGCCGACACCTCGGCGCCCACGAACAGGGACACGAAGTAGACCTGGAAGCCGATCAGCCCGAGCGCGGTGCCGCGGTCGCCGAACCTGCGGACGAAGACGGCGCAGAAGATCAGCACGACGAAGAAGGCGTCACCGATGACGACCCGCGAGCTGAGCAGCGCGCTGACCGACACCGACGCCAGTGCGACGGGCAGGCCCAGCGCCACGGTGACGGCCTGCGCCCGGGACTCCTTCTCGCGGATGGCGAAGGTGGCGACCATCGCCGTCATGGCGCCGGCCACCAGATGGGTGTCGTCCGCACCGGACACGGCCAGTACCGCGAGCGCCAGAGCGATGGCGCCCACCGTCCGCAGCCCCGCCGTCAACCGCAGCAGCCCGGGGTCGGACGCGGCGACGCGGTCCCGAAGCCGTGTCCGCACCGAGCGCCCCGCTGCCTTCACGCCGCCGTACTCTCCCGATTCAAGCCCGATTCAAGCCCGATTCCCGGCCGGTTCACGCCGAGATCCACTTCTCAGCATGCCATGCCGCGGGCCGGCCCCGGCCACGGGGTCACAGCTCCGCGCGGCCCGTCCCCTCGACCCGTTCCCGCACCTGCTCCGGCGTCAGGTAGGCGTCGGTGTACTCGAAGTCCTTCAGCTTGGCCGGCCTGCGGGCCTGGAATCCGGTACGCACGAAGTCGTCGCCGGCGACCGCGTTGAGCGCCCAGTTGGTCGCCACCCGGGCCTTGGCCACGCCCGTGCGCAGCGCCGACCAGTGGTAGCCGCGGGCCACCGCCTGGGCGGGCAGGCCCTTCAGCTCGACGCCGAACGGCTTGGAGACCGCGTCGGTGCCGCCGAGGTCGACGACGAGACCCAGGTCCTTGTGGACGTACGGCCGCATCGGCTGGTTGCGCAGGGTGGCGATGAGGTTCTCGGCGACGTGCCGGCCCTGCCGCATGGCGTGCTGGGCGGTGGGCGGGCAGACGGCGCCGTCCTGGCCCTTGGCGAGGTCGGGGACGGCGGCGGAGTCGCCGAGCGCGAACACCCCGTCGTGATCGGGCAGGCACATCTCGGCGGTGACCGCGAGCCGGCCCTTGACCGTCTGTGCGCCGAGCGTGGCGATGAGCGGGCTCGCCACCACTCCGGCGGTCCAGATCAGTGTGCGGGTGGGCACCACCCGGCCGTTGGTGAAGGTGACCTCCTCGGGGCCGGCCTTCTCGATGGACACGCCCAGGGAGATCTCGATACCGCGCCGCGTGAGGACCTCCTGCGCGTCCCGCCCGAGCTTCTCGCCCAGTTCGGGCATCAGCTTCGGCGCGATGTCGATCAGATGCCACTTGATCAGACTCGGGTCGAGCCGGTTGTAGCGCTTGACGGCCGCGTGCGTCAGCCGCTGCAGACAGGCCGCGGTCTCGGTGCCGGCGTAACCGCCGCCGACCACCACGAACTGCAGCCGGGAGGCGCGCTCCACGGGGTCCTGGCTGGCGTCGGCCAGGTCGAGTTGCGAGATGACGTGGTCGCGGATGTACGCGGCCTCCGCCAGGGTCTTCATGCCGAACGCGTTGTCGGTGAGCCCCGGGATGTCGAAGGTGCGGGTGATGCTGCCGGGGGCCAGCACGATGTAGTCGTACGGCTCGTTGACGATCTGGTCGGTGATGGTGCGCACCACGCAGACCTTCGCCTTGAGGTCCACGCCGATGGCACCGCCCGGAATGATCCGCGTCCGGTACCTGCTGCTGCGGCGCAGGGAGAGCGCGATCGACTGGGGCGTCAGCACCCCGGAGGCGACCTGGGGCAGCAGTGGAAGATAAAGCTGATAGGAGAACGGCGTCACCAGGGTGACGTCTGCCTCGTGGGGGGCGAGCCTCCGCTCCAGGCGACGGACGCACTCCACGCCGGCGAAACCTGCGCCGACCACCAGGATCCTGGGTCGTGTCACGGTGTTCATCCCTTTCTGCGGCTCCAGGCGGTCTGCCGCGAACGCCATTCGCCTGCCCCTGGATCGCTGCTTCGCACCTCGTCGATCCCATCGCGCCCACGCGGCTTCGGCCAGCCGGGCGCGGCAGGCAGGCGACACGTCCTGATCACCACCATGCCCCGCCCGGGACCGGAGCGCACCGGGCGGGAGTGAACGGGCCGGGACTTCTCCGCGGGCCGGTCGTGACCCGGCCGGTGCCGGGCGGGGTGGTCAGCCGGACCCGCGCGTGTGGCAGAGCAGCAGGCACACGTCGTCGTCCCGCTCGGAGTCGCTGAGCAGGGGACGCAGGATGCCGTCCGCCGAACCCTCCAGGTCCGACTCCAGCTCCGCCGAGCCGAACGAGCCGAGCGCCTCCGCCAGCCGCGCGATGCCCGGGTCGATGCCCAGGGCTCGCCGCTCGATCAGGCCGTCCGTGTACAGCGCGAGCGTCGAACCAGGCGCCAGCGGCACGGTGTGGTCGGCGATCTCCTGCTTCAGCGGGATGCCGAGCATCGCACCCGGTTTGGCGTCCAGGGTCCGGACCCGGCCGTCCGGGGTACGCAGCACCGGCGGCGGATGGCCCGCGGCGGCCCACGTCAGGGTGGGGTCGTCGGGGTGGAAACGCGCGATGACGGCGGTGGCGAACAGGTCGGGCTGGAGGTGGTGCAGGAACGTGTGCAGCCGGGTCAGGAGCCGGCCCGGGCTGCCGCCGTCGACGGCGTAGGCACGCAGCGCGGTGCGCAGTTGGCTCATCATCACGGCCGCGCGCAGCCCGTGCCCGGTCACGTCGCCGACCACGGCGATGACAGCGCCGTCGGGCTGACGGAACGCGTCGTACCAGTCGCCGCCCACGTTCAGCCCGTGCGTGGCGGGCAGATAACGCGCGGCCAGGCCGAGTCCCGGCGGGGCGGGCAGTTCCGTCAGCAGGGCCCGCTGGAGGGTTTCCGCGATGTCGCGGTTGTGCTGGTAGCGCTGGGCGTGGTCGATCGCGGTACTGGCCCGGCGGGTCAGCTCGATCAGCATGACGGCGTCGTCCGGGTTCCAGCGCTCCCCGGGCGGGGACAGGGTCACCACGCCCAGGGGCGCCTGCCGTGTCGGCAGCGGGATGCACAGCAGGGGGCGTTCCGGGGCCAGCGCCGAGGGAGGCTGGTCGTCGACGCCGGGCAGGCCGCCGGGGTGCGCGGCGGCGTACTGGGGCCGCCCCGTGCGGGCGGCGACCACGGCGGCCGCCGCGTGGGCGGGACCCGGACGGTCGCCTTCCTGGTCGAACAGCCAGACGTCGACGCTCGCGGCGTACTCGGGCACCAGCAGTTCCGGCAGGCGGCGCACGATCTCGTGGTGGTCGAGCGACGCCGTCAGCACCGCGCTCGCGTCCGCCAGGAACGTCAGTCTGCGACGGGCGTTCTCCGCCTCCGTACGCGCCTTGCGCTCGGCGGCGAACGCCTCCCGCTGGGCCCGTCCGGCGGCGTCCAGTTCGGCGTGCAGTGCCACGACGCCCTGGTTCGTCTGGTGCAGCTCCTCCCGGTGGAACTCGACCAGGTTCTCCTGCTCGGTGAGCCTGTCCAGCACCAGCGCGGTGTCCTCGTCGGCCCCCAGCAGGGCCTCGGCGAGCGCGGCCGGGTCGTCCGCCGCGACGTCGGCATCGGCGACCGGCACGGCCTCGGGGCAGGGCACGGTGACCCGCCACGGGGGTTCCCCGGCGGCAGCGGCGTCGCGCGAGGGCGTCAGCACGGCGTGCAGCACACCCTCCCCGGCCTCCGGCGTGGCGCGCGAAGCCGTGCCCGCCTCCACCGTGAGCCGCCAGGTACCGCCCTTGGCCAGGCACAACCGCAACTGCGCCCCGAGCGAGGCCGCCAGCCGCGCCCGCTCCAGAGGCGGCACACCGTAGGCCGCGGCCAGGCGTGCGGTGGTGATGCGTGCCTGGGCCGCGTCGGTGATGTCGGTGATGTGCCAGGCTCGGGTCATGGGTGGTCCAGCGGGGTCGGGGCCGGACCGGTCGCGGTGGTGTCGGCCGCGAGCCGCCGGTGTTCGAGGGGTGGTACGCCGTGGGTCGCGTGGGCGGTGGCGGTGCGCGCCCCCGCCGCGTCGGTGAGGTGGCGGGGACCGGTCATCGGGCATCCGGTGGGGTCGGGGCCAGTACGGCCACGGCGGTGTCGTCCCGCACCGGGCGGGCCGAACTGCTGGCGTCACGGACCGTCACGGCCGCCGTCACCGCCGGGTCGGCCGCCGTGCGGCAGGTGTCGGGCGTCGGGGCCCAGCGGCTCGGCAGACCGTCGCTGTGCAGGACCAGCACCCGGTCGTCCGCCCAGGCCGCCTCCTCCTCGCGCAGGGTGGTGGGCCGGTGGGTGCCGACGATGCCGGGCCGGGACACCAGGTGCCGCCAGGTGCCGCCCGCGCACAGCCGCGCCCCGATGTTGCCGATGCCGGCGAACCTGAGCACCGCGGCACGCGTGTCCACCTGGGCCACCGCGACGGCCGCGCCGCGGGTGCCGCTCAGCGCCGTGTCGAGCCGCCGCAGGGCCTCGGCGGGCGCGAGGTGTGCCGAACCGCGCAGCGCCTCGACGGCGGCGGTCGAGGCGCGGGCCGCATCCGGGCCGTGGCCGAGCCCGTCGGCCAGCATCAGCGTGACCCGGTCCCCGGACCGGACCCAGGCCCAGGCGTCGCCCGAGTAGTCGTCCCCGCCGAAGGGGACGTTCACCGCGCCGGCCCGTACCCTCCCCGCTGGACCGGGCTCGGCGGCACCGCCGCCGGACGGGGAGCCGACCCGGGCGATCACCACCGTGCCCCGCCCGGGAACGCTGTGCAGGTCGAAGTCGTCGGCGAGGCGCGCGCAGGTGCCGAGACCGGCACCGAGGGAGCTCGTGGTGGTGAAACCGTCGCGCAGGGCGGCGGACACGTCGGGGATCCCGGGACCGTGGTCGACCGTGGCGATCTGCACGAGTCGGCTCTCGTCACGGTCCACCGCGAGGACGGGCGGAGCGACGACGTCGATGAGGACCTGGCCGCCCCCGGCGTGCTTGAGCAGATTGGTGGCCAGCTCGGTCGCCACCAGCGCCGCGGTGGCGGTGCGCTGCTCGTCCAGCCCGGCCAGGGCCGCCGCGTGCTCCGCGGCCACCCGGGCGTCACGCACCCGGGTCGAGTCGTGCACCGGGACGTCCCACACGCGCGGCATCAGGACTCCTCACGCGGGCGGGGCGCCCGGCCCACCCAGGAGGTCACGCGGACGGTGGTGCCCGCGCCCGGGCTGCTCTCGATCGCGAAGTCGTGCACCAGGCGCCGCGCCCCGCCCAGCCCCATGCCCAGTCCGCCCCCCGAGGTGAAGCCGTCGCTGAGCGCCTGCTCCAGGTCCGCGATGCCCGGCCCCTCGTCGCTGAAGGTCAGTCGCAGCCCCTGTACGCCTGCCTCGGAGACCGGTTCCGTCTCCATCGATCCACCGCCGCCGTACACGAGCGTGTTGCGGGCCAGTTCGCTGGCAGCCGTGACCAGCTTCGTCTGGTCGACCAGGCCGAAGCCGAGCTGGGCGGCCGCCTGCCGCACGTGCTGACGTACCCACACCAGATCCATGTCCGAACGGATCGGCAGGCGGGCCTGGGCGCCCGCGGCAGTGTGCATCACGGACTCTCCTGGCGCAGGCCGCCGAAGCGGGACGACGGAGCGTGCCGCGTCAGCAGGTCCATGGCCACCTCGGTACTGAGCGCGGTGTGCACGCCCGGCAGTGTCAGACCCAGCTCCACCAGGGTGATCGCGACCGCCGGCCGCATGCCGACCACCACGCTGCGCGCGGCCAGCAGCTCGGTCTGACCGGCGATCTCCGCCAGGACCCGGCCGAGGAAGGAGTCGACGATCTCCACACCGGAGATGTCGATGATCACACCGGTGATCACACCGGTGGTCCCGGTGCGGGAGATGGTCTCGGCGAGGTCCTGCTGGAGCTGCTGCGCCGTGCTGTCGTGCAGGTCTCCCTGCAGCGTGACCAGCAGCACCTCGCCGAGCCGGAGGACCGGGACATGACCCGTCACGGGACCCGCCTGGGGCCCCGGGAATGATTCGTTCACCGCGCGACCGGCCCGTTCGCCACGGGGTTCACGATGCCGACCCCGAGCTGGTGCAGCACGTGCCCCAGCGCGTCGGCGAGGCTCGCCCGGGTGACCACGGTGCCCAGGTCCAGGCCGAGGTGGACCATGGTCTGCGCGATCGCCGGCCGGATGCCGGAGACGATGCACTCGGCGCCCATCAGCCGGGCCGCCGCGACCGTCTTCATCAGGTGCTGGGCCACCAGCGAGTCCACGGTCGGCACCCCGGTGATGTCCAGGATCGCGTAGCGCGCCTGCTGCTCCACGATGGACTCCAGCAGGGTCTCCATGACGACCTGGCTGCGGGCACTGTCGAGTGTTCCGATCAGCGGGACGGCCACGATGCCGTCCCACAGTTTTATGACGGGCGTGGCCACCTCCATCAACTGCAGCCGCTGGCGGTCGATGAGCGCCTGCCCCTCGCTGAGCGCCGTCTGCATGACCACGACCCGCAGGGTGCCCATCAGCACACTCAGCGTGGTCACGCAGGCTCGCGCGTCGTCGGCCGAGGCGTCCGGCAGATCCGCCAGGAGCAGGTTCTCGACCGGCGGACGCAGGGTGGCCAGCTCGCTCGACACCTGGGCGGTGCTCAGACCCGCCCGCGAGCGGGCCGCCCCCATCCGCGCCAACTGCTCGCGCACCGTCGTGAATCCGGCGGCGTCCGGGTCCTCCACCCGTGCCGCGTCGGCCACTTGGGCCAGCGCGTCCACCACGGCCTTGCCCGCCTCGACCGCCTCGTCGCGCGAGACGGTGAACACCGCCCGGAACAAGGGCTCGTCCGCCCACCGCTGGGCGATCTGCTCACGACGGCGCCGCAAGAAGTCCCTGACCTCGGTCGTCGGCGATACCGCTGTTCCCTCCGCCTGCTCCGGCACCTGTTCCACTCCTCATCCGCGTTGCGCCGCACAGCCCCGGGAGGCGACGTGACGGCGACGTGACTCTGCCGGGCGACAACTGTAACCACCCGCCGACCTCGTACGACACCTGCTCCCGCGCGAACGGTCCGGATGAGCGCCGGTTAGGAGGCGGAACTCACACCTCCGGTACCCGCGGCCCCTCCGGCCGGGCGTCGACGCGGGCGAGCGCCTCGTCGATGCTCTCGGAGACCGGCACCGTGATGCTCACCCCCGTCAGATCCAGAACGCGCCGCACCGCGGCGGTGGGCGAGATGATGTGCACGCTGCCCGGCAGCTCGCGTGCCTCCTGGTAGACCCGCAGGATGATGTTCATGCCGGACGAGTCCATGAACGGCACCTCGGAAAGGTCCAGCAGGAAGTGCCGCCGGCCGTGGTGCAGTTGGTTGGCCAGATGGTGCTGGAACTCGGTCGCGGTGTCGACGTCCAGGTAGCCCTCCACCTTGAGCAGCGCGACCTCCTCACGGGGCAGGGTCACCTCGACGGACAGCGGGTTCTGGGCTATGGGCACGTGTACCTCCAACAAAAACGGCCGTGCGGTGGGGTGTCATGTACCGCCGCGCCCGGCGGTTACCCCCGAATCCGTACGTCACACCCGCCCGGCCGGGACCGGAATCCAGTGCCCCGCGTCACCCGACCCGGATGCCCACGAGACACGTGTCGTCGTCCGTGTCCGACCTGCTGTAGGTGAGCAGCCGGTCCAGGTGCTGATCGAGGGTGTTCGGTGTCGGGCGGACGGTGCTCAGCAACTGGTCCAGCGCCTCCTCCACCGAGCGGTCGCGGCGTTCGATCAGACCGTCGGTGTACATGAGCAGGGTGTCCTCGCCGGCCAGCCGCACCTCGTCCTCCTCGTACGCCGCCTCGGCCACCGCGCCCAGCAGCATGCCCCTGAGCAGCGGCAGCGGCTTGGCCTCCGGGCCCCGGACCAGCACCGGCGGCAGATGGCCCGCCCTGGCCCAGCGCAGCGTGCGCCGGGCCGGGTCGTAGAGACCGCACACCGCCGTGGCCGTGACCCCGCCCGTCAGATGGTGTGCCACGATGTTGAGCCACGACAGCAACTGTCCCGGCCCCGCACCGGTCACCGCGAGACCGCGCAGCGCGTTGCGCAGGACGACCATGCTGGTCGCGGCCTCTATGCCGTGGCCGGCCACGTCCCCCACGCACAGCAGCACCCGTCCGCTCGGCAGCATCACCGCGTCGTACCAGTCGCCGCCCACCAACTGCTCCGTCTCGGCGGGCCGGTACCGGACGGCCACCTGGAGGTCCGGCACCCTGAGCGGGGTCTGGGCCGGCGGCATGATGGCGTGCTGCAACTGCAGGGTCAGCCGGTTGCGTTCGATGGCCTGCTGCTCACTGTGGGCGAGCTGGTCGCGCGTCGCGGCGAGCGCCACCTCGGTCCAGTGCTGTGCCGAGATGTCCTGATAGGCGCCCCGTACCGCGAGCAGGCGGTCGTCGGTGTCCAGGACCGGTTCGGCCACCGCCCGGACGTGCCGGGTCACCCCGTCCGGCCGCTGCAGCCGGAACCCCGCCGACGCCGGCCGCCGGTGGTGCAGCAGCGTGCGCAGGAACCGGCCGATGGTGACGGCGTCGTCCGGGTGGGCGTGCGCGGTCAGCTCCTCCAGCGGTACCGGCGTACTCGTTTGCGGACGCCCGTACAGGTCGTAGAGCTGCCCGTTCCAGGTGATCTCGCCGGTCAGCAGGTTCTCCTCGAAGCCGCCGATCCGGCCGAGGCGCTGGGCGTGCTGGAGCAGGCTGGCCAGCCGGGCGGCCTCGTCCTCGATGCGCCAGATGAGCAGCACGGCGTTGCCGTGCCGGCTGACGCTGATGTCCGCGACCGCCGACAGCGGCACCTGGTCCACCAGGGCGGTCAGGTTCATCCGCCGGGCCCGGAACGGCTCGCCGGTGGCGTACACCCGCTCCACGTTCTGGAACAGCTCGCTGTCCCCGGCGGCCATCGGATAGGCCTCCAGCAGGAGCGCGCCGCCCACGACCGCACGCGGCCGCCCGGCGGGGTCCAGGAAGCGCTTGTTCACGTGCTGGATGCGGAAGTCCGCCAGGTGACCGTCGGCGTCCAGATGCGGCACCAGGACAAGCGCGGGGTCGTACAGCCCGTCCGCCAGGTCCATCAGCTCCACCGCGTCCGGCATGACCCGCGGCTCCTGCCCGGCGCCGCGCGGCGGCGTGTACGACTCCAGCGTGTGCGCGCACAGCTCCGCCAGGGCCTCCACCTGACGGACCACCTGGGGCGGCTGCGGGGCCAGCGGCACCGGCCAGGCGATCTCCAGCACGCCGTGCAGGCGCCCCCCGGTACCGGCCGGCACGGCCACCCTGCCGCCGTGCGGGTACTGGTGCCGGCCCACGCTGGGCAGCCCGGTCCCGGACAGGGAAGTGATCCACTGGCCCGCGCGCTCGGTCAGCCCGCACCGGGCCACCGTCGCCACGTCCGGCGGCACGTAACGCCAGCGGGTGGCCTCGGCCGGCGAGAATCCCGCGCTGCCGGCCAGCGTGAGCGACCCGTCGTAGCCGGCCGCCCAGATGGCCACGGCGACCGCGCCGAGCGGGCGCAGCGCCTGCTCCAGCAGGGCGTCGGCCACGGCCTGCGTGTCGTTCGCGGCCAGCGCGCCGCTCTCGGCCGCCCGCAGGCGCACGGCGGCAGACTCGGCCACCGCCTCCCCGGCCTCCGTGTCCACCGCGCCGTCCTCGGCGGACGCGGCCTGCACGGCGGCGGTGGCCGTCAAGAACGCGTCCGTCACCTCCGACATCCGGTCCCGGGCCGCCTGGTTGATGACGTCGACCGCGAACTCCAGAGGCGTCACCTGGGACTGCTCGGCCAGCTCGGCGAGCTGCCGGGCGGCCTGCGCCGGGCCGCATCCGAGCCGGGCCACCAGGATGCCCTTGGCGAGCTCGATCAGGGCCCGGCCCTCGGCCTCCGCCTGGGCGGCCCGCACCTCGCGGCTGAGCCGGTCCACCGTGGCCGCCAGCCTCCCCACCGGCGACTGCGGGGTCATTCCGCGCGGGTCCGCGGCCGGCCCGTCGACCGCGCGGGACCGCGGCGGCCCGGGTGCCGGGGGCGGCGCGGCGGACGCCTCGCGCGGCGCGCCGCCGGCCGGTTCACGTGGCTGCTCGGAGGTGTTCACGATGGGGACGCTCCTCGGCTGGGTTCCGCCACGGAGCACGACGGGACGCGCCGCGCACCGCCCGGCCCACCGGTGTACGGGACGGGGGCCGGCGCGCTCATGCGGGCAGCCACCGCCTCACGCAGGCCATGAGGTCGTGGGTGTCGACGGGCTTGGTGACGTAGTCGCTGGCGCCCGAGGCGAGGCTCTTCTCCCGGTCGCCGGGCATCGCCTTCGCCGTCACCGCGATGATCGGCAGCTCGGCGTACCGGGGCATCCGGCGGATCTCGGCCGTCGCCGTGTACCCGTCCATCTCCGGCATCATCACGTCCATCAGGACCAGCGCGACGTCCGGGTGGGCCAGCAGCGTCTCGATGCCCCGGCGCCCGTTCTCCGCGTGCAGGACCCGGAAACCGTGGAGCTCCAGGATGCCGCTGAGCGCGAAGAGGTTCCGGGCGTCGTCGTCGACGACGAGGACGGTCCGCCCGGCCGGCGAGTCGCCCACGGCCTCGGGGACCGGGCTCCGCGGCTCCTCGGGCCGGACCAGGGAGAGCACGTCCCCGGGCTCCTCGGCGGCCAGGTGCAGCGCGATGCGCTCCCGCAGTTCGTCGAGGCTGGACAGGAACTCCAGTGCCCCACCCTCCGCCCCGGCGCGCAGGCTCTCCTCCAGCGCCGCGTCCGCGCGGTGACCGCTGTGCACGAGCACCGGCACGCTCGGCGGCGCCGAGTCGTCGCGCAACGCCTCCAGGAAGCGGGACGCCTCCGAGTCCGGCATGCCCAGCTCCAGGACGACGCAGTGGCACGGCTCGGCCGCCAGCGCGCCGACGGCCTCCTGCGCCCCCACGGCCGTGATGACGTCGAGCGGCGGCCGGTCGCCCGTGTCGTCCCGTCCGTGCGTCAGGTCCGCGATCACGCTCTCCGCGACGAGGGTCAGCAGACCGCGCGGACGCTCCTCCACGACGAGCAGCCGCCGCGGTCGCTGCCGGTGGCCGCCGGTGATCTCGGGCACCGGCGCCGTGCGGGCGAGCGCGTCGGCGGCAGGGGCGACCTGGGCGTGTTCCGGGCCGCGGGCCAGCAGCTCCTCGAAGTCGGGCCGGGCCACGGGCAGGAACAGCGTGAAGGTGCTGCCCCGGTCGGGCGTGCTGTCCACCGTGACGGCGCCGCCGAGCAACTGGGCGATCTCCCGGGTGATGGACAGTCCGAGTCCGGTGCCCCCGTACTTGCGGCTGGTCGTGCCGTCCGCCTGCTGGAAGGCGCCGAAGATCGACTCCAGGTTCTGCTCGGGGATGCCGATGCCCGTGTCCTTCACCCGGAAGGCCACCACGGCACCGCCCCGCAGCACGCCCGCGGGCACCTCGTCGTCCGGCGCCGGCTCGACGGCCAGCTCCACCCCGCCCCGCTCGGTGAACTTCACCGCGTTGGACAGCAGGTTGCGCAGCACCTGGCGCAGCCGGGAGTCGTCGGTCAGCAGGTCCGCCGGCGCTCCGGCGGCCGTCGTCACCTTGAACTCCAGACCCTTCTGCGACGTCATCGGCCGGAAGGTGGCCTCGACGTACTCGATGAGCTGCCGCAGCGTCACGCGTTCGGGGGCGACGTCCATCTTCCCCGCCTCGACCTTCGACAGGTCCAGGATGTCGTTGATGAGCTGGAGCAGGTCCGAGCCCGCGGAGTGGATGATGCCCGCGTACTCGACCTGCTTCGGGGTGAGGTTGCGCGACGGGTTCTGGGCGAGGAGCTGGGCGAGGATGAGCAGGCTGTTGAGCGGGGTGCGCAGCTCGTGGCTCATGTTGGCCAGGAACTCCGACTTGTACTTCGAGGCCAGCGACAACTGCTGGGCCCGGGCCTCCAGCTCCTGCCGGGCCTGCTCGATCTGCAGGTTCTTCGCCTCGATGTCCCGGTTCTGCGTCACCAGCAGGGACGCCTTGTCCTCCAGCTCGGCGTTGGAGCGCTGGAGCTCCTCCTGCTGCACCTGGAGCTCCGCGGAGCGGGCCTGGAGTTCGGCGGTCAGCCGCTGCGACTCGGCGAGGAGCTCGTCGGTACGGGCGTTGGCCACGATCGTGTTGACGTTCACGCCGATGGTCTCCATCAGCATTTCCAGGAAGTCCCGGTGGATCTGCGTGAACGAGGTGACCGACGCCAGCTCGATCACGCCGAGAACCTGCCCCTCGACCACGATGGGCACCAGCACCAGAGCGGCCGGCACGACCTCGCCGAGTCCCGAGGAGATGGTCACGTAGCCCGGCGGAAGCTCGTCCACCATGATGGTGCGCCGGCTGCGCGCGGCCTGGCCGACCAGAGTGCGGCCGAAGGCGATGCGGATGGGCCTGCTCGCCTCCCCGGGGTATCCGTAGGAGCCGACGAGCCGCAGCTCGGGCCCGTCGTCGCCGTCCTCGGCCAGATAGAACGCGCCGTACTGGGCCGACACCAGCGGGACCAGCTCGTCCATGATCAGCTCGGCGACCACGGGCAGGTCCCGGTGCCCCTGCATCAGGCCGGAGATCCGGGCGAGGTTGGTCTTGAGCCAGTCCTGCTCCTGGTTGGCCCGCGTGGTCTCGCGCAGGGACTCCACCATGGAGTTGATGTTGTCCTTCAGCTCGGCGACCTCGCCCGAAGCCTCCACGTCGATGGAGCGGGTCAGGTCGCCCTCGGCGACGGCGGAGGTGACCCCGGCGATCGCGCGGACCTGGCGGGTGAGGTTGCCGGCCAGCTCGTTGACGTTCTCCGTGAGGCGCTTCCAGGTGCCGGAGACGCCCTCCACCTCGGCCTGGCCGCCGAGCCGGCCCTCGGTGCCGACCTCGCGGGCGACGCGGGTGACCTCGTCGGCGAAGGCGGAGAGCTGGTCGACCATCGTGTTGATGGTCGTCTTCAGCTCCAGGATCTCGCCGCGCGCGTCGACGTCGATCTTCTTCGAGAGGTCGCCCCGGGCCACCGCGGTCGTCACCAGCGCGATGTTGCGGACCTGGCCGGTGAGGTTGTTGGCCATGGAGTTGACGTTGTCGGTGAGGTCCTTCCAGGTCCCGGCGACGTTCGGCACGTGCGCCTGGCCGCCGAGCCGGCCCTCGGTGCCGACCTCGCGGGCGACGCGGGTGACCTCGTCGGCGAACGCCGACAGCGTGTCGACCATCGTGTTGATGACGTCGGCCAGCGCCGCGACCTCGCCCTTGGCCTCGACGGTGATCCGCTGCGACAGGTCGCCGCGCGCCACGGCGGTGGCCACCTGGGCGATGGAGCGGACCTGGCCGGTGAGGTTGTTGGCCATGGAGTTGACGTTGTCGGTCAGGTCCTTCCAGGTACCCGACACACCGCGCACCTGCGCGCGCCCGCCCAGGTTGCCCTCGGTGCCGACCTCGCGGGCGACGCGGGTGACCTCGTCGGCGAAGGCGGAGAGCTGGTCGACCATCGTGTTGATGGTGTTCTTCAGCTCGAGGATCTCGCCGCGGGCGTCGACGGTGATCTTCTGGGAGAGGTCGCCCTCGGCCACGGCGGTCGCCACCTGCGCGACGTTGCGGACCTGGCTGGTCAGGTTGCCCGCCATGAAGTTCACCGAGTCGGTGAGGTCGCGCCACGTGCCCCTGACGCCCTGGACGTCGGCCTGGCCGCCGAGGCGTCCGTCGGTGCCGACCTCGCGGGCGACGCGGGTGACCTCGTCGGCGAAGGCGGAGAGCTGGTCGACCATCGTGTTGATGGTGTTCTTCAGCTCGAGGATCTCGCCGCGGGCGTCCACGTCGATCTTCTGGGAGAGGTCGCCCTCGGCCACGGCCGTGGCGACCTGGGCGATGTCACGGACCTGGGTGGTCAGGTTCCCCGCCATGGCGTTGACCGAGTCCGTCAGGTCCGCCCAGGTGCCCGAGACGCCCGGCACCTTCGCCTGACCGCCGAGGGTCCCCTCCGTGCCCACCTCGCGCGACACCCGGGTGACCTCGGAGGTGAACACGGACAACTGGTCCACCATGCCGTTGAAGACCTTGGCGATGTCGCCCATCAGGCCGTCCGCCTCGTCCGGCAGACGGGTGCCGAAGTCGCCGTCCCGCACGGCCGTCAGGCCCGCCAGGAGGCGCCGCAACTCCTGATCGCCCGGAACCGTGTCGACGGTTCCGGTGCTGTCGCTGGTCATGCGCACCCTCGTTCCGCTCCCCAGGAGTCCTCGGACCGAGGACTCGACAACCCCCTTGGGACGGATTGCCCGGCCCGGTCTTTCGTGCGTGCGTTCCCGCAGTTCACGGATCCGTCCCGTGCGGAACTGCCCCATGAGAAAAATACGCCAGAGGCTAACCCAGGTCGCGGGTCCGAACAAAGCGGGACGTCACCCGGCGGAGTGCGGTCCCGGCCGGGTACCCCGCGCCCGCGGGACCGGCCGCGGGGTACCCGGCCGGACCCCGCCGCCGCCGATTGGCCCACCGGGCCCGAATGCGGCGGCCCGGGCCGGGTATCTGCTGCTGTGGAGCCGGTCCGGCCCGGGGCGTCGGCCCGGCCCGGCAGTCGTCACCGACGCGGGAGGGAAGGGACAGCGTGCCGATGGAGAGCATCTGGTCGTACGCGGCGGGCAGTGGCCACACGGAGGGCCAGGACCTGACGGGCTGCACCGTCGTCGCGAACGACGGCACCATCGGTCACGTGGACCGCCAGGCCGACCACTTCGGCATGCGGCACCTGGTCGTCGACACCGGCGTCTGGGTCTTCGGCCGGAGCGTGCTCGTGCCGGTCGGCATGATCAGGGGCATCGACCCGAAGGCCCGCACGGTCACCGTCGCCTGCAGCAGGGCGGAGGTCAAGGCCGCGCCCCGGTTCCGGACCGACAGCGAGACGATGGACCGGGAGTACCTGGCGTCCGTCGGCGACTACTACCACCGGCTGCCGCCGCAGGACACCGCCGCGGGCTGACCCGGTGCCGAACGACAGCACGGCGAACACCAGGGACACCACTGACATGAAACCATCCGACGGGATCACCACGGCCTCGCCCGGCTTCGCGCCGTCCGGCGCACCGGCACCGGGCGCCGTGACCAGTGCGGCGACGGCACGCGCGTACGCGGAGTCCGTGGCGCGCGCGCGAGGGGGCCCGGGCCGCGGGGTTCGGCAGGAGGACGTCGTCGACCTGCTGCTCGTGGTCTCCGAGCTGGTCACCAACGCGATCCTGCACGGCGGCGGACTGGCCGGCTTCGAGGTCCGGCCCACGGCCGAGGGCGTGTGGGTCGTGGTCCACGACAACAGCGCGGTGGTACCCCGGGCCGCTTCGGCGTTCCCCACCACACACCACGGGAGCGGCTACGGCTGGCCGCTCGTCGCCCGGCTGGCCCGCGACATCGTCGTCGACCCGCATCCCGGCGGCGGCAAGTCGATCAGCGTGCTGGTGCCCCTGCGCGACGCGGACGTCCGCTGACCGGAGCGGTCACCAGGGCAGGAAGACGTGGATGTCCTTGCCCCGCTCGCCGGTGACGACGCTCACCTGGTCGGACAGGGTGTGGATCAGATGCCAGCCGATGCCCCCGCCGCCGTTGCCCGGATGGAAGGGACGCGGCGCCGGTTCGGTCGTACTCGTGTCGTGCATCACCACGTGCACGCCGTCGAAGGTCCGGCGCAGCCGAAGCGTGAACGGTCCCGGCGCGTACTGCACCGCGTTCGCCGCCAGCTCCGTGACGACCAGAAGGATGTCGTCCCAGTGCTCGGGCTGCGAGGGGGGTGACGCACGGGCCAGGTCGTAGAGGAATTCCTCCGCGACCAGGCGCGCACCGGTCACATTGTGCAGCTCCCCGGTGAAGCTGGCGGTGCGATTCGTGATCTCCTCGGAAGCCAGTGTCCTGTCCCAACGCGACTCGGCTGCCATTTCGCCTTCCCGGCCCGGCATCGGCCGGGCGTCGTCCTTCTTCGCATTCCCTTCGTTTGTTAGTTCCCGTGCCGACCGACCCTACGCGCCTCGTTGTGCCGGGCCGGGGCCCGGTGGCCCGCGGTGACAGCTCCGTCACCCACGGCCCGTTTCCCCGGGAGCACAGGAGAGCGCGAGGGAACCCGGAAGGCCGGACACACCGGGTCCCGATGACCGGTTACGGCGGCTGCCTGCCACGCCGTCCGGGTCACACACGGCGGGCACACCGCACGACGACAGCGCGGGCGCGCCGGTACCTCACCGGCGCGCCCGCGCATGTGTGCCGAAGTGCCCGGTCACCGGAAGAACACGTTGTCCGAGTCCTCCCAGCCGGCCGGCTCCTGGGGCGGTGCCGGCGGACGGCCGTGCGACCGCGCCTCGTACATCGCGTCGATCTCGAAGGCGTAGGTCCGTACGATCTCGTCCCGCCGCAGCTTCATCGACGGGGTGAGCATTCCGTTGGCCACGTCGAACGGATCGGGCAGGACGCGGAAGACCCGGATGGACTCCGAGCGCGACACGGCACTGTTGGCCGCGGCGACGGCCCGCGCGACCTCCTCCCGCAGCGCGTTCTCCTCGCGTGCCTCCCGGACCGGGGCGTCCCCCTGCAGGGCCAGGCCCGCCCGCCAGTGCGTCAAGAACTCCGGGTCGAGCGTGATCAGGGCGCCGACACAGGGCCGGTTGTCGCCCACGACCACCGCCTGGTGGACGAGCGGATGCATGCGCAGCCGCTGCTCCAGGGCGGCCGGGGCCACGCTCTTGCCGCCGCTGGTGATGATGATGTCCTTCTTGCGGCCCGTGATCGCCAGATAGTTCTCGTCGTCCAGGTGCCCGAGGTCCCCGGTGGCCAGCCAGCCGCCGCGCAGCACCTCGAGGGTGGCGGCCTCGTCACCGATGTACCCCTGGAACAGGGACGGCCCGCGCACCAGGATCTCCCCGTCGTCGGCCACCCTGATCTCCATCCCGGGCAGCGGCTGGCCCACCGTGCCGGACTTCTCCCGGCCCAGCGGCTGCATCGTCAGCCCGCCGCTGGTCTCCGTCAGGCCGTAGCCGTCGTGGACGTAGACGCCGATGCCCTCGAAGAAGAGGGACAGTTCGCGGCTGAGGGGTGAACCACCGGACGTCGCGCGGCGCACCCGTCCGCCCAGCGCGCTCCGCAGCCGGCGGTACACCGTCCGCTCGTACAAGGCGTGCTGGAGGCGCAGGTCGAGGCCGGGCCCCGCGCCCCTGCCCAGCCGCTGGCGTTCCAGCGCGGCGGCGAAGTCCCGCGCCGTCTCGGCGGCCCGCTCGAACAGCGCCCCGCGGCCCGCCTTCTGGGCCGTGCGCAGGAAGTTCTTGTAGAGCTTCTCGAGAACCGACGGGACGGCGTAGAGGTACGTCGGGCGCAAGGAGCGCAGCGCCGAGGACAGCGCTTCCGCGGTCATCGCCGGCTCGTGCCCCATGAGCAGTCCGCCCCGGACGCACAGGCTCTGGATCATCAGTCCGTACACGTGCGAGAACGGCAGGAAGGCCAGGACGACGCCCTGCTCCCCGGGCGGCGCCACCGTGTGGCCCCAGCCCGCGATCAGCGTGTCGCACGGACTGGCCAGGCCCCGGTGGCTCAGCGCGCAGCCCATGGCGCGGCCGGACGTGCCGGAGGTGTAGGCGACGACCGCCGTGGAGTCCGGCAGCACGATGCGGCGCATGGAGTCGACGGTGGCGAAGGGGAGGAACTCGCCGCGCGCCACGAGCGTGTCCATCACGCCCGCGTCCAACTGCCAGACGTGGCGCAGGGACGGCAGCGACGCGCACACGGAGCCGACGGTCATCACACTCTGCTCGTCCTCGACCACCACGGCCACACAGCCGGCGTCCCGCAGGATCCACTCGACCTGGTCGCGCGAGGAGGTCGGATAGATCGGTACGACCTCGGCGCCCACCGCCCACAGCGCATAGCTGAAGACCGTCCACTCGTAGCGGGTGCGGGCCAGGATCGCCACCCGGTCGCCCGGCGAGATCCCGCACGCGATCAGCCCCTTGGCCAGGTCGACCACCTCGTCACGGAACTCCACGGCGGTCACCTCCCGCCAGACGGCCGGGTCGGCGTCGGAACGGCGGGCGAGCATCGGCAGCGTCGGATTTCGGGCGGCGGTCTCGAAGAGGCTGTCGGCGAGCCCGCCGGTCAGGGGCGAAAGGGGCGGGGGAGCGAGAGCGAGGTCGCGCATGCGCTGGCTCCTGACGTGTACGGACGGTGACAACGCCGACGAGCACCGTCATCGGCCGTGCTCGGAATCTAGCGGAGCCGCAGGCGGCGGGGGGCCGGGACGGCGGAAGTGTGCCCGCCTGGTGATCTCGGCCGGATCGGGGGACTCGGACGGTATGAGCTATACGAACCCCGACCCGGAACCCGAACGCACCACCGGACTGGAACAGGGAGGCGGTGTGCCGCCCGGCGAGACCCCGCCGGGAGAGAGCAGCACGTCCGAGGCGGGCCCGTGGGAGGGCAACAACCCGCCCAAGGGCTGGGCCAAGGCGCCCCTGGCCGTGATCCTCGTCCTGGTGCTCCTCGTCGCGGCGGGCTTCCTGGGGTACGCCCTGGTCCTGATCCTCTGAGGACGCTCGAGGAACGACGGCCCCCGGGGCGTCTCAGGCCGCCTGAGTACGGCGTACGCACTCGGTGACGACGTCCCGCAGGCTGCCGGTGCGCTCCAGCAGCTCGCGCTGCACCCGGGCACCGTTGCCGTGCCGCAGCAGGGCGGCGACGCCCTCCCGTACCCGGTCGAGGTCGCCGTCGGCGGCCAGCGCCTCCCCGACGTGGTCCAGCAGCGCCCGTACGACCGTCTCGGCCGGCATCCGCCGCATCGTGGCGGGATGCAGCAGTTCCTCCGTCAGCCCGGACCGGGCCGCCCGCCAGGCCGCGAGGCGCAGCAGGCTCACACTGTGCGCGGCCGGCTCCCCGCCCTCCCGCCACTCGCGTGCGGCCGTGTCGACCAGCGCGCGGGCCAGGGCGGCGACGACGACGGCCGTCCCGGCGTCCAGGCAGACGTCCGCGACCCGGAACTCGACCGTCGGGTACCGCTGGGACAGCCGGACGTCGAAGTAGATCATCCCGTCGTCGAGGATCGTGCCGGTGGCCAGCATGTCCGCGACCCGGCGGTGATAGGTCTCCGCCGAACCGAACAGCTCCGTCGGCCCGGCCGACGGCCAGCGCTGCCAGACCCGGCTGCGATAGCTGCTGTAGGAGGAGTCCCTGCCCTGCCAGAACGGGGAGTTCGCGCTCAGCGCGGTCAGCACCGGCAACCAGGGCCGCACCCGGTCGATCACCGCGACGCCCTCCTCGTCGGACTCCACCGAGACGTGCACGTGGCAGCCCAGGACGAGCTGCTCCTGGACCACGACGCCGTACTGGTCGGCCATCCACTCGTAGCGGCGGTTCACGCCGATGGAGGGGGTGACCGGCAGCGGCGACGTGGCGAGCGCGGCCACGGCACAGCCGATCTCCCCGGCGTGCCGCCCGGCCTCCTCACGGCAGCGGACGATCTCCGCGTGCAGCCGCTCCATGTCGGCCTGCGGATGCGTGGCGAACTCGAGCATCTGCTCGTGCAGTTCCTTCTCGAACACGTCCTGCCCGGCGTCGCCCAGCGAGACCCGGGCGAGCACGGCGGCGGACAGGGCCCGCGGCTCGCCGGTCTCGGGGTCGACCAGGAGGAGTTCCTCCTCCACTCCGACGGTGCGCACGTGGTGCCGCCTTTCTGTGGGCCCGGTCGCGGCGACGACGAGGGGTTCTCGTGTCGCAGGCCCACCGTCTGCCCCGGGAGGGCGGCCGGACACCTGGTCGCGCCGCCGCGCCTCACAGGGCGTACGGCATCAGCCACACCGTGGCCAGCGGAGGCAGCGTGACCCGGATGCTCCCGTCCTCGGGCTTGACCGGGTCGGGGCCGGTCACGCCCGAGCCGCCGTACCGCTCGGCGTCGGTGTTGAGCACCTCCTGCCAGGCGACGGCCTCGTCGCCGACGGCGAGCCCGTAATCGTGCCGGACGACCGGGGAGAAGTTCGACACCGACAGCAGCGCGGTGCCGTCCGCCGCGAACCGCAGGAACGCGAAGACGTTGTCCTCGGCCGCGTCCACGGCGACCCACCGGAAACCGGCCGGATCGGTGTCGCGCTGCCACAGGGCCGGGGTCCGCCCGTAGCGGGTGTTGAGGTCGCGGACCAGGTCCTGGATCCCCCGGTGGTCGCCCGCCGAGTGGTACCCCTCGTCGAGCAGCCACCACTCCGGTCCCTGCTTCTCCGACCACTCGGCGCCCTGCGCGAACTCCTGTCCCATGAAGAGGAGCTGCTTGCCGGGGTGCGCCCACATGAACCCGAGGTAGGCGCGGACGTTCGCCCGCCGCTGCCACCAGTCACCGGGCATCTTCGACACGAGCGCCTGCTTGCCGTGCACCACCTCGTCGTGGGAGATCGGCAGGCAGTAGTTCTCGCTGTAGGCGTACACCATCGAGAAGGTCATCTCGTGGTGGTGGTACTTGCGGTGCACCGGCTCGTGCGCGACGTACTCCAGCGAGTCGTGCATCCAGCCCATGTTCCACTTCAGCCCGAAGCCGAGCCCGCCGGTGTCGGTGGGCCGGGTCACCCCGCCCCACGCGGTCGACTCCTCGGCGATGGTCACCACGCCGGGGCAGCGCCGGTAGACGGTCGCGTTCATCTCCTGGAGGAACGCCATCGCCGCCAGGTCCTCCCGGCCGCCGTACTGGTTGGGCTCCCACTGACCGGAGTCACGCGAGTAGTCGAGGTAGAGCATCGAGGCGACCGCGTCGACGCGCAGCCCGTCGATGTGGAACTCCTCGCACCAGTACACCGCGTTCGCCACCAGGAAGTTGCGCACCTCGGTCCGCGCGAAGTCGAACGTGTACGTCCCCCAGTCCGGGTGCTCCGCACGCCGGGAGTCCCCGGGCTCGTACAGCGGGTCCCCGTCGAAGCGGGCCAGCGCCCAGTCGTCCTTCGGGAAGTGCGCCGGCACCCAGTCCATGATCACGCCGATCCCCGCCCGGTGCAGGGCGTCGACCAGGTACCGGAAGTCGTCGGGCGAGCCGAGGCGCGCGGTCGGCGCGTAGAAGCCGGTGACCTGGTAGCCCCAGGACGGCCCGTAGGGGTGCTCGGCGACCGGCATCAGCTCGACATGGGTGAAGCCCAGGTCCTTGACGTACGCGGGCAGCGCCTCGGCCAGTTGGCGGTAGGTCAGCCCCGGCCGCCAGGACGGCAGGTGCACCTCGTACACGGAGAACGGCGCCTCGTGCACGGGCGTCTCGGCCCGGGTCCGCATCCACTCCCCGTCGCCCCAGTCGTACGCCGAGGCGGTCACCACGGACGCGGTGTTCGGGGGCTCCTCGGCCGCGCGGGCCATCGGGTCGGCCTTGAGGAACCGGTGACCGTACCGGGAGTGGATCTCGAACTTGTACCGGGTGCCCTCGCCGACGCCCGGCAGGAACAGCTCCCACACCCCGGACGAGCCCAGCGAGCGCATCGGGAACGCCGTGCCGTCCCAGTGGGTGAAGTCCGTGGCGACCCGCACCCCCTGGGCGTTCGGCGCCCACACCGTGAACCGGGTGCCGGCGACGCCCTCGTGGGTCATCGGCTCCGCGCCGAGGGCCTGCCAGAGCTGCTCGTGCCGGCCCTCGGCGATCAGGTGCAGGTCGAGCTCGCCGAGGGCGGGCAGGAAGCGGTACGGGTCGTGCGTCTCCCGCTCGCCCTCCTCGTACGCCACGACGAGGGTGTACGCCGGGATCTTCGCCAGCGGCAGGACCCCGGAGAAGAGACCGTCCTCCTCCGACACGAGGCCGTGGCGCTCGCCGTCGACGACCACGCTCACCTCGCGGGCGAACGGGCGCAGCGCCCGGAAGGCGACACCGCCCGGGACGAGGTGGGCACCGAGCAGGGCGTGCGGATCGTGGTGGGCGCCCGCCAGGAGGCGCCCCCGGTCGGTCGGGTCGAGGGGCGGGGCGGTTGCGCACGCACCGGGGGCGGACGGGACGGGACCGGACGGCTCGGGGAGCGAGGTGTCGCGGAGGGCCACGGGTCAGTCTCCTCTCACGGCGAGTCGTTCGATCGCCGCCATGGGTACGGGAAGCCAGTCGGGGCGGTGCCGGGCCTCGTACAGCACCTCATACACGGCGCGGTCCGTCTCGTAGGCGCGCAGCAGGCCGTGCTTCTTACGGGGGTCCCACCCGGCGCGGGCGGCGTATCCGGCGCAGAACGCCTCCCGGCAGCGGCGCGCCCACTCGGGGCGCCACGGGCGGCGCTGCCGGGCGGCGTAGTCGAAGGAGCGCAGCATGCCCGCGATGTCCCGCACGGGGGAGTGGGCGCTGCGCCGTTCGGACAGGGGCCGGGACGGCTCGCCCTCGAAGTCGATGACGAACCAGTCCCGTCCGGCCCGCAGCACCTGGCCGAGGTGCAGGTCGCCGTGGATGCGCTGGGCGGGCGGCCCGGAGTCGCAGGTGGACAGCGCCGCGAAGGCCGCCCGCAGCCCGGGTACGAAGGGCTGCAGCGCCGGTACGCAGTGCGCGGCGGCGGTCAGCCGCTCGGTCATCGCCGCCGCCGTCCGGTCGTTCTCCCCGGGGGGACCGGCCGGGAAGGCCGAGGCCAGCGCGAGGTGCACGTCGGCCATCGCCCGCCCCAGTTCGTGGGCCTGGAGGGTGAAGTCGTCCCCGGCCGCCAAAGCGTTCAGGGACAGGGTCCAGCCGTCGGAGGCGTCGTGCAGGAACGGCTGGAGCACGCCGAGGGTCGCCTCGTAGGGATGGGTCGTCCGCATCCACGCCACCGGTGCCGGGACCCGTCCGCAGCCCTGCCGGGCCAGTGCGTCCGGTACCTCCAGGTCGGGGTTGACCCCGGGCTGGACGCGCCGGAAGAGCTTCAGGATGAACTCGTCGCCGTAGATCAGCGAGGAGTTGGACTGCTCGGCGTCCAGCAGCCGCGGTACGAGTCCGCCGGGCACCGGCCGCGAGGGGTCGGACTCGAAACGCAGCGGGCCCGCCTTGCCGGGGTGCCTGAGACGTTCCAGGAGCAACTGGGCCGACCGGGGGTCGTGCAGCGCGTCGTAGACCGTCCGGCCGGCCAGCGGGCCGTCCTGCACCTGCCCGATGAGCGCCCGGCCCAGACGCGGCGACGGCTGCTCGCGCACGCCCAGCAGCAGTTGGTAGCAGTCGCCGGCCGGGGGAGTGCCGCCCGGGGCGGGCACGGAACCCTGCCCCGCGTGCACCAGGAGGTGCAGACAGCCCGGGAAGAGCTCGGTCATCGACAGCAGGCCGAGCTCGGCCACGGGCCGGTCCTTGCCCGCGAACCAGCGCTGGCGCGGCAGCCACTGACGCAGCAGCTCGCCGAGCGACGACATGGGCTCGGCGAGATGCCCGCGTCTCGGGCGCAGGGGTGCGGTCTTCGGCATGGTGGCGCGTCCTTTCCTCGGCCCACGCTCAAAGGCGGCGGCCGATGCGGGATGCGACTCGGGTGAGCCGGAACCAGTAGAAGCCGTGGCCCCCGAGGGTCAGCAGGTACGGCAGTTCGCCGATGGCGGGGAAGCGGACTCCGCCGAACAGCTCCACCGGATGGCGTCCGGCGAACTCCCGCAGGTCGAGTTCGGTGGGCTGGGCGAACCGCGCGAAGTTGTTCACGCACAGCACCAGGTCGTCCCCCTCTTGCCCGGTCGCGGGGGCCTCCCGCAGGAAGGCGAGGACCGCGGGGTTGGAGGAGGGCAGCTCGGTGTAGGTGCCCAGGCCGAAGGCGCGATTCTGCTTGCGGATCTCGATCATGCGGCGGGTCCAGTGCAGCAGGGACGAGGGCGAGGCCATGGACGCCTCGACGTTCGTCACCTGGTAGCCGTAGACCGGGTCCATGATCGTCGGCAGGTACAGCCGCCCCGGATCGCAGGTCGAGAAGCCGGCGTTGCGGTCCGGGGTCCACTGCATCGGGGTGCGCACCGCGTCGCGGTCGCCGAGCCAGATGTTGTCGCCCATCCCGATCTCGTCGCCGTAGTAGAGGATCGGCGAGCCGGGCAGGGAGAGCAGCAGGGCCGTGAACAGCTCGATCTGGTCGCGGTCGTTGTCGAGCAGGGTGGCGAGCCGGCGCCGGATGCCGATGTTGGCGCGCATGCGCGGGTCCTTGGCGTACTCCGCGTACATGTAGTCGCGTTCCTCGTCGGTGACCATCTCCAGGGTCAGCTCGTCGTGGTTGCGCAGGAAGATGCCCCACTGGCAGCCGGACGGGATGGCCGGGGTCTTGGCGAGGATTTCGGAGACCGGGTAGCGGGACTCGCGGCGTACGGCCATGAAGATGCGCGGCATGACCGGGAAGTGGAACGCCATGTGGCACTCGTCGCCGCCCGCCGCGTAGTCGCCGAAGTAGTCGACGACGTCCTCCGGCCACTGGTTGGCCTCCGCCAGCAGCACGGTGTCGGGGTAGTGCAGGTCGATCTCGCGGCGGACGCGCTTGAGGAACTCGTGGCTGGCGGGCAGGTTCTCGCAGTTGGTGCCCTCTTCGGCGTACAGATAGGGCACGGCGTCGAGGCGGTAACCGTCCACGCCCAGGTCCAGCCAGAACTTCAGGGCGGCCAGCATCTCCTCCCGCACGGCCGGGTTCTCGTAGTTGAGGTCGGGCTGGTGGGAGAAGAAGCGGTGCCAGTAGTACTGCCCGCGGACCGGGTCGTAGGTCCAGTTGGACGCCTCGGTGTCGACGAAGATGATGCGGGCGTCGGAGTACCGGGTGTCGTCGTCCGCCCAGACGTAGTAGTCGCCGTAGGGGCCCTCGGGGTCCCTGCGGGACTCCTGGAACCACGGGTGCTGGTCGCTGGTGTGGTTCATGACGAAGTCGATGATCACGCGCATGCCGCGCTGGTGGGCGGCGTCCACGAACTCGACGAAGTCGGCCAGGTCGCCGAACTCGGGCAGCACGGCCGTGTAGTCGGAGACGTCGTAGCCGCCGTCGCGCAGCGGTGACTTGAAGAAGGGCGGGAGCCAGAGGCAGTCCACGCCCAGCCACTGCAGGTAGTCCAGCTTGGCGGTGAGGCCCTTGAGGTCACCTACGCCGTCGCCGTTGCTGTCCTGGAAGGAGCGGACGAGGACCTCGTAGAAGACGGCTCGCTTGAACCAGTCCGGGTCACGGTCCTTGACCGGGGTGTCCTCGAATTTGTCCGGCACGGGCTCGTTCACGGTCATGAGGCTCCTGACCCTCCGTTCTGGGGCGTGGCGGCCGACGGCAGGCGGACGTGGAAGACGTGCGCGGGGGCCCGGCCGGGCTCCAGCCGCACGTAGTTCGTGCGGCCCCAGTGGTAGGTCTCGCCCGTGAGCTCGTCGTGGACCGGTACCGACTCGTGCCGGTCGAGTCCGAGTTGCGGCATGTCGAGCGAGATCGTCGCCTCCTGGGTGCGGTGGGGATCGAGGTTGGCTACCACCAGCACCACGTCGGATCCCACGCGCTTGCTGTACGCGATCAGCGCGTCGTTGTCGGTCCGGTGGAAGCGCAGGTTCCTGAGCCGGTGCAGCGCGGGATGGTCGCGCCGGATGGTGTTGAGCTGGGTGATGAGGGGGGCGATGGTGGTGCCCTCGCGGGCGGCGGTGGCCCAGTCGCGGGGTTTGAGCTGGTACTTCTCGCTGTCGAGGTATTCCTCGCCGCCTTCGCGCAGGGGGGTGTTCTCGCAGAGTTCGTAGCCGCTGTAGATGCCCCAGGTGGGGGAGAGGGTGGCGGCCAGGACGGCGCGGACCTCGAAGGCGGGGCGGCCGCCGTGCTGGAGGTAGGCGTGCAGGATGTCGGGGGTGTTGGTGAAGAGGTTGGGCCGCATGTAGGAGGCGGCGTCCCCCGTCAGTTCGGTGAGGTACTCCGTCAGTTCCTGTTTGGTGTTGCGCCAGGTGAAGTAGGTGTAGGACTGCTGGAAGCCGATCTGGGCCAGGGTGTGCATCATCGCGGGGCGGGTGAAGGCCTCCGCCAGGAAGATGACGTCGGGGTCGCGGCGGTTGATCTCGCCGAGGACCCTCTCCCAGAAGACGACGGGTTTGGTGTGGGGGTTGTCGACGCGGAAGATGCGCACCCCGTGGTCCATCCAGAAGCGCAGGACGCGGACGGTTTCGGCGACGAGTCCGTCGAGGTCGGCGTCGAAGGCGATGGGGTAGATGTCCTGGTACTTCTTGGGCGGGTTCTCGGCGTGGGCGATGGTGCCGTCGGGGCGGTGGTGGAACCAGTCGGGGTGTTTGTGGACCCAGGGGTGGTCGGGGGAGCACTGGAGGGCGAAGTCGAGGGCGACTTCCAGGCCGTGGTGGGCGGCCCGGGTGACGAAGTGGTCGAAGTCGTCGATGGTGCCGAGGGCGGGGTGGACGGTGTCGTGGCCGCCTTCGGGGGAGCCGATGGCCCAGGGGACGCCGACGTCGTCGGGGGTGGCGGAGAGGGTGTTGTTGCGGCCCTTGCGGTGGGTGGTGCCGATGGGGTGGACGGGTGGGAGGTAGACGACGTCGAAGCCCATGGCGGCGATGGCGGGCAGCCGGCGTTCGGCGGTGCGGAAGGTGCCGTGGGGCCGGTCGGGGGTGCCTTCGGAGCGGGGGAAGAACTCGTACCAGGCGCCGTACAGGGCGCGTTCGCGTTCCACGAGCAGGGGCAGCGGGTCGGAGGTGGTGACCAGTTCCCGCAGCGGATGCCGGGCCAGTACCGCGTCCACCCGGGGCGTCAACGCCGCCGCCAGCCGGGTGGCCACGGGCAGCGTGTCGTCGAGCAGGGCGGCCGCGGCGGCCAGCACCACGGCACGTCCGGCGTCCTTCGGAACGCCCGCGGCGGCCCGCCGGTACAGCTCGGCGCCCTCCTCCAGGACGAGGCCGGTGTCGATACCGGCCGGCACCTTGATGCGCGCGTGGTGCTTCCAGGTGGCGACGGGGTCGCTCCACGCCTCCACCCGGTAGGTCCACTCGCCCGGGGCGGCCGGGGTGACCTCGGCGCCCCAGCGGTCGCTGCCCGGGGCCAGCTCCCGCATCGGGGTCCACGGGCCCGGCCGGCCCTCGGGGTCCTTCAGCACGACGTTGGCGGCGACCGCGTCGTGCCCCTCGCGGAACACGGTGGCGGTGACCTGGAACGTCTCTCCCGCCACCGCCTTCGCCGGGCGCCTGCCGTACTCCACCACCGGGTGGACGTCCCGTACCGGGATACGTCCGATGCCCACGGTCGCACTCATCCGTTCTCACCTCCGCCGTGCTCGGGGCCGGGCCGCAGCCCGGCCGTTCGGGTCAAGCCGCGCCGGAGGGGGTCTTCCGCCCCGCCGGGGAGAGCCGGTCCACCTGTTCCTGCGGATGGGTGACCAGGTTCGTTCGCAGATACCGTTCGGCGGCATCCGCGGCCTCGCGTGCGCACCGCTTTCCCATCAGTACGCACAGGGTGTAGCCGGAGTCCTCGAAGGTGGACCGGACGCCCACGTCCGCCGGCGACGCGAGCATCGAGCGTTCCCAGGCGCGGTAACGCCTAAGCTGCCGGGCGACTTCGCTCTTCGCGGGAAGCAGCATGGCCCTTCACCTTCCGGACGGTCCGGGGGTACGGACGATGGAGTTCTTCACACATGGTGCACGGGCGGTGACGCGCCGTCTTGTTGGATCTTCAACCGCTTTCTCGTGTTGCACGAATGGGCTACCGCTCCCACTCTGGAGTGACTCAGGAGCGATCAGTGCTCACGCTTCGTGATTCGGGGAGCTCGCCCCCCAAGGGGCGAGGAGGAGCGAGAGCTTTCGCGGTGAGGAGCCACGACGATGAAGACCGCAGTGCCCTGCTACTACCACCTCGATGTGGAAGTGAGCCCGGAACGGGTCGGACAGGTCAGGCGCATCCTGGCCGCTCACCTCCGGTTCTGGAACCTGGAGAACCTCGTCGAACCCGTCTGCTCGGGCGCCGAAATGCTGCTTCGGGCGATCGACGAGCACGCGAGCGACAAGAACACGTCGATCGAGATGTGGTGGAACCACCAGCACCTCATCACGGCCGTGGGGGGCAACGACCACGCGCTCCGTCCCGACCAGGACCTGCGCACCTGCCTCCAGCACCTCGCCGCCACCAGCGACGGCTGGGGCTGCTGCGCCGCCGACACCGGGGCCAAGGTCATCTGGTTCTCGCAGCGTGCCCGGGCCGGCGCACGCGTCCCGCTGGTGGCGACGGCGCCGGAGCCGATCACCCAGGAGGGGCTGGAGGTGCCACGCGAGATCACGCCGGTGGCCCGACTGGCCGGACCGGCCAGTAGGTCGAACGGCGTTCTGGAGGAGGCCCGGTGACCCGCGCCCGGCCGAACTGGAAGGGGTCGCCCGTGTGGAGCGGGCACCCCTACCCGCTGGGGGCCGTGTACGACGGACAGGGCACCAATTTCGCACTGTTCAGCGAGGTCGCCGAACGGGTCGACCTCGTCCTCGTCGACGACGACGGCACCCACGGCACCGTCCCGCTGCCCGAGGTCGACGGCTTCGTCTGGCACTGCTACCTGCCCGGCGTCGGCCCGGGGCAGCGCTACGGCTACCGGGTCCACGGTCCGTGGGCCCCGGCCGTGGGCCACCGGTGCAATCCGGCGAAGCTGCTCCTCGACCCGTACACCCGGGCCGTGGACGGGCTGGTGGACAACCACGCCTCCCTCTTCGAACGGGCCAAGAGCAGGGCCGACCCGGGGGACAGCGCCGGGCACACCATGCTCGGCGTGGTCACCGACCCGTTCTTCGACTGGGGCGACGACCGCCCGCCCAGGCGCCCGTACTCGGAGAGCGTGATCTACGAGGCCCACGTGCGCGGCCTGACCCGCACCCACCCGGACGTGCCCGAGGAGCTGCGCGGCACCTACGCCGGACTGGCGCACCCCGCCGTCGTGGAGCACCTGACGTCCCTCGGCGTGACCGCCGTGGAGCTGATGCCGGTGCACCAGTTCGTGCACGACGGCGTCCTCCAGGACCGGGGCCTTTCCAACTACTGGGGCTACAACACCATCGGCTTCTTCGCGCCCCACAACGGCTACGCCGCCCTCGGCACCCGCGGCCAGCAGGTCACCGAGTTCAAGTCGATGGTCAAGACCCTGCACGAGGCCGGCCTCGAAGTGATCCTCGACGTGGTCTACAACCACACCGCCGAGGGCAACGAGAAGGGCCCCACCCTCTCCTTCCGCGGCATCGACAACGCCTCGTACTACCGCCTGGTGGACGGCGACTGGCAGCACTACTACGACACCACCGGCACCGGCAACAGCCTGCTGATGCGGCACCCCTACGTGCTCCAGCTCATCATGGACTCGCTGCGCTACTGGGTCACCGAGATGCACGTCGACGGCTTCCGCTTCGACCTCGCCGCCACCCTGGCCCGGCAGTTCCACGAGGTGGACCGGCTGTCGGCGTTCTTCGACCTCATCCAGCAGGACCCGGTGATCAGCCGCGTCAAGCTGATCGCCGAGCCCTGGGACGTGGGCGAGGGCGGCTACCAGGTCGGCAACTTCCCGCAACTGTGGTCCGAGTGGAACGGCATGTACCGCGACGCGGTACGGGACTTCTGGCGCGGCGAGGAGCACACGCTCGGCGAGTTCGCCTCCAGGCTGACCGGCTCCTCCGACCTGTACCAGCACAGCCGGCGCCGCCCCCGCGCCAGCGTCAACTTCGTGACCGCGCACGACGGGTTCACCCTGCGCGACCTCGTCTCCTACAACGACAAGCACAACGAGGCCAACGGCGAGGGCAACCGGGACGGCGAGAGCCACAACCGGTCCTGGAACTGCGGCGCGGAGGGCGAGACGAAGGACCCGGCCGTACGGGAGCTGCGCGGCCGCCAGCAGCGCAACTTCCTCGCCACGCTCCTGCTCTCGCAGGGCATCCCGATGCTCTGCCACGGCGACGAACTGGGCCGCACCCAGCGGGGCAACAACAACGCCTACTGCCAGGACAACGACATCTCCTGGGTCGACTGGCGGCTGAACGGCGAACAGCGCGCGCTGCTGGACTTCACCCGGCGCGTCATCGCGCTGCGGGCCGGCCACCCCGTCCTGCGCCGGCGCCGCTACTTCCGGGGCGACACCCCCACCCGCGCGGACCAGCCGCTGCCCGACCTGGTGTGGCTGCTCCCGGACGCGCGGGAGATGACCGACGACGACTGGCAGCGCTCCGACGCGCACGCCGTCGGCGTCTTCCTCAACGGAGACGCCATCGCCGAACCCGACCCGTGCGGCCGGCCGGTCCAGGACGACTCCTTCCTGCTGCTGTTCAACAGCCACTGGGAGCCGGCCGACTTCCGGCTGCCCGACGCCACCTACGGGGAGCGCTGGGCGACCCTGATCGACACGGCCGATCCCGAGGGCGTCCCCGACGAGGCGGAGCACAAGGCGGGCACCGTGGTGACCGTCGAACAGCGCAGTCTGTTGCTGCTCTCCCGGCCCTCCCGCACCGGCCGGTGAACGGCCCGTGAGGTCAGCCCAGGCGGCGCGCGGTCACCGTGAACTGCGCGCCGTCGGCGTCCCGGAGCACGGCCTCGTCACCGCCCAGCGACAGCACACTGCCACCGTGGCGCTCGGCGGCGCGGGCGCAGGCCGCGACGTCCTGGACCGCGAAGTGGACCTGCCAGTGCGGCCGGATGGCCGGGTCGGGCGCGGCTCCCAGCGCGCCCGACTCGATGCGCGCCACCACGTCCCCCTGGTTGCGCAGCACCACCTCGTCGCCCTCGTACCGGACCTCGCAGCAGCCGTTGGGCCCCGACGCCCAGTCGAAGATCTCGCCGTAGAAGATGGCGGAGTCGAAGGCGTCCCGCGTGTGCAGCCGGATGAACGCGGGGCGCGAGGTGCGCCAGGTCTCCCAGTCCGAGAACAGCTCGCCCTCCCAGATCCCGAAGGTCGCGCCGTCCCGGTCGGCCAGCAGGGCCGCCCGTCCGGGCGGGAGGGAGATCGGCCCGACCGCTGCGGTGCCCCCGCGCTCCTGCGCCCGCGACACGGCCTCGTCCGCGCTGCGCACGGCGAAGTACGGCGTCCACGCCACCGCCATCTGCCACATCGCGGCGACCGCGGCGATACCCGCGACCGGTGCCCCGTCGACCAGGGCGATCCGGAAGGGTTCGCCCAGCTTGGCGGGGCGCCACTGCCAGCCCAGTACGGCGGAGTAGAACTCCTCGGTGGCCTTCAGGTCACGGCTGGTCAGGCTCACCCAGCAGGGGGCCCCGTACACGGAGTGGGTGGAAAGAAGGCTCTCCTGGCCGGCGGGGGAGGTCATGTCGTGGTTCATGGCAGTCGCGTCCTGGTCTCGTCCACCGGCAGTCACCGGCTCCACACCAGTGTCCGGCCGGGAGTGCGGCGGGCGCCTGCCGAGTACCCCGGCCGCCACGCCGAAACGGTGGCGGACCAGGCCCGGCCGGCCCAGTGGCGCGAGGATGCGCGGGTGGCGACGATGGATGCGTCGGAACGGTACCGCACGGCACAGGTGGCGGGGACCCGCCGGATCCGGAGGTGACCATGCCCACGGACTCGGGCTCGGACCAGATCGGCTCGGACCAGATCTTCCAGTTGCAGGAGCAGGTCCGGCAGCTCAAGGAGGCGGTCGTCTCGCACGCCGTCGTCGACCAGGCGATCGGGATGGTCGTCGTCCTCGGCAGGGTGACGCCGGACGAGGGGTGGATCGTACTGAAGGAAGTTTCCCAGCATACGAACATCAAACTCCGCAATGTGGCGGAAATGATACTCATCTGGGGGCGCACCGGAGTGATGCCGCCGGGAATCCGGGCCGCCCTCGAGGACTCCCTGGACCGCCACGGCCCCGTACAGATCCCCGGCGAGCCGCCCGAGCGCTGAGACCGCGCGCCGGAACCGTCTCAGCGGATCTCCGCGAGGATCTCGTCGCGGATCCGGTCGAAGCAGCCGCTGAGCAGCCGGGAGACGTGCATCTGGGAGATGCCGAGCTGCTGCGCGATGCGGCTCTGCGTCATCCCGCCGAAGAAGCGCAGGTAGAGGATGGTGCGCTCGCGTTCGGGCAGCGCCTCCAGACAGGGCCGGACGGCCACCCGGTCCACGACCGCGTCGAAGGCCGGATCCGGCCCGCCGAGCGCGTCCCCGAGCGCGTACCCGTCGGTCCCCGGCATCTCCGCCTCCAGCGAGAGGGCGGAGAAGCACTCCAGCGCCTCCATGCCGGTACGGACCTCGACCGTGGTGAGCTGCGCGTGGTCGGCGATCTCCTCGATCGTGGGGGCGCGGCCCGGCGTGGTCTGGGCCAGCTCCTTCGCGGATTTGCGTACCCGGTTGCGCAGGTCCTGGATCCGCCGCGGAACGTGCAGGGTCCACATGTGGTCGCGGAAGTGCCGCTTGATCTCGCCGGTCACGGTCGGCACGGCGTACGCCTCGAAGGCGTGGCCGCGTTCCGGGTCGTAGTGGTCGACGGCCTTGACCAGTCCCAGGGCCGCCACCTGGTAGAGGTCCTCCAGGTTCTCCCCGCGACCCCGGAAGCGGACCGCGATCCGCTCGGCCATGGGCAGCCACACCTGGATCAGTTCGTCCCGCAGCGCCTTGCGCTCCGGGCCCTCGGGCAGCCCGGCGAGCCGGTCGAAGGCCGCGGCCGTGTCGGGAGCGTCGTCGTGCGGATGGGGCTTGGTTCTGCCGGCGATACGCATCATGCGCACCTCCCTCAGCAGGGGTGCGGGCAAGTCCTCATATATATGGATACTGAGCGCGATTCTCCCGGACGGCCACCCGAACGGCTGCGGACCGGTGAGCGAGACGGCGGCGCCGCCGAACGTGATGTGCGGCACGCTCTGGGTGATCGCCCGGCGGGGGCGCCGGCGGATACTTCCTGCGCAACGCTTGATCACTGATCAAAAGGGGTGAAGCCCCTGGCCACAGCGCATTCCGCTCATTTGACAGTGCACTGAGCACACAGATAGGAAGCAGCGTCGAGAGGTCGAGAGGGGCACCGTGTACGAGCCGAACGTCGTCGGGGACTGGCAGGAGTACGACGAGCACGCCGGTCTGCGGGTCCGCGTCCACCGGCTCGAGGCCGCCGAGCCGCCGCGTGGACGCGACGACGCCGCCGAGGGGCTGACGTACTTCTGCGTCCGGGTGACCGTCGAGAACCGGGGCGGCCGGCAGCTCGGCATCCACCTGGAGGACGGGCAGATCGACGTGCGGATCGGTCCCGACGGGGAGAGCGCGTTCCTCGACTGGCGCAACTCCCAGTTCATCGAGGGTTTCGACGTCTACCCGCTGCGCCGGGCCACCGCCGTGCTCTACGCCGCCGGCCCGGAGGCGAGCCTCGGCCAGGTGGACGTCCAGGTGCAGGTGCGGGTGGACGAGGAGTGGGCCGACCGCCGGCTGTGGACGGGCGGCCTCGGGCTGCCCGACGGGAGCGCCGGGACCCTGTCCGGCACGGTGCGGGACGACGGGGTGGCGCACCAGGTGAGCGCCTTCCTGCGGGGCCAGGCGGAGGACGGCTCCGCCTGACCCCCGGGCGGCGGCGCCTCAGTGCGCGATGCCGTCGATGATCTCGCGGGCCCCCTGGCGCAGCAGGGTCACGGCGACCGACGTGCCCAGCGTCGCCGGGTCGAGGCGGCCGGCCCACTCGTGGGCGTTCAGCCGTGTCTTGCCGTCCGGGGTGAAGACGCAGGCCCGCAGGGAGAGTTCCCCGCTCCGGTCCACGCGGGCGTATCCGGCGATCGGGCTGTTGCAGTGCCCCTGCAGGACGTGCAGGAACATGCGTTCCGCCGTCGCCTCCCGATGGGTGGGCGGGTGACCGAGACCGCTGACCGCGTCGATGAGGGCGGTGTCGCCCTCACGGCACTGCAGCGCGAGGATGCCCGCGCCGATCGGCGGCATCATCGTCTCGGGGGAGAGGACCTCGCTGATCACGTCACGGCGGCCGATGCGCTCCAGGCCGGAGACCGCCAGCAGCAGGGCGCCCGCGTCACCGGCGGCCAGCTTCGCCAGCCGCCGGTTGGCGTTGCCCCGGAACGGCACGCACCGGAGGTCCGGGTGGGTGGCGGCCAGTTGGGCGACGCGGCGGACCGAGGAGGTGCCGACGCGGGTCCCGGCCGGCAGCTCGTCCAGGGTGAGCCCCTCCGGGTGGATCAGCGCGTCCCTGATGTCGTCCCGCTCCAGGAACGCGGCGAACACCGTGCCGGCCGGCAGCGGCCGGTCGGCGGGCACGTCCTTGACGCAGTGCACCGCCAGGTCGGCCTCACCCGACAGCAGCGCGGCGTCCACCTCCTTCGTGAACGCGCCCTTGCCCTCCACCTGCGACAGGTCGCCGAGCCACTTGTCGCCGGTGGTCTTCACCGGCACGACCTCGGTGCGCACGTCGGGGTGGAGGGCCGCCAACTCGGCCCGGACGCGCTCGACCTGCGCCAGGGCCATGGGGGAGTCGCGGGAGACGATGCGGATCAGTTCGGGGGCGGACATGCCGACACCATAGTGCTCACCGGGGCGCGTCGGTTGCGTGGTTCGCTCGACCGGCCCCGGCCGGTCGCCTCAGGCGTGCGGGTCGAAGGGGATGCCGGAGGGCTTGGCGGCCGCCAGGTGGGAGGCGAAGCTGCCGTCCTTGAGGCCGAAGTTGGCGCTGCCGAAGTCGTGGGAGCTCAGCTTCTCGCGCAGGCCGGCCGGATAGCCGTTCCAGCCGACCAGCGTCGGATACCGCCAATCGCCCCGGTGGTTCTCCGGCGGCTCGTCGCCCGAGGTCGCCAGGCGGAAGCAGTGGGTGCTGATGCCGTCCTTGTGGTAGACGATCTTCGGATGCGTGCCGTCGAAGCGGACCGCCGACCTCGCGTGCACGCTGAACGAGCCGTGGTTGGAGGTCGAGACGTACTCCACGGTGCCGTCCCGTACCCACACCACGACGTGCTCCCAGTCGTGCCTGTGGCCGCCGAGGCTGCTGCCGGGCAGCGCCTGGTCCTTCTCGAAGTAGAGGCCGTACATGTAGGCGCACCAGCCGCCGTCGCACTTGGCGCGCGCGTAGCCGTTGGTGTTGTCCAGGTCGGAGGCGTCCCGGCAGTTGCCGTTCAGGGCACCGGTCGGTTTGAGTCCGCCGTTGACCGCGCCGTCGGCGCCGATGGCCGGTGTGGGATAGCAGCCGTCGGTGTCGTAGTCGTAGGCGGGCTGGTACGCCCGCTCCAGGCCGTCGGCGTTGCCGGGCAGCCCCGGGGGCGGGGCGGCGAAGGCGGTGGCGGGGAAGGCGACGACGAGGGCGAGCGCACCGAGCGGTGCGGCGAGCCATCTCTTGTGGCGGGTGGGGGTGGTACGCGACGACACCGCGTCCTCCTCTGATTCCGGGCGCAGCCCAACGGCTGTGGGGGGGGAAGGGAGTTCAGGGTCCCGTCTTTTCACTTCCGCGCCAAGGGGGCACGGGCGTCCCGGTGGTGAAGGGCAGCCCAATACTTGACGCCGCATCACGTGGTCACACCAGGTCGTCCGGAATGTCGGCGGCCGACTCCTCGGGTGCGAGGTCCGGGCGGAGCCTGAGCCAGGACGGCTGGCGCAGCATGCCCTCCCGGGTGCGGGTGCTGTACCGGACCTCGCCGACCAGCCGGGGGACGGCCCAGCGCGCCCCCGGCACCGGCGGTACGGGGTCGAAGGGGCACACGTCGCTCGCGGCGGCCCGCAGCAGCGCCGCCAGTTCGGTGCGCTCGGCCGCGCTCCAGCCGGTGCCGACCCCGCCCACGTAGCGCAGCCGGCCCGCGGCGCGCTGGCCGACCAGGACGGCGCCGGGCAGGCCCGTGAGCCGTCCCTTGCCGGACAGCCAGCCGCCGACCACGACGTCCTCGCTGCGCATGTTGCGGATCTTGATCCAGGCCCGGGAGCGGACCCCCGGCTCGTACACCGAGTCCAGCCGCTTGCACACCAGGCCCTCCAGGCCGTGCTCGCGGGTGGCCCGCAGCGCCTGCTCGCCGTGGCCCACCAGCGCGGCCGGGGTGGACCAGGACGGCCCGCCGAGGCCGAGACCCGTCAACCGCTCGCGGCGGCGGGTGTAGGGGAGACGGAGGAGGGACCGGCCCGCCAGGTGCAGGGCGTCGAACAGCACCAGATGGACGGGGACCCGCGCCGCCCGGTGCGCCGCCCGGCCCGGGGCGTGCGCCAGGCCCATGCGGGACTGCAGCAACTGGAAGTCGGCGCGGCCCTCTTCGTCCAGGGCCAGCACCTCCCCGTCCAGCACGGCGGCGGTGGAGCCGAGCGCGGTGCCGAGTGGTGCCAGTTCGGGGTAGGCGGCCGTGATGTCGTGGCCGGAGCGGGCGCGGAGCAGCACGCTGCCGTCGCCGGGCAGGTAGACCACCACGCGCTGGCCGTCCTGCTTGGTCTCGTAGGCCCAGCGCGCGTCCTGCGCGGCGGACGGCAGGGCACCGGGTGTGGCGAGCATGGGAGGGATCAGCGGCAGCTCCACGGGTCAGTTCTCGACGCAGCCGTGCGCCGTCACGCGCGTTGCCCGCCAGGTTCGCCTGAACGGCGTCGGTCCCGGGGCGGGGCGGCGCCGTTCAGGTTGCCGACCCCGAGCCGCCGCGCCCGCGTACGCGCCTTCGCCGCGCCGCCCGGGTGCGGGACCCCGCGCCCGGACGGCGCGGCGAAGGTGTCGGAAGGGTGCTCACCGCACATCGGCGTCGCCCGCCGCAGGCGTACCGACGGCGGGCTTCGTCGGGAGCGGGGCGGGTTCCCGCAGGCCGCACAGGAAGAGCCGGCCCACGGCGGGCAGGACCACCAGCGGCAGCAGCGCGGCCCGCACAGACGTCGCGTCCGCGAGCGCGCCGACCGCTGCGGAACGGCGAGCCCGCCGACGCTCACCGTCAGCCCCAGCGTGACCCCGCACGGGCACCTGCCAGCACCGGGCGGGCGCCTGCCAGGATCCGTCGGTCACCCGCCAGCCCTCGGCGGTCATCTGCCAGGGCGCGGCGGGCACCTGCCAGCACCGGGCGGGCGCCTGCCAGGATCCGTCGGTCACCCGCCAGCCCTCGGCGGTCACTCGCCACGACGCGGCGGGCAGCCGCGGCCACCCGGCGGCGGCCTCCGATGCCGACGTCTCCGTCCGTCACACTCTCACGGCCCCCACCCGCGCCCAGCGGCTGACCGCCCGGCAGCGCATCGACGCGCACCGGCACGACGATCACCAGATCGTGTACGCGGTCTCCGGAATCATGGCCGTGACCACCGGCGCCGGGACCTGGTTCGCAGCCCGGCACCCGGGCCATCTGGATCCCGGCCGGCACCGTGCACGCCCACCGCGCCCACGGCCGCCTCGATCTGCATCTGGTCGGCCTGCCCGCCGGTGAGAACCCGCTCGGCCTGGAAACCCCGGTCGTCCTCGCCGTCGGCCGCTGCTGCGCGAACTGATCGGCGCCTACACCCGTGACCCGGGCGACGCGGGCCCCGAACGCCGGCGCCTCCTCACCGTCCTGTGCGATCAGTTGCGGGCCTCGCCGCGGCAGCCGCTGCGTCTGCCCACCCCCACCGACCCCCGGCTGGCGGCGGTGTGCGCGCTCGTCCACGCAGCCCCGGCCGACACCCGCACCCTCGCCGCGCTCGGCGCCGCCACCGGGACCGGGGAACGCACGCTCAGCCGTCTCTTCCGCCGCGAGTTCTTCTCTGAACTAACGAGATCGTCCCGTGATCAGGTGACGGGACGGTCAGCCCTGAGAGGAAGGGCCGGAATGGGGCCGGAGAACGGCTGCGAACGGCGCGGGTGTTAGTTTCCTTCCCGTGTTAAAACACCAGGACGAGACCAGGGCGGCCTACGACGGGGTCGTCGAGCTGTACGCGTCGATGTTCGCTAATCGGCTGGAGACGCAGCCCTTCGCGCGGAACATGATCGGCACCTTCGCCGAGCTCGTGCGTGGCACGGGGAACCTGCGGGCAGCCGACGTCGGGTGCGGACCCGGTCATCTGACGGCCATGCTGCACGACTTAGGGCTGGACGCCTTCGGACTCGACCTCTCCCCAGCCATGGTCGCCCACGCTCGGCGGGCCCATCCAGCGCTGCGGTTCGACGAAGCGCGGATGGAGGCCCTGCCGGTCGAGGACGGCGCGCTCGGCGGAGTGCTGGCCCACTACTCGATGATCCATACCCCACCTGGGGAATTGCCCGCGCTACTCGCCGAGCAGGTGCGTGTCCTGGCACCAGGGGGCCTGCTCCTGGTGTCCTTCTTCGGGACTGAGGGACCGGAGCCGGTCCGCTTCGACCACAAGGTGGCACCCGCCTATAGCTGGCCGGCGGAGCAGTTTGCCGAGTTGCTGGCCGGGGCCGGACTCGTCACGGTTGCTCGGTTGCTCCACGACCCAGCGTCCGAGCGGGGCTTCCTCGACACCCATTTGCTGGCCCGGCGCCCGTAGAGCGTGGGTCGTGGCCTGGGGCGAGGTGGTGTAGATCATCCGCGTGGATGAGGCTCGGCTAACTTGAAGGTCCTCTTGCCGTACTGATTTGTGTCGCGATCTGGGCATGCCGAGATCGATCACTTGGCGTTGACGGACTTGCTCTGCATCGAGCTGCATGAGCTTCTCCTCTGCGCTGGCGAGGCTGACTTGGAGTCCTTCGATCTCACCAAGCCATCCCTCCTGTTCTGCTTCGGTGATTCGGGCGATCAGGTTGTCGCGGATCTCGACGAGGCGGTGTCTCTGAGCCGGATCCGGTCGGAGCATGGAGCATCGAATACACGCGTGTTCGTGGATGCAGGGAGTTTCGAATGCGCGACCGCAGATCCCGATGGACAGTTTGCGTCGCTCGAAGTGTCCGAGGAAGGCATCCCATTCCTCGTTGGTGGGGGTTCGGTATTCCTCACTGGGGCGGAGTGCTCGGCGCCGGGCGATGAACGCGCGATGGGCTTCGATGGCCTCGCCGGGATAGATGGCGTTGTATCCCATGGTCGTGTTGATGCTGGTGTGCCCGGCGATGACCTGCGCGATGTGCGGGGGAAGGCCGCTGCGGATGGCATCGGTGATGAAGATCCGCCGAAAGTCATGGGGCGAGAAGTCCAACGGCTGCCCGGCTGAGTCGGTCAGATTCGTGGAGGCCAGCACCTCTTGAAGTGCTTGGCGCAGGAGCTTCGGGGAGAGGCGGGAACTCTCGCCGCTGCGGCACCACTGGAAAAGCAGTGGCATCTGCGGATTCCAGGTCTTCTCGGCCATGTCATAGCTGGAGACGTAGGGAACGGCACCGCTGCGCGGGTCGCGGATGCGGGCGATGATCGCACTGAGCACATCGGCGAGCTCCGGGCTGACCAGGATTACCCGCTCCTCATCGGTCTTGGACGGCGCGATCTGCAGGAGGGGGACGATCTCGCCAGTTGTAGGCAGTCTGTACTGGATCAGGCTGTGATGGCTGGCCTCCAGCATCTCCTCGATGCGGACACCAGTGTGCTGAAGAAACTCGACCATCGCCCAGGCCCAGAACGCGCGGCTCTCGGCGAGGGCGAGGTCGACGCGCCGGCCGGTGGCGATGTTCACCGCCCAGGTCGTGCCGTCCTTCGCTGCCCGTCTGAAGGTGTCGCCCGCGAAAGCGAACTGATCACCTGGCGGGGTGTCCATCAGAGCCTGTAGTCGGGATTTGGCCTCGTTCAGGCATGTTGAAGCCGCTCGGGCGACAGCGGGCAGAGCCGGAAGTCGTTCCCGCGTCCGGTGGTCCATTCGGGCTTTGCGCCGCTTGTTGTCTTTCACGACAGCGACATCCGCGTCCTTGATCGGACTCGGTACCGCCCAAGGCCCCCAGCGCGCCGGCTCGTCGATGGCCCACTGGGCGATGTCGAGATAGAACGCCCGGACGGAGAGCATGATGCTGGCGACGTTGGCGCGCCCGGTCACTACTTCACGCACGTTGCCGTCTGTCTGGCGGCGCCGTTCGATGCGGGTCTGGCATCTCTGCTTCCAGGCCGCGCTCACCTCGGGCGCCAGGCGGAGTGAGTCGATCCCTGGATGATGTTGTTCCAGATCCCCCCAGAAGTTACTGGCCAGGTGCCGGGACAGATTGTTCAGGGACGTGTAGTCGAGACCCGGCTGTCGCTCTTTGAGATAGTCCACCAAGAGATCTCGGACAGGGCGGCAGCGGACACCGAACCGGTCGACGAGCTGCTCCATCGACACCTGCCCACTCGTGTTGGCCAGGTAGCGCAAGGAACTGGGAGCTTCTGCAGGCAGGGTGCCCAACTCGCGGAGCCAGGCGTAGAAGAGGGTGTTGCCGCGCGCTTTGACGCTCGCGGCTTTGTTCGCCGCTTTGAGTGCGGCGAGATACTCCACGGCGTCGCCAACGGTGATGTCCGCCAAGGCTCCGCCCTTGGCGGCCACGATCTTGACCAAGGAATGCAGGGCATCACGCCCAACCTTGGAGGACCACGTGGCAGATTCGATCCCCGCTTCAAGCTGGGCGAATCCTTCCGGGTCGCGGGCAGGGATCAGCCCGATCCGCAGGCTCGTCATGTTGGCCGAGGTCCGTGACAGCAGCCAGGGGAGGGCGGGCCTGACAACATCGGCGCAGATCAGACTGAGCAACTCTCCCGACAGCGCCTGCCGCTGCGAGGGCCCAGCAGCCGTTCCGATCCAACCGGGTGCAAACCGGACCCAGTCATTGCCAGGACGCGTGCTCGCGGGACTGGCATTCCAGCGCTGCTGCCAGGTGGCCCCCGGAAAGGTCTCCAGCCACTGCAAGGTCTGGCGAGCTCCGCGGATCCTGGCTCTGTGCTGCTTCACGTTCGTCGGCCGCAAAGGAGTTTGCTCCAGACGAGCCAGGATGTCGGCTCGCGCGCGTGCAGTGGCCGCCCAGTGATCCTCGGCAGGTCTGGGCGGGAAGCGCAAGGCGACGGCTTTCAATGCCTCGCCGGCCAGGCTCAGGGACGCGGGAGGTGCGACATGCGTCGTGACGGACATGGTCTCCGTAGGTGTCACCAGGCAGTCCCGAAGAGGTTGTTGAGGGATTCAGGGTTGTAGCCGGCGGCCGGAGGCGCGGGAGTCCGCTCGGCGGACTTGGCCCGTCGGGCATGGTGTGCCCGAACATGTTCGATCACCTCGTCCCGGTCGGCCGGAAGATAGAGCTGTGTTGTCGACAGGTGTGCATGACCGAGCACCCACTGCACGTCGGTCAGCGGCATCTTCGGATCCCTCGCCAGCCGATAGGCGGCGGTGTGTCGAAGATCGTGGAGAGTCCAGTTCGAACCGACCAAACTGTTGGCCCGGTTGAACATCGCACGGGCCGCCGGATAGTTCAGGGGACGCCACGGGCGGCGCAACGTCCACCACAACCCCTCGTTCTGCCCGCGGGGCACCCCAGCCCGCCAGGCGCTCTCCTGATAGAGCCGTAGCCAGACGAAAGCGTCCGCTGAGCAGGGGAGTTGTTGATAGGCCCGGCTCCCCTTGCGGACCACCCCCAGGATCTGTTGGCCGGGCAGCGCGTCGCGTTGCCGGCTGGTGAGCAGTTCCTCAGCGCGAGCACCGTTGGAAACCCAGAACGCCAGCAGAGCTCGATCACGGTCGTGCTTCAGCGCGGCGAACAGTGCGTTGAACATCGTGTCGGGGATCCGCCGAGGGGCTCTCTTGGGGATGGCCGGCCGGTAGCGGACCTGCCGTTCGTGGCGAAACCGCTCGTCAGGGTTGTGGTGAGCATGTGCCCGGCCATGGCGTCGGGAGCGATCCAGTGGAAACGGGTTCAGGATCGGCCCGGTTCCTTCGGCGAGGTGGAAGTCGTAGAAGGCCCGCAGGACGGTCTCGCAGTGCGCTCGCGTTGTCGGCGCGTATCTCAGCCCTGGTGACGACTTTCCCGTGATCGGATTGGGGGCTCCGGGAGGCAACTGCTCCGGTACTGGCTTTGGTGCTGTCTCTGTCTTGATGTCCCGTCGGTGGCGCCAGTGCAGCGGTGCGGGCTTGTTCGCGATCTTCATCCAGCGGGCGAAGTCCCGAGCGTCCGACCGGTCTGCACGGTCCCAAGCGACACCCCAGCCCCACAGGAAGCGCCACCAGCGCAGCAGATCCATTCCGTACGACCGGATCGTGGCTGCTGACCTGTCACAAGCCAGCAGCTCCGCGAAGAAGGCGGCCACGGGTTCGATCTCGACGCTGTCCGCGTCCAGGAGGACAAAGGGCTTCCATTGATCTCTCGTCTCCGCCAGTTGTCCGGCCTCGGGCAGCACGAAGCTCGCTAACTCCCTCTCGGGATCACGTTCAAGCATCCAGGGAAGCTAGCAGAAAGGCCGTCTGACCTGCGAAAATGTTCGAGTTAGTTCAGTCAACGGTTCGGCATGACCTTCCCCCAGTGGCGCACGCAGTCCCGCCTCTACCACGCCCTGCGCATGTTCGCCGACGACCTGCCCGTCACCACCGTCGCGCACCGCTGCGGCTGGTCCTCCGCCAGCGCGTTCATCGAGGTCTTCCGCCGTTCGTTCGGATACACCCCCGGCACTCACCACCGCCGTGGGTGAACCCGGCGCCTCCCACTCCTTACCGTCGAGTAATATCGCGCGGCAGGCCCCAAGAGGAGGAACCGTGTCCCGGTCCGAACGCTCACCCCTGCTGCTCGCCGGCCTGCTGGCCGCCGCGGGCGTCGCCCACTTCGCCCGCCCTCGCACCTTCGACGCGATCGTGCCGCGTGGTCTGCCGGGCACGCCCCGGGCATGGACGTACGCCAGCGGCGTCGCCGAACTGGCGCTCGCCGCGGGCATCGCGCTGCCGCGCACCCGCAAGGCCGCCGCGCTGACCACGGCCGCCTTCTTCGTCGGCGTGTTCCCCGCGAACGTCAAGATGGCCGTGGACTGGCGGCACCGCCCCACACCGCAGAAGGCCGCCGCCTACGGCCGGCTGCCGGTACAGGTGCCGCTCGTGCTGTGGGCCCGCGGCGTCGCCAAGGGCAGCGAGGGCCGGTCGTGAGCCGGATCCCGGCCGTGGGTGACACGGTCGACGACTTCACACTCCCGGACGAGACCGGCACCCCGCGCCGCCTGTCCGGTCTGCTCGCCGACGGCCCGGTCGTGCTCTTCTTCTACCCCGCCGCGCTGACCCCCGGCTGCACCGCCCAGGCGTGCCACTTCCGAGACCTCGCCGCCGAGTTCGCCGCGGTGGGCGCCCGCCCCGTCGGCGTCAGCGGGGACCCCGTCGAACGGCAGCGGGAGTTCACCGGGCGCCACACCCTCGGCATGCCGCTGCTGTCGGACGCCGACGGCGCGGTCCGCGAGCTGCTCGGGGTGAAGCGGGGGTTCGGCCTGGCCCCGACCAAGCGGGTCACCTTCGTCGTCGGGCAGGACCGCACCCTGCTCGAGGTCGTCCGCAGCGAGCTGAGAATGAACACGCACGCCGACCGCGCCCTGTCCGCCCTGCGCGCACACCAGGGGTAGCGACCCGTTCTCGCTCCGTCGCGGTTGAAAGCGGGCTGTAAAGGGTCAATCCTGGACGCTATGGAGCATCCCTCCGCGGTGGCGACCCTGGACCCCCACGGCACGGTGACGGGGTGGAGCGAGGGCGCCCGGCGGCTGACCGGTTATCCGGCCGGGGAAGCCGTCGGACGGGCCGCCCGGGAGCTGCTGGCCGAGGATGTGGAGGCCGACGCCCTGACCGCCCTGTCCGGCACCGTGCGGATGCGGCACCGGGACGGAACCCCCGTCGCCCTCCGCCTGCGGGCCTGCGCCCTGACGGGCCCCGACGGCGGGCCGGCCGGATACGCCGTCACCGCCGAACCGCCCGGCCCCGAGCGGAGCTCGCTGGCGGAACTGGCCTTCGAGCAGGCGGCCATGTCGATGTCCGTCTTCGACACCCGCCAGCGCTACCTGAGGGTCAACGACGTGGCCTGTCAGGTGATGGGCGTGCCGGAAGAGGCGTTGATCGGCCGCTGTTTCTCGGACTCCGTCGAGGACGCCGAGCACAGCCAGGGCTTCCTGCGCCATCTGCGCCAGGTCGCCGAGACGGGCAGACCCGAGCGCTACGAGAGCTTCACGGGAGCACCGGCCCTCAACCGCGACCACGCCTGGACCACTGAGATGTGGCCCGTGCGGGACGCCTCCGGCGCGTTGCTGGGGACCGGCCTGGCGGCTTTCGACAGCACCGAGCAGTACTGGGCGCGGGAGCGGCTGGCCCTGCTGAACAAGGCGGCGGCCGCCATCGGCACCACGCTGGACCTGGTGCGGACCGCAGAGGAGCTGGTCGAGGTGGTGGTGCCGCGGTTCGCCGACTTCGCCAGTGTCGACCTGCTCGAATGGGTCCTGGGCGCGGAGGAGTCGCCGGAGCCCTTCAACGAGGAGGTCGCGCTGCGCCGGGTCGCCCACGGCTCCGTCACCGAGGGCACTCCGGAGGCGGCCGTGCGTCTGGGGCAGGTGGACGTCCACCCCGCCCTGTCGCCGCCCGCGCGCGCGATGCGGGAAGGCCGGGTCCTGGTCAGCCAGGCGGGCGAGCCGTCGTTCGTGCGCTGGGTCGCCGAGCGCGACCGGCGCGGTCCGGCGGGACGCCCCTACCGCACGGGAGCCCACTCGATGATGGCGGTACCCCTGCGGGCCCGTGGTGTCACCCTGGGCGTCGCGGTGGCCGTGCGCATGGAGAAGCCGGACGCCTACGGCACCGAGGACGTCGTGTTCGCCGAGGAGCTCGCCAGCAGGGCCGCGGTCTGCATCGACAACGCCCGCCGCTTCGCCCGCGAGCGTTCCACCGCCCTGACCCTCCAGCACAGTCTGCTGCCCAAGGACATGCCCGGACAGGCGGCGGTCGAGGTGGCCCACCGATATCTGCCCTCCGTGTCGGCGGCCGGCATCGGCGGCGACTGGTTCGACGTGATACCGCTGGCCGGCAGCCGTGTCGCGCTCGTCGTCGGCGACGTCGTCGGACACGGCATCCCGTCCACGGCGACCATGGGCCGCCTGTGCACCGCCGTCCGCACCCTCGCCGACGTCGACCTGCCCCCCGACGAACTCCTCACCCACCTCGACGACCTCGTCATCCACCTCGTGGCCGGCGACTCGGGCGACGAGGTCGCGGAGCTGGGTGCCACCTGCCTCTACGCCGTGTACGACCCCGTCTCCCGCTCCCTCGCCCTGGCCGCGGCCGGGCACCCCGCGCCGGCCGTGGTGCTGCCCGACGGCACCACGCGGCTCGTCGACATGACCGCCGGGCCGCCGCTGGGGGTCGGCGGACTGCCGTTCGAGGCGACCGAGCTGGAACTGCCCGAGGGGTCCGTCGTCGCCCTGTACACCGACGGCCTCGTCGAGGACCGCGACCGCGACGTCGACCACGCCCTCGCGGAACTGTGCCGCGCGCTGACGGCGCCCGCCCACTCCCTCGACGCCCTGTGCGACACCGTGCTCAAGGCAGTCATGCCGGAAGAGCCCGGTGACGACGTGGCGCTGCTGCTGGCCCGCACCCGCGCGCTGGGTACGGACCAGATCCGCACCTGGGACGTCCACCCGGACCCCGCGCACGTGGCCGCCATCCGGCGGTCGGTCACCGAGCAACTGACGGCATGGGGACTGGACGAGACGGCGTTCGTCACCGAACTGGTCGTCAGCGAGCTCGTCACCAACGCGATCCGGTACGGCGAGCCGCCCATCCAGTTGCGTCTCATCCGCGACAGCGCCCTCATCTGCGAGGTCTCCGACGGCAGCCCCACCTCACCGCATCTGCGCCGGGCCCACGCCTACGACGAGGGCGGCCGGGGCCTGCTGCTGGTCGCCCAGCTCACCCAGCGCTGGGGCAGCCGGCAGACGGGCACCGGCAAGACCATCTGGGCCGAGCAGCCCCTGCCGGCGGACCTCTGGCCGCCCTGACCGTCCTGCGCGGCGACCCGCGCGAGCGTGCGGCCGGTGCGTGCGCAACGCGGGCACGCCGAGGGCGGACCGGTGCGCACTTCTCCGCTGTTGCGGACGCATGTGGGTCCCTACGGCCGCTTCGAGCTGGATATGAGCCGCCGCCTGGATCTGGACCTGGCGGTCTCGCGCCGGTGGCCGGCGGCTCCTTACTCTCCCTTGGCGGCGGAATGGAGCTGGAAGTCGACGACGACGCAACCAACCTGTCCGTCATCGGTGCGGCCGATCCAGACGGGGTAGGCCCCGTCGCCCTGGCCGGCACGGAAGGCGATGAGGTTCGGCTCGGGCTCCGTGCCGGGCAGTTCGACGCTGAAATGGCTGTCGAGGGGTATGAACAGGTCCTCGTCCAGATGGTCTTCGATCACCGTCCGAGTCGCGTCCATGAAAGCCGCTGTGCCGGTATCCACGCCAACCCCGTAGAACTGGCCCTCGCCGAGCAGCCCGAGGTCCTCGTCGGGCCGGAGGGCCATTTCCCACTCGCGGGGCGGGATGTCCAGGAACGTCACCCTGGCCGCGGCGACACCGGCCCCGCGTGCCGTGCGCAAAAGCGACAGCGTGACCGGGAACTCGCCCGGTGGCACAGCGACGGTCCGCGGGGTCTCTCCGATCCAGCCGGGGTCCGAGACCGCCAACTGCCCTGACGTGATCCGCAGCAGGCCGGCGTCAACGGGCTCGACGACGGCCGGCCCGTCGGAAGTTTCACACCCGCCCGGGCTGAACAGTAGCTCGATTCCGGTGGCGCGCAGCGGTCCCGACCCTTCGTCCACCGACACGTCTCTCAGGGCTACGGTCGTGGCGGGCTCGTGGCCCTGCTGGGCGAGGAACGGCGCGAACACCTGCCAGTCGCCGAATTCCGGTACGGGGCAGAGGAAGCTTTCGACGGGCGCCGAAAACCGCCGCACGGGGACGCTCGACGGGCCGGATGTTCGAGCGTGCAGTGGCTCCGTCGACGCTCCCCGCGGCCCGGCGAACTCGGACCTCACCTCGACCTGCCCGTCGGCCGAGACGGTCGTGGTCTCCTGAACCTCCCACTTCCCGGACGAGTGCTCCTGCTCGTTGGAGAACTGCCATCGGGTGTTCCGGTGAGCCAACAACGACCCGGTGCCGTGCGGCTTGAGGTCGATCATCTGCATGCGCCAGGACCTGTCGTCGAACAGATACATACGCCACATCCGGCGCGGCCAGTATTCGACCAGTGCCAGCGGTCGCTCCCGCGCGGACAGCAGAACCGCGTAGTCCATCCCGGCAGCATGCCTGCGTGCCGCGACCGCGCGCGACATCGGGTCCGGATGGGTCATTCCCCGATGGGGACCCCACAATTCGCCGTACGACACATCAAGACTGTCGAAGATCACAGCCGCGCATCTCCCCCCGTGGCACCAGCCACCCCCGAGCAGTGGCGCTCGACGGGTGGCCCCTGCCGCAACGCCCTGCCCCTTCCGAAGCTTCGTTGTGCCGCAGTCTGCCACTGAGGTGTGACACACAGGATTGTGGGAGGCCCGCAACCTCATGTCACCGACGACACGGGGCGGGAACGTGGGCACTCCGGCGCGGGAATCCATCCCGGTGGCAGCGACGTTACGACTGGTCGCGAAGTCCGTCGGTTGCCCACAGAGGCGGAGCGACTGACCGCCTGGCTCGCAGGCTTCCGCGTCCCACCGTCTACAAATCATCCGCGATGAAATCCTGAACCCCATGGTCTACCGCAGCCGCCACCGCCTGTCGGTAAAACGTTCGTTTGCCGACACTCGCGACGCCGTCACACGCATGGGAGGCGTCACCTCCGCACGCGGCACCGGGCGGTCACCGTGGCTGCGTCGATGTCGCCCAGGGCGAGATGGGCCTCCCAGATTCGTGCCGCATGCATGCATCTCCTGTTGCAGGCGCAGAACGCCGGGCGGAGCATGAAAGAAGGCAACCAGGAAATTACCGCCCCCCTCCGCCTGGGGCGGCAGGCTCCGCTGCCAGCCGGCGGCCAGCCGGCGGCACGGTGGAGCTGCTGGCTGGTTGCCAAACTGCGCAAAGAATCGAAAGAACCTCCCTCCCCCACTGCCGGCAAGGGCTCTGCGAACACTCAACCGAGTTCCGGGCAGGCGGCATGACCATACGAAGGGAACGTAATGGCCACCAAAATAGTTGACGTTACGCTGGCAAGTATAGACAACATAGGCAGTGTTGGTGTATCGCCGAAGGGCATTATACGTGCCTGCTCAGCCCGCGCCGTAGACGATGAACAACTGTTTCAGATCGAGGTTCTCTACCGGAGAATGGCCGGACAGCCCATGCACCCAAGCGGGGCAACAGGCATTCGGCCGGGGCAGAGCCTCACGTACAACAACGCCACGAAGCGACTTCGGATTTCCCATTTCGAACCGGAGAGCGAGGGGCGTCTTAGCCAAATGCTTATATTCAGCAGGGATTTGACGCAAGACTTCGTGATCAGCGGCCAGCTCCAACGCGACGTCCCATATCAAGGTAGCTTCAACCGCAAGGTGCGCTTTGCTGAGATCGAAGGATCTCAAACCGTCACATGCAACTACAACGCCCTCCACGGATCCCAGGTAGCAAAAATCAACGTAAATTATACGGTGAACCTCGTTTCCTAGTCCTAGTCCGTATGAGGTGCGACGGCGAGGCGAACACGTCGCGGTTGTTCCCGCTCCCGGCGCTCGCCGCGTCCAGCGCCTTCGACTCGGCCGGGCAGCTTCTCGAACCGGCCGGTGAGGAAGCGGGGCGGGCGGCGGCCTCACGCGTTCCCGTCCACAACACGACACGGCTCCCTTACTCTTGCGGCACCGGGGAGTCGGCGAGGGGGGCGTCTCATGATCGTCGGAGTTCACGGCATTCGCTGTCTCCGTTATCTGGCCCGGGCCGGGAGTCCGGAGCTGGCCGCGCGGGCGCTGGCCGACGAGTGGGCGTCGGCGCTCGGCGCGCCGCATTCGGCGGGGGGTTTCAAGGCCGCCTACTACGCACACCTGCTGGACCTGGGAACCTCTCAGGGCGAGGACGATCCCGAGCTGCTGAGCCGACCGGGTCAGGAGATGCTGATGGACTGGGTCTCGGCACTCGGCGCGCCTGCGGAGGTGACGATGGGGCGGACCACGCTGCCGGTGCGCCAGGCGGCCGAGTGGCTCGCCCGGCGCCACGGCGACATGGCCCGGCGGTTCGTGGTGCTGTTCTGCCGGGAGGCGGACACCTACGTCGCCGACCCCGCCTCGGCGCGTCGGCGGCAGGCGCGTGCCGAGTTGAACCGCGTGCTGGAACTGCACCGCCCGCGCGTCCTCCTCGCCCACTCCCTGGGGTCCGTGGTGGCTTACGAGGCGCTGTGGCACCGGCCGACCGAGTTGGAGCTCCTCATCACGCTGGGTTCGCCGCTAGGCCTGCCAGGGGCCGTCTACGACCGGCTGTCGCTGGGCGAGGGTAACGCCGCTCGCAAGGGAGAGCGTCCGCCGGGCGTCCGGCGCTGGGTCAACGTCGCCGACATCGGCGACATCGTGGCGATCCCCCGTGACCTCCCCACCCTCTTCCCCGGTATCGACGCTCACCATGAGGTCTCTCTCGGCCTGGTCGCCTCGCACAAGGCGACCCGCTACCTCGGTGTGCCCGAGGTGGCCGCTGAGGTGGCCGCCTGCGTCTGACAGCCGCTCACCGGGGGAGGCCCGTGCGGCTGGGGCGGGCAGGGCGGACCCCGCCGACGGGAGCGCCCGCAGCCGCGGAAGGCCGGCCGGGTCAGCCGGAGCGCCGCAGGACGATCACCTCCCACTCGCATCCCAGAGCCAGTCGGTCGCCGTGCAGGAGGATCGAGGGCACCGTCCCCGGTACGCCGATGTCGGTACGCCGCGCGTCCGACGCGAAGTCCCACAGCCGTACGCCGCAGTCGTCCGAGGCGGCGACGAGGAGCGCCCCATCGACGAGCGTGCAGGCGACCGCGTTGACGCCGCCCGACACCGACAGTGGTTCTCCGTACGGTCGCACCCGGCCGAGCCCGCTGCCGGGCTCCGGACGCGAGAGGTCCCACAGCCGGACCCTGCCGTCCTGACCGCCCGTCACGGCGAGTGGTCTGCCGTCTATGAGGAGACCGGCGAGCGCCGTCGCCCAGCCGCTGTGCGCGTCCACGGGTGGGCAGACCGGCAGGCCGGTCGTGAGGTCCCACAGCCGCAGGGTGCCGTCGTCGCCGCAGGACAAAACCGTGGGGCCCGTGTCGAGTTCCACGCACGTCAGGGCGTTGACACCGCCCGTATGCCCGGCGAGCGGAAGTCCGCGGCGGCGTCCAGTGGCCACGTCCCAGCAGTGCAGGCGTCCGTCCGCGCCGCCGGCCACGACCAGCGGCCGACCGGCCAGCACGGTCGCGCTCACCGCGTGTACGGGGGCGGTGGCGGGGGCGAAGGAGTCACCGTACGGGGTGCCCCGTTCCGCGTCCCAACACCGCAGCAGCCCGTCCGGCCCGGCCGACACCACCAGCGGCCGCCCCTCGTGGAGAGTGACGGCCAGCGCGTGCACGCGCACCGGCCGGTCACCGTCGGCCCGCACGGTGCCGAGGAGGGGGCCCGTGCCCCCGGGCGGGGTGACGTCGCCGGCTGGAGCGCGGGCAAGGGGCGGCGGGTTCTCGTACGCCGTGCCCGAGTCGAGGTCCCAGCGGTGCAGGAGTCCGTCCGCGCCCGCCGAGATCAGCATCTCGCGCCCCCCGACGACGGCTCGCGCGAGCGCGTTGACCCAGGACGTGTGTCCGACGGCGGGTGAGACGCGCTGTCGGCCCGTCGGCACGTGCCACACGCGCAACGCGGCGTCCATGCCCGCGGATACGACGACCGGAGGGAGCGACGGCGGATGGGCGAGAGCCGTGACCGCCCCCATGTGACCCACGAACCGGCTGTGTTCGGTGCCGTCGCGGGGCTCCCACAGGCGGATCGTGCCGTCGCTGCCGGCGCTCAGCACCCGTGAATCGCCGCCTTCGTCCTCCAGCCAGGCCAGCGCGTAGACCGGGCCGTCGTGGCGAGGGACGGACTCCGTCCGCAGCACGCGGCCCGCGAAGTCCCAGGCGCGCACCGCTCCGTCCTCGCCCCCGGTCACGACGTACGGTGTGCCGTCGACCACCGCGCACGCGAGGGCGTTCACACGGCCCGGGTGGTAGAACGCCCCGTCCTGTCGGGAGTCACCGAGCAGCGAGCAGAATCGGACGGTGCCCTCCTCGTCGGCGACCACGACGGACGGGGCGTCGTCGCCCGGGACGCACACCAGGGCCGTGGTGCGACCGAGGCCGGTGCGCAGTTCCTCTCGAGGCAGGTCGCCCACGAGGTCCCAGAGCACCAGACGTCCCGAGGAGTCCGCGGTCAGGGCCATGGGCCGATGGGCCAGCTCCACCACGGTCACGGCCCTGACACCACCTGCTCCCCGGCCGCGCAGGCCGGGCGCGGCCACGGGGGCGAGTGTCGGCAGGGCGCGCACGGCGAGCGAGTCGTCCGACCCGGCGACCACGACCACGGGCGCGTCGTCGATGCGTGCGCACGCCAGCGCCCTGATCTCCCCGAGACCCGGGTCCGCGGTGTGCAGGAGGCGCCCGTTGTTCGCGTCCCACACCCTCAGTCGGCCGCTTCGTCCGCCGGTCACCACGATCGGGACGTCGACCAGCGCGCCGGCCAGGGCGGTCGTCCGGTCCTCGGGGAGATGGAGGGTGAAGGCGTGCGCGGCACTGATCCTGCTCCCGGTGGCCCACTGCGGACGCCACGGCATCGTCTCCCCGCAGCCCGGACCGGGGGCGGCGAGGCGGTCGGCGAGGGTGTGTGCCTGGTGCCGGACCGCGTCCACTGCCAGGATGTGCCGCCGCTGTTCGTCGGACGTGCGCCGGTGCACGTGCGCACTGGTGCGATAGACGGCGGAGGCGCCGCGGGCGGCCTCCGAGGTCGTCCGGCCCAGCTCCGGGTCGAGCCAGTCGGGGTCGGCATGGACCAGGAACTGTGGTTCGGCGCACAACTCGTCGAAGTGGCCCGCGTCGAAGGCGTGCTGCGCGAGATGGCGGCGCAGGTAGTCGTCGAGCCCGGCCCAGCGGGGTGAATCGCCGGGCCCCGGGCCTCTCAGCGAGTCGATGAGGGCGCCGTACACTGCGCCCGCCGCCCGACGGTCCTCAGCGCCGGGCCGTTCGTCCTTTCCCTCGGCCGCCGTCCCCGCGGTCAGTCCGCGCAACTCGTCCGCGACGCTCTGGTGCAGCAGCCGGTACAGCACGGTACCGGTCCGGTCGGGTACGGTCCGCAAGAAGGCCCGCAGATCGTCGAGCAGCCGGGCGACCTCGGAGGCGTCCACGACGCCGGGCGGCGTCACGGGCGGCCGGGATCCGGCGGCGTCGGTCACCACCGCGCCCTCCACCGCCGTTCGGTCCTTCCCTGCCGCGCCGTCCTCGTGCGTGAGGAAGGCGTGGGCCACGGCGGCCACCAGGGAGACCGGCATGCCGTCCCCCTGCGCGAAGGCCAGGGCGGTGAGTACCGGTCTCAGCAGCCGGTGCGCGTGCCCGTGTGCGAAGCCCAGGTCGAGCAGTGCCGGCAGATCGCGGGGCACCTCGGCGCCGAGTTCCGCGGCGGACACCGGGTCGTTCAGCAGGTGCCGGACGTCCTTTTGGGAGGCGTACGAGGCGTACAGGGCCGCCATCAGATACGGGCCCGTGGTGGTCGCGCGCTCCGGGTCGGTCAGTGCGTCGGCGGTCGCTTCGGCGAAGGCGGCCACGCCACCCTCGGCACCGCGCCGCTCGTCGGTGACAGCGCCGTGCTCATGGGCGCCGCCTTCTTCGTCGCCCGCCGCGTCGTTCCGGTGGTCCGCGCTTTCCTCGTGCCCGTGTTCGGCATGCGCGGCTTGGGCGGGTGCGCCTGTATTCGCCCTGTCCTCGTCCGTCGACTCGCCCGCGTCGTGTCCGTCCCCGCTGTGCCCCTGCCCCTTTTCGCCCTCCCCGGCCTCACCCCGCCCTCCCGCCGTCGCCTCTCGCATCTCCCGGTCGAGGAGTTTCGTCACGTACTTGGCGAGGTCGGTCGAGAGGGTCTGCCGACCGGTTTCGTCCAGGTCGATGAGAGAGCCGTCGGCGCGGGCCGTGGCGATGAGGTCCGAGCAGGGCTCCTCGTCGCGTGCCGCGAGCAGGAGGCGGCACAGGGGCCTGCCGTCCGGGCGGGTCAGGGTCGTCAGCGGGATCAGCAGGTCGTGGACGAGTGCGGCGGCGTCGCGGGCCTCGTCGAGCGCGTCGACCACCAGCACGGGCGGCGAGCCCGAGCCACGGCTGAGGATGTCCACGAGGCGGCGAGGGTCGCCCTCGGGCCCGTCCGCCCGGTCCGTCCAGCCGCCGGCATGTGCGCCCGCCTGCCGGGTCAGCGAATCGACGATTTCGGCGAGGGTGCGCTGCCGCGCGTGGACGGTCAGGGGAGGTGCGATCGCCGCACGGCTGAGCGCGGCCAGCTCCGGCACGGACTCCGTCGTGCTCCCCATGCCGGGATGTACCGCCCGCAGCACCACCCCCAGCAGGGCCGACTTGCCCGCTCCGGGGCTTCCGGTGACGACCTGCAGCCGGGCTGCCGCGGGCCCTGCGCCCAGCCACTCGGCGAGGCGCACGAGTTCAGCATGCCGACCGGTGAACAGGCCGCCGTCCTGCTCACCGGTGGCGCCGGAGCGTGCCGTGAACCCGGCACCGCCCCGGGCGTGCCGGAGAAAGTGGTCGGGGTCGGCCACGTCGTCGAAGCGTACGGCGGCAGCCGGGCCGGGCACCGGGCGCGCCCGTGGCACGTCGGCCGGGCCGTGGGTGAAGCAGGGGTTCGGGAAGAACGGCAGCTCGGGAGCGACGGTGTCGAGGACGTCGGCGGTGACCCGGTGGGCCATGCCGCCCCGCTCCTCGACCAGTTCGCGGAGCCGGTCGCGGACCCGGTCGACGAACCAGTGGAAGCCGAGGTGGCGACGGCTGTGGTCGTACTGGATGCGCCGTTCGGCGACGGCGTTCAGGACGTCGGCGACGGCACGTGTGAACCGGCCCTCCACCGCCAGTTCCGACGGGCCCGAGGCCGCGATGACCCACGCCCGATGGTGTCCGTCGGTCAGGCCTCGCAACTGGTGGTCGAACCGCGCCGCGGCGCCGGAGTGGCACAGGTCCAGCAGGAACAGCACCAGCGGACGCCCGGGGAAGTCCTCCACCGCCGACAGCCAGTTCCGGACCGACGTCCACTCGGTGTGCACGCTGTCCGCGCCCAAGGCGTACAGGCCGGTGGGCCGGACGACACCGTGGCTGAGCACGTGGACGACACACACGTCCTCGGGCCCGGCGGACGTCAGGGCCTGGTGTACGGCGACGCCGAGGTGGGCGGCGGACGGCTGCCATCCAGGATGCGCGGCGGCCGGCCCGGTGTCCGGGGTGTGCCCGTCAGGCGCCGGGGACTTCGCTCGGGGCACGCCGGGCGGGAGATTCTCTCCGGGCGCGGTGTCCGGGCCCGTGAGCCGTATGCACCGGTAGCAGTAGGGCTCCCGCTCCAGCGCCTCGGCCAGAGCGGCCACCCGGTCCGGCGCGAAGGTCAGCGGGTCGGGCCCCTCGTCGTCCAGACCGTGCTCGGGACTGGGCGCGAACCAGGACACACCGACGCTCAGGGCATGCCGTCCCACAGCGGGGGAGTCCGCGGGGTGCGGGCCGCTGAGCGGCCCCGGCACGGGCGGGGGCTCGTCGGCACCTGGCTCCACGGGCGCAGTGCTCGTCACGGCCCGCCCCGTCCCGTGTCGTCGAGGGAAGGCCCGGCGGGACCCGCTGCGTCCGGCTCCTCCTCCGCACCCACCACGGCTGCGAGTTCGGCGCCGAGCGGGTCGTCCGCGCCCCAGTGGGCGAGCGCATCCTCGGCGAGGCTCCGCGCGGCGGCCGGATAACCGCATGCGACGAGGAAGTGCACCTGGCCTTCCACGGCCGCCCGTACGGAGGGGTCGCGGTCCGTCAGGGCTCCGATGGACGCGAGATGGCGGGTGAGGGCGACCCTGTCGCGTCGCCTGCCCGCGTCCGCCAGGTCCGTGACGCCGATGCCCGAGGAGGGGGCGAGGGCGGATACGCAGCTGACCAGAGCGGCGCGTGCGAGCCGTCGTGCCGCGTCGGCGCGGAAGGTGTCCATGTGCCGTCGGCGTGCGCGCCCTACGGCGGGGCGGACGGAGAGCAGGGCACCGTCCGGCGACGGCTGCACCAGAGCGGACCGGGCGAGGGTCCCGATGGCCGCCTCGGTCGTCTCCGTGTCGCCGGGCAGGACGTGCCGCAGCAGCGCCAGCGGCACCGGGCCGGGACCGAGCACGGCGAGCAGGTCCAGCAGCGGCACCGCCTCCGGATGCCGCAGGCCGACCCGTTCCAGGACCAGGTCGCACACCGCCGGCAGCGGGTCGGGCAGCGGCCCGGTCGGTGGCGCGCCGGGGGTGGGGTCGGCGCCGAGCGCGGCCAGCAGCGCGGCTCCGGCCTCGTCGGTGGCGCCGCTGTCGGAGAGGAGGCCGTCGGAGAGGAGACCGGCGGCCATGGTGAGCGCGAGCGGCAGGTGGCCGAGCCGCGTCGCGACGCGCAGGGCCACGGGCGGGGACAGTCGCGGCACGAGGCCGCGCAACAGGCCCATGGACGTGGAGGGCCTGAGCGGGGGCAGCCGATGGACGGCGAAAGGCTCCGGCCACGCGTCGACGGTGGACGTGATCAGGAGGGTTCCCGGTAGGTTCGGGAGTACCGCAGGCACGTCCTCAGGCCGGGCACCGTCCACGACGAGGAGCCAGGTCGCGGGCCGCCCCGCCGCGTGCGCCCGTCCGACGGCCTCCTCCAGTTCCCCCGGTGCGCAGAACGAGGGCGTGCCGTCGGCGGCCGCTGTCCACCGGATGTGACCGTAGGAGTCCGCGTGTTCGGCGACGTAGCGGGCGGCGACCGCGGTGGTGCCGCTGCCTTCGCGGGCGACGAGCACGATGCGGGCAGTCTCACTACCTTCGCCGATGGTGCCGGTAACCGGCTGTGTGGCCCGGCTCAGTTCGGCGAGGACGGCGTCGCGGTCCAGAAGCGGCGCCGGTACGGGCATCGCGCCGGTGGCGTCGTGAGGTTCGGTCCCGCCGTCCGGGGACGTGCCGGCAATGCCCTCCTCGGGCGTGGCCCGCGGGTCGAGGCGCTGGGCGAGTGTCTCGTACCGGTTGCTCAGATGGCGGAGCACCTGGGCCGTCACGGTGGCGAAGTGCTGCTCGGAGCGGGCGACGGCGACGGCCTCGTCCTCCTCGGCGAACAGCGCCGTGAAGGTCACCGGAGACTGTCCCGAGGAGAGTTCGCCGAGAACGTGGTCCGCGACGAGGGTGAGGGTCCGTAAGGCCTCCGTGCGGCGGATCTCGCTCAGCAGCAGTTCGCGGATGCCCGGCCGGAAGTCGAACAGCACGCCGTGGACGGTGTCACGGTCCTGGTGGGGGAGACCGGATGGCTCGGCCCACGGCACCCGGGTGACAAGTCCGGTGAACAGCACCTCGGTCAGTACGGAGGGTCGGCTGTCCTGGCACACCGCCTGCTGGACGAGCCGCATCACGGGCAGGCTCAGGGGGACCACCGCCAGGTGACGTGCCAGGCGCAGCGCCGCCGGGCTGAGGCGGGCCTTGGTGCGTTCGAGCCGCTCCTGCGCCGGGATTTCCTCGTCGGCGGGATCGTCCTGGCGCAGCCGGGCGGTGTCCGCGGACGGTGTGTCCGGCCGTTCGGGCACGATCGCCACCACCGTGTCCCAGGTGGGCGATTCGCCGCTGACCAGGGAGGCCCACGGGCCGAGCCAGCGCGGATCCATCTCCAGCACGGGGACGGCCATGCCGTGGGCAGGGTCTCCCTGCTCGAGCAGTGGCGTGTGCGTCTGCCGGACGTTGGGTGTGCCGGGCGCAGGAGTGCGCAGGCGTACGGCCCGCAGGTCGAGGGCGCTGCGTTCCCACATCCGTCGGGGCAGGGACTGGACCAGCGCCACCGGGCCGGTCCCGCCCCAGGTGCGCAGGAGCCGCAGCAGAGTGCCGTCCGACCAGGCGGGGCTGATGCAGTCGGACACCACGAGCACGACGCGCCGCCCCGTGGTGTCGACGATCTCCATGGGACTGTGGTCGCGACCTGGTCCAGCGGGGGACCGCAGGACAAGCCCGCGGGTGGCGACCTCCTCCGTGGGCAGGGTCCAGTGCTGCACGGAGCGGAACGCCCCCACGTTGACGAGCACGGAGAGGAACTCCTGCACGGTTTCCCGCCAGACGGCCATGGAGGTGCTGTCGTCCACCACGAGTGCCAGGTCGAGCCAACGGCTCGGCGCCGGGCTGAGGACTGGCAGCCACAGAGCGGTGTCGACGATGTTCTGCACCGTGGCCTCCTCGTCCAGTTGGGTCCGGTCCGGGGACGGGGCCCGGCGGGTCAGTGGGCGCAGCGACCGTACGAGCCGGTGCGGGTACGGCAGTGCACGGGGGGCCGGCAGCCGTAGCTGCGACGCCCTACCCGTGCCGTCGGCGCGGTCACCGGCACCGGGCAGGTACAGGTCGAGCCGCGGCTCCGACGGCCCGTCGGGAGGCCGGCCGGACAGCCGGAGCTCTCCCGGGTCGGGGGCCGGGTCGTTCTCTGGCCGAGGCGGCGGTAGGTGCGCCGGATCGCCGTCGTCGAGCATCTTGGAACCGTCGCCGGACGGCTCCGCCGGTGGCGGCAGGCGCGCGGCGAGCCAGAGGGCGTCCGCGAGGTCCTCGGCCTCGGCCTCGACCGAGAGGCCGCCCAGTACCCGCAGCAGGTGTTCCAGGGGCAGCATCAGTCACCCGGCCCCAGTGGTCTCAGTACCTGCTCCAGCAGCTCCGCCTGGGTCTCGCGGGTCCCATCGCCGAGCAACAGATATACGGCGTTGAGGAGTTGGTCGGTGGACAGGGTGCCGTTGGCTCGCCGTCTGACGAACTCTTCGACCAGGCCCGCACCTCGGTGGACGCCCTCGTTCCCGAGGTGCGCACGGACGATCTCGGCCAGTCGCTGCGTGTCCGGGCTCGGGAGGTCGAGGCGGATGCACCGGCGCAGGAAGGCCGGGGGAAAGTCCCGTTCGCCGTTGCTGGTCAGAATGACGACGGGGAAGGTCGTGCAGCCGACCCACCCGCCGGTGATCGCGGCCGTACCGCCGGCGGACCCGGCCTGGCTGTCACCGGTGTGGACCCAGGCGGTCGGGGTCGTCCGGGACACCCGGGCGAGTTCGGGGATCACGAACTCGCCGTTCTCGAACACGTGCAGAAGGTCGTTGGGCAGGTCGAGATCGCTTTTGTCGATCTCGTCGATCAGCAGCACGCGGGGTCGCTCGACCGGGAGGAGCGCGGTGCCGAGCGGCCCGAGGCGGATGAAGGCTCCGATGTCCGGCTGCTCGGGACCCTCCAAGCGGGAGGACTGTCCGCTCGCGGCGAGGCCCGCCTCCTGCAACCGCCCGATGGCATCGTAGGAGTAGAGACCGTCCTTGAGCGTGGAACGGCTCGTGATGGGCCATTGCAGCACTCGCCCGAGGCGCAGTTCGTGCGCGATGTGGTAGGCCAGGGACGACTTGCCGGACCCGGGGGGCCCGGTCACCAGTAGCGGGCGGCGCAGCATCAGGGCGGCGTTCACGGACTGCACAGTCGCCTCGGTGGCCCGATAGGTGTGCGCCCGGGCCCCGACGGGACGGACGTGCTCGCCCCCCTCGGACCCGCCCTGCCGCCGCATGTCCCGCCAGGGGGGCGGTTCGGGCAGCCGATCGATCCCGTCGTGCGGCTCGCCGTGTCCCCGGTAGATGTATCCCTCGTGCACTGTCCCTGCCTTCCCTACCGCTGTCCGGATCGTCCCCCGCACCGGCCGGAGCTGTGGCCTCAGGGGCACCGCAGCGCGCCTCCTCCGACATCGGGCCGTCCACCGGGGTCGTCCCAGACGAGTGCGAGCTGTTCGGCCGGGGACGGTGTCCCGGAGTCGAGTGCCCTTCGTCGCAACGACGTTATGCGTTCGGGGAGCCGGGCGGGACTGCCTCCGGAGATCAGCCGTCTGGTCGTCGAGTGCAGAGCCCCGGACTCCACATACCCGTCGGTGTCACCCTCGTCCCGTCCCCACAGCACGACGGGAACGCCGGCGTCCAGCGCCATCCCCACGGCGCGGGCCACCGCTCCGGCCGGGGCGCGGTCGTGCCGGGACGGCGGCTCCACGACGACGGCGAGGGCGAGGGCGAATTTCCGCATGCTCCTCGAAGGGTCCTGCTCGCGTCCGCACGGCAGCCAGACGGCCCGTTCGGCCGAGAGGTCGAGGGACCTCTCGTACTCCCGCCACCGGTGCGCCCATCGTTCCCGCGCGCGGGGGTCGGTGGGTCGCTCCAGGTCGCGTACGACGACGGGGCACAACACGCCCAGGGGCAGACCCGTACCGGGCGAACCGTTGCTGCGGCTGCTGACGGACCAGCGGTCGACGGGGAGACCGAGCAGGGAGCGCGGCAGCATGAACTCGACGCGCGAGGGCAGTCCGCCCGAGAGGTCCTGCGCCTTCTCGAAGAACGTGTCGAAGCGGGCGACGATCCGTCCGAGGGGTTGGGGTTCGTCGTCGACGACCAGGACGATCCAGCGTTCCGCGCCGTAGCCCAGCCACATGGACAACAGGCATTCCGAAGAGCCGGGCTGGTAGCGCTGGAGACTCACGACCAGCCGTACGCCATCGCCCTGGTCGCCGGAGGGGCCGTCGGGGCGGGATCCCGCAGCCGTCGGTACGGCGACACCAAGCCGCCGGGCGAGCCGGTGGATCCACTCCCGCAGGTCATCCTGCTGGAGCGGGGACCACCCGGGGCGTGCGGCGAGAGTGACGGCGAACCGCAGTAACGGGGGTGGCTGGTGGGGAGGGGCAGCCAGTTCCTCGAGGAAGGCGACGGCCTCCGCGGGCGACCGGGGAGGTCTCTCGGCAGCCGAGCCCGCGATCTCCAGGAAGGACGGCAGCCAGGGCTGGCGTTCGTCGGTGAGCAGAATTCGGACGAGCTCGGCTCCCTGACCGCTGAGGGGGCCGACGGGTTCGGTCAGGCGTGCGACCAGGAGGCGGAGCCGGGTGATCGCGGGCGTTTCGCCGTGGAAGAGGGCGAGCAGGTCGGCGAGTTCCAGGAGGGCGCCGTCCCAGTGCAGCAGATGCCGGATCATCAGGTGGGCCGTCGTCCGGGTCGAAGCGCCTTGCCTGAGTCCCGCGACCAAGGCCGGCCGCATCTCGTCCAGAATCACGGCCCGGGTGTGCACGTCGGCGAATCCCGGCAGATCGCAGAGCAGATCCACCAGTTCCGAGACAGTGACCTCCTCCTCCGGCTCCGTCCTCAAGACGCGCGGGCCGGGATCGAACCGGATGTTCGCACAGAAGGCCTCCCCGTCATCGACACCCCCGCTCCCGTACACCCGGATGGCACCACATGGTACGGGTGGTGCCCCCTGCTGTGAGCCGGACCTGCGAATCCGGCGCTCAGTATCCGCGTCATCCACCACACGGTCGACCCTGCTGAGCGCGCGGCCGGTATGCCGCCAGGGTACGGAATTCGAATCCAGCATGGATAACAGCAAGAAGCAGCGCCGGCGTGGCCGCCCGCCGGCGACTCCCCGGACGGGGATGTGTGCCGACCGGGACCGGGTGCCCCGTCAGAACTCCTCGTGCACCTCAGGGTCGCCGCCGATCCGCCGGTGCGCGCGGTCGGCGACCGCACGCATCTGGCCGGCGTCCAGCTCGAAGCCGAAGACGTCGAGGTTCGCCCGCTGCCGCGCGGGGTCGGAGGACTTCGGGATCGGCACCGCGCCGAGCTGGGTGTGCCAGCGCAGCACCGCCTGGGCGGGCGTCACCCCGTGCGCCTCCGCGACCGCGACGAGGGCCGGATCGTCCAGCAGGTCGCTGCCGCGGCCCAGCGGGCTCCAGCTCTCGGTGCGGATGCCCTTGCGCTCGTGGAAGGCGCGCAGTTCGTCCTGCGGGAAGAGCGGATGCAGCTCGATCTGGTTGACGGACGGCAGGACGCCGGTCTCCTTCTCCAGCCGTTCGATGTGTGCGGCCGTGAAGTTCGAGACGCCCACCGAGCGCACGAGGCCGTCGTCGCGCAGTTTCACCATGGCCTTCCACGAGTCGGCGTACCTGTCCACACGGGGCAGCGGCCAGTGGATCAGGTACAGGTCGACGTAGTCCACGCCGAGCCGGGCGCGGGACTCCTCGAACGAGGCGAGCGTCTCCTCGTAGCCGTGGTGCCGACCGGGCAGCTTGGTCGTCACCACGACCTCCTCGCGGGGTACCCCGCTGCCGGCCACGCCCCGGCCGACGCCGGTCTCGTTGCGGTAGTTCGTCGCCGTGTCGATCAGCCGGTAGCCCGCCTGCAGGGCTTCGCGGACCGCCCGCTCCGCTTCGTCGTCCTTCATCGGCCAGGTGCCCAGCCCCAGGGCGGGGAGCGAGGTGCCGTCGTTGAGCGTGTGCGTCGGAATGCCGATCACCGTGGGACCTTCCCTCGACTGTGTACGGCGGTGTGCCGCCCGTCCAGCGTCGCCCACGGAGCGAGTGGTGATCAACCGGGACGGCGCGGGAGGGGTTCTGCCACGATCTCCGAGGGAGCCGGCACGCACGACCGACCGGCCAGTGACCGACCGACCAACGGAGCACGCATGACGACGGACAGGGCAGCGGCGAACCGTACGGCGCCAGGGCCCACGGGGATCGATCCCGCGGTGATCGAGGCCGCCGGGATCCGGGTGAGACCCGCCGCCGGGCACATCGGCGCCGAGATCCACGGCGTCGACCTGGCCGGCGGCCTCGACGCGGCGCAGGTCGCGGCGGTCCGGGCGCTGATGCTGCGCTGGAAGGTCGTGTTCTTCCGCGACCAGGGCCTCGACCACGCCGGACACGTGGCCTTCGCGCGCCTCTTCGGCGAGCCGGTCGTCCTGCCCCGGCGCGGCAAGGCGTCACCGGCGGACTTCCCGGAGGTCGAGACGACCGCCGACCGGCTGGAACTGGGCGGGCGGTTCGGGATGGAGCACGACGAGTGGCTGCGCCGCCGCCGCCACACGCTGCTGCGCGGCTGGCACTGCGACCACGGCGCCCGCGTCGACCCGCCGGCCGCCACCATCCTGCGCGCCGAGACGGTCCCGCCCTACGGCGGCGACACCACCTGGTCGAACCTGGCCGCCGCCTACGCCGGACTGTCCGCCCCGATGCGCGCGTTCGTCGACGGGCTGCGCGCCGAACACCGCCTCGGCGTCGGCTACCAGCCCCGGCCGGGCGACGACGCCTACGTCCGGCACCTGCTCGACCACCAGACCGCGACCGTGCACCCGCTGGTCCGCGTCCACCCGGAGACGGGGGAGCGGGTGCTGTTCGTCAACGGCTACTACGTCGAGCAGATCGCCGGCCTCTCCCGCCCGGAGAGCGCGGCGGTCCTGGAACTGCTGCTGGAGCAGGCGACCCGCCCCGAGTACACCGTCCGCTTCCGCTGGGAGCCGGGCAGCGTCGCCTTCTGGGACAACCGGGCCGCCATCCACCTCGCCCCGAGCGACAACGCCCACCTGGGCCACCCCCGGATCATGCACCGCGTCATGCTCGCCGGCGACGTGCCGGCCGGGGTCGACGGCACCCACTCGGAAGCGATCGTCGGCAGCGAACCGGGACGCTGGTGAGCCGTCAGCCGAGCGGGACCGCCACCTCGTCCTCGACGGGCGGGTCCAGCTCCTGCGCCCGGTTGCCGGTGGCGGCGCAGCAGCGCGGCCGGACCGGGCAGCCGGAATGACGTTCAGGGGCGAGCCGGTCACCGTCACCTTCCGCCGTGGGCCCCCGGGACACCGCCATGGCCTTCGGCGATGTCGCGTGCGGAGTCGGATACCCGGGCACGGCAACAACGGCCGGGGCGGGGGCCCGACCGAGGAGAGCCCGCCAACTCCCTCCCCGGTGACGCCGTTTCGCGGCGCGGTGGGTCAGAACGTCCGCTTCAGCAGGTCCAGCAGTGCCGCCCAGTGGCGCTCCGTCGCCTCCGGGTCGTACGCCGCGGTGTCGGCCTGCGTGTAGCCGTGGGGGGCGCCGTCGTACACCTCGCAGCGGTGCCGGACGCCGGCCGCGGTCAGTGCCGCCGCCAGGCGTTCCTGCTGCTGGGCAGGCATGGAGCCGTCGTGGTCCGCGTGGCCGAAGTACAGCTCGGCGGTGATGTCTGCGGCCACCAGGTGCGGGCTCTGCGGCCCTTCGGTCGCCAGGTTCCCGCCGTGGAAGCCGGCCGCCGCGGCGACCCGGTCCGGATAGGCGCCGGCCGTGCGCAGGGCGAGCGCGGCGCCCATGCAGTAGCCGGTCAGTGCGACCGGGCCGTCGGCCGCCGCCGGCGCCTCGGCCAGCCACCGCAGGTAGGCGTCGGCGTCCCGCATGGCCCGGTTCGGCGTCAGCGACCGCATGACCGGGCCGAGGCGCTGGAAGATGTCCGGACGCGCCCCCGGGTCGATGAACTCGGGCAGCTCCACGACCGGCGCCCGCCCGTGCCGGTAGAACACGTTGGGCACCAGGACCGTGTACCCGGCGCCGGCCAGCCGGTCGGCCATGTTCCGCAGTTGCGGGCGCAGCCCGAAGGCGTCCATGTAGAGCAGGACCGCGGGGCGCGCGCCCCCGTCGGCGGGGTGCGTGAGATAGGCGTCGGCGGTGCCGTCGTCGGTGGGGACGTCGACGGCGGTTCCCTGTACGGCGGTCATGGCGGGGCTGCCTCTCTGTCGTGTCCCGGTGCCCGGCCCGCCGGCCCCACCGGCGGATCACGGCCATCCTGGCACGCCGGACCGTGGGCGTGCCGCCGCCCCGGGGGCGGGCTTCCGCTACTCGAACCTGGTGGTGTCGCCCGCGCCCCGCCGCACGATCTCCGCCTCACCGCCGGAGAAGTCGACGACGGTGGTCGGCTCGGTGCCGCAGTCCCCGGAGTCGATCACCGCGTCGAGCACATGGTCGAGCCGGTCCTTGATCTCCCAGCCCTGGGTCATCGGCTCCTCCTCGCCGGGCAGCAGCAGAGTGCTGGACAGCAGGGGCTCACCGAGCTCGGCGAGCAGCGCCTGGGTGACGACGTGGTCGGGGATGCGCACGCCCACGGTCTTCTTCTTCGGATGCTGGAGCATGCGCGGCACCTCCCTCGTCGCCGGCAGGATGAAGGTGTAGCTGCCGGGCGTCGACGCCTTGATCGCCCGGAACACGTCGTTGTCGATCTGTACGAACTGACCGAGCTGCGCGAAGTCCTGGCACACCAGGGTGAAGTGGTGCCTGTTGTCCAGTTGCCGGATCGACCGGATGCGGTCGGTGCCGTCGCGGCTGCCCAGTCGGCAGCCCAGCGCGTAGCAGGAGTCCGTCGGATACGCGATCAGCGCCCCGGAGCGGACGCTGTCCGCGACCTGGGCGATGCTGCGCGGCTGGGGGTTGTCGGGGTGCACGTCGAAGTACTTCGCCATTCACCGAGCTTATGCCCGACGGAGCGTGCGGACCGACAGGCCCGGTCGGCGGCTCCGTCGCCGCCCGTGCCCGGATCCTCGCGCCCGCGCGAATGCCGGGCGGGCTCAGCCATGGGGTAACGTCCCCGGCCTGGGCCGAGGTCAGGGCGACGACGAGGAGAAGGCCGACGTGGCGGGCCGACAGGACGGGGCACGGCGGTGGGAGGCCGGGGCCGGTGAGCACGCGGACTGGGCGGCGGAACTGCTCGACCACCTGCGGCCGGCCGGACGCGACGTGCGCAGGGTCGTGACCTGGCTGGCCCGGGCCGCGCACGCGACCGTGGCGCTGCGGGACGGTGCCGGCCTTCTGCTGGCCGGCACCCGTATCCCGCTGGACGAGGACCTGGTCGCCGACATCACCTCCGGCCGGATCGCCTCCGCGGCCCTGGAGGACCGGGGCCGCCATCTGCGGCTCGTCCGCGTGGAGCGAGTCCATCCGACGCCGGCCGCCGTCCTCGCGGTGGCGCGCGACACCCCCTTCGACCGGCGGGCGTCCGACATCGTCACCCACACCGCCCAGGTCGTGGAGCTGCTGCTGGCCGGCCACGAGTCGACCGCGGCCGGACACCGGTTGCGACGGGCGGCCTCCGACCTGCGCCTGGCCATCCTGCAACTGCTGATGGTGGAGGACACCGTCTCGGCCCGCCGCGTGGCCGCCGGGCTCTGGCCGGGCCTCCTCGACACCGACGAGGCGTGCGTCTACGTCGTGGAGAGCAGCCCCGACGAGCGCGACGACCTCGCCGAGGAGTGCCTGTCGGCGACGGGTGAACGGGCGCTCGTCGTACGGTGCCCGGCCATGGACGGGCACGTGATCGTCCTCACGCCCCGCGAGACCGCCGGAGCGGAGCTGCGCTCGCTCGTCGGCCGTCTCCCCGGCGTCTTCCTCGGCGGCAGCGCCCGGCAGAGCCTAGCCCGCACCGCCACCGCGTACGGGCAGGCCGTCAGCGCCCTGGCCGTCGCACGCTTCCGCCCGGACAAGGCGGCCGTGTACGCCGAGCGCACCCATCCCGAGCGCCTGATGGACCCGGCGGCGCTGTACGGCTGGACGGTCCGCCTGCTGCGCCCGCTCGACGCCCTGCCGCACCACACCCGCGCCGAACTGCTCGCCACCACCCGGCTCGGACTGGAGTTCACCGCCGTCAACACGGCGAAGGTCCTCGGCGTCAGCCGCAACACGGTCCGCGCCCGCATGGACCGGGTGGAGTCACTGCTGCGCACCGACTTCGCCGACCTGACCGTCCGCGCCACCGTCCACCTCGCCCTGAACGCCCAGGCCGGCCACGCCCAGCACCCCGCCGACGGTGCCGAACGGTCCGGCCCCGCCGAGCTCACCGACCTGCTGGCCGGGCCCGCGCTGCGCACCTGGGCCGGCGACCTGCTCGGCCGCCTGGAACCGGACACCCGGGACCTGCGGCGCACGCTCCGCACCTGGATCGCCGTCGGCGGCAACGCCGAACGGGCCGCGCAGACGCTCGGCGTACACGCCCAGACCGTGCGCGAGCACGTCCGCAGCGCCGAGCCCGTCCTCGAACGCCAGCTCCTCGCCGCGGGCAGCGACCTGTACGAGGTCGTGCTCGCCCATCTGGCGGCGGGCGACCTCGGCCTGCCACGCCTGCGCGGGTCGAAACCGGACCATCCGGACCCGCCTGTGCACGGGTGAGTCCCCGTGGCCCGGCAGTGGGCACGGACGCGATTCACAACGGCCGAGCCGTCCACGTAGGTTCGACGGGCCGAGGGGGCACGACCGGAACGGGGGACCGGTCGCGCCCCCTTCGCCCTTTTCGCCACCCGGGCGGCGGACCGGCTCAGCCGCGCGGCCGTACCGGGATCTCCCGCCAGCCGAAGGCGATGAACGACGGCACCTGCCGCAACTGCCGGGGGTCCACCGCCAGGCGCGACTCGGGGAACCTCTCGAACAGGGCGGGCAGGGCGGTCAGGGCCTCCTCGCGGGCGAGCGGAGCGCCGACGCACCGGTGCACTCCGATGCCGAACGCCACCCGGCCGACGGGGCCGGGGGCGGGCGGTCAGCCGTGGGGCAGGATCACCGCACGGCCGTTGACCTTTCCCTCGTGGAGCCGCTCGTAGGCGGGCGGGGCGTCGTCCAGGGAGTACGTCTCGGTGTGCACGGACACCGCGCCCGCGCGGGCCAGGTCCAGGACCTCGATGAGCTCGCCGCGGCTGCCCCAGTAGGGCGCGTTGACCGACACCTCGAAGGGCAGCAGGCCGAACCCGACGGGGAGCGACCCGCCGCCGATGCCGACCAGCGTGACGTCGCCCTCGACGGCCGCGACGGCGCCCGCGGTCCGCACGGTCGGTGCCACACCGACGAAGTCGAACACGGCCTCGGCGCCGAGCCCGCCGGTGAGCTCGCGCACCGCGTCCGCCGCCTTGGCGTCCGACAGCACCGCCTCGTGCGCGCCCACCTCGCGGGCCAGGCGCAGCTTGTCCTCGCTGACGTCGAGGGCGACGACCCGGGCGGACGTCAACGCGCGCAGCAACTGGATGGCGACGTGACCGAGGCCGCCGGCGCCGATCACCACCGCGGTCGTCCCGGGGACCAGCTTGGGCAGCGAGCGCTTGACGGCGTGGTACGGCGTCAGGCCCGCGTCCGTCAGCGGTACGGCCGCGACGGGGTCGAGCCCGTTCAGCGGGACCAGGTGCCGGGGGTCGTCGACGAGCAGGTACTCGGCCATCGAGCCCGGACGCCCGAGCCCCGGCGGGTGGATGCCCAGCTCGTCGGCGCGCAGGCAGTAGTTCTCCTTGCCCTGGGCGCACTTGGCGCAGGTGCCGCAGCCCCAGGGGCCGTACACGGCGACCGCGTCGCCCTCGGCGAGGCCGGTCGCCTCGGCGCCCAGCGCCGCCACCGTGCCGACGCCCTCGTGACCGAGGGTGAGGGGCAGCTCGTAGGGGAAGCCCTCGGCGGGCCAGCTCATCACCGCGATGTCGGAGTGGCAGACGCCGGCGGCGGTGACCTCCAACAGCACCTGGCCGGGGCCGGGCTCGGGGTCGGGGACCGTGACGACCTCGGGCGGCGCCCCGATCGTGCGGTACTGCAGTGCCTTCATGGCTGAACTCCTTTGTTTTCCCCCGGTTCGTCCCCCCTGGTCGCGTAACCGGTCTCAGACCGCGGTGGCGTTGTGGTCGGCGACGACGTCGGTGGCGCCGGCGCCGAGGCGGCGGGCGGCGGCCAGGCCGATGCCGGAGGCGGCGCCGGTGACGAGGGCGGTGCGGCCGGTGAACTCGGCGGCGTGGTCGGTGGTGGGGGTGGTGCCGGTGGTACGCATGGTGCGGTTCTCACTCTTCGGTGGTGCTGTCGGGGGTCGCGGCCGCGGCCTCCGAGGTCAGGGCGTCGTAGGCCCGCTCCACGAGGGCGGCGAGGTCTGCGGCTCCCGCGTCCGGGTCGTCGCCGCGTGCCCACAGGCGCAGGGCGGCGATCAGGACTCCGGCGGCGGCGTCGACGAGGGCGGCGGGGCGCACGTCCCGGGCGTCGTCGGTGCCGAGCCGGTCGGCGACGATCCGGATCGACTCCTCCTGGGCGTCGACCCGGATGCGCTGGTAGGCGGCGAACAGGTCGGGCTCGGTGTCGGCCAGGGCCAGTAGCCGGCGCATCCGGGGACGCACGTGCCAGGCCGGATCCTGGTGGTCGGCCAGCCAGTCGCGCACGGCCCGGCGATAGGCGAGCAGGGGCGGCTCGTCGGCGGGGCGGGCGAGCAGCAGCGCGTTGATGCGGTCCCCGTCCCGGCGGACGAAGTCGAGGGCGGCGTCCTCCTTGCCGGCGAAGTGCCGGCTGAACGTGCGGCGCGTGACGTCCGCCCGCTCGGCGATGGCCTCCACCGTGGTCGCCGCCGTCCCGCGCTCCAGGATCAGGTCGCAGGCGGCGGTGGCGAGTGCGTCGCGGGTCTGCCGCGCCTTGCGCTGCCGCCGGTCCTCGGTGGTGGGCTTCGTCGCCGTCATGCTGCCGAGGTTACACTCGGAAATGTCCCAGTGGGACATATGACCCGGTGGGACACTTCTGCGGCACGCGGCTCCGCTCCGGCGAGGCCGTGTGCGGCCTGACACCCCGGGTACCCGGCCCGCGCTCCGGAACGAACCCCACTTCGAGGAGGAGGTCCGTATGGCCAGCGGTACGGAGGCCGGCGGCGTGACCGGCACGCAGGACAAGGACTACAACCTGATCTGGTACGTCGAGTCGTGCCTGAACAACGCGCTGCGTCTGGAGACGTACATCCAGGACGCGGAGCGCAACAAGGACACCGAGGTCGCGGAGCTGTTCCGCAAGGCCCAGGCGGACAGCCGCAAGGGCGCCGAGCTGGGCAAGGGGCTGCTGCGCGCGAGGCTCGACGGAGGCTGAACACCCGTCCGCGAGGGTCCGGACCCCTGACCGGGGTGTCCGGGCCCTCGGCGTGAGGCACGTCCGGACAGGCACGTCCAGACACCCGCAAACCGGTATGTGTCGGATACTCCACCGTGGGGTACCCGGGGCGCCCAGGTGCGCGGCCGACGGCCGCCTCGCAGCTCAGGGCCGCGTCCGAGGCCGGCCACGAGTCGAAGGAGCCCACGAACATGACGGACGTATCGAGCCAGGGGCCCGCCCCGGGCGACGACCGCAAGGTGCTCACCAACCGGCAGGGGCACCCCGTCTACGACAACCAGAACCAGCGCACGGTCGGCGCCCGCGGCCCCGCCACGCTGGAGAACTACCAGTTCCTGGAGAAGATCAGCCACTTCGACCGCGAGCGCATCCCCGAGCGTGTCGTGCACGCCCGCGGGGTCACCGCGTACGGCCACTTCGAGGCGTACGGCGCCTGGGGCGACGAGCCGATCGACCGCTACACCCGGGCCAAGCTGTTCCAGGAACGGGGCAAGCGCACCGACCTGGCCGTCCGGTTCTCCACCGTCATCGGCGGACGCGACTCCGCCGAGACGGCCCGCGACCCCCGCGGCTTCGCGGTGAAGTTCTACACCGAGGACGGCAACTGGGACCTCGTCGGCAACAACCTGGCCGTCTTCTTCATCCGCGACGCGATCAAGTTCCCGGACGTCATCCACGCCCTCAAGCCGGACCCGGTCACCTTCCAGCAGCAGCCCCGGCGCATCTTCGACTTCATGTCGCAGACGCCGGAGTGCATGCACATGCTGGTCAACCTGTTCAGCCCGCGCGGCATCCCGGCGGACTACCGCCACCAGCAGGGCTTCGGCGTCAACACCTACAAGTGGGTCAACGCGGCCGGCGAGACCAAGCTCGTCAAGTACCACTGGATGCCCAGGCAGGGCGTCCGCAGCATGACCGAGGAGGACGCCGCGAACGTCCAGGCACAGGACCTCGGCCACGCCACCAAGGACCTCTACGACGCGGTCACGCGCGGCGAGTACCCCGAGTGGGAACTGCTCGTCCAGATGATGGACGACCACGACCACCCGGAGCTCGACTTCGACCCGCTCGACGACACCAAGACCTGGCCCGAGCAGGAGTTCCCGGCGAAGCCGGTCGGCCGGATGGTGCTCGACCGGATGCCCGAGAACTACTTCGCCGAGAACGAGCAGATCTCCTTCGGCACCGGCGTCCTCGTCGACGGGCTGGACTTCTCCGACGACAAGATGCTGGTCGGCCGCACCTTCTCCTACAGCGACACCCAGCGCTACCGGGTCGGCCCGAACTACCTCCAGCTACCCGTCAACCAGGCCAAGAACGCCGACGTGCGCACCAACCAGCGCGACGGCCTGATGGCCTACCACCAGGACGGCGGCGGCGAGAACCCGATCGTCAACTACGAGCCGTCGATCACCGGCGGCCTGCGCGAGGCCGAGTACCCCACGCACGACGATCAGGGACCGGAGATCCAGGGGCGGCTCACCCGCAAGCGGATCCCGCGCACCAACGACTACATGCAGGCCGGACAGCGCTATCTGCTGCTGGAGGAGTGGGAGCGCGACGACCTGGTGGCGAACTTCGTCAACCTGCTCTCCCAGTGCGACCGGCCGGTGCAGGAGCGCATGGTGTGGCACTTCCTGCTGGTCGAGAACGACCTCGGCCTGCGGGTCGGCGAGGGCATCGGCATCAGCCCGCAGGACGTCTCGCACCTGGAGCCGCTGGCCAGTCAGACCCTCACCGACGAGGACCGCGAGCGGCTGGCCAACCTCGGCAAGAACCCGCCGCGCGACGTGGCGGGCCTGACGATGACCCACTGCGTCCCGAACGAGCGGCACGTCGTGACGCGCTGACGCTCACCCCGCGCGCCGCAGCGCCGCCCGGGCCGCCGTGAGGGCCTGCTCGGCGTAGCCGCGCCCGAACAGCACGGCGTGCACCAGCAGCGGGAAGAGCTGGTGCACGCCGACGCGGTCGGCCCAGTCGTCGGCGAGCGGCGCGGTGTCCCGGTAGCCGTCCAGGATCCGGTCCAGGTGCGGGCAGCCGAAGAGACGGAGCATCGCCAGGTCGGTCTCCCGGTGCCCGCCGTGCGCGGCCGGGTCGATCAGGTGGACACGCCCGTCGGCGCCCCACAGCACGTTGCCGCTCCACAGGTCGCCGTGCAGCCGCGCGGGCGGTTGTGCGGGCCCCGCCAGATCGGGCAGCCGTTCGCAGACCCGCTCGACGTCGGCCGCCTCCGCCGGCCCGACGGTGCCCGCGTCGACCGCGCGGCGCAGATACGGCAGCACCCGGTGCTCGGCGTACCAGCTCGGCCAGTCGGTTCCGGTGACGTTGCGCATGGGGGCGAGCCCGATCCAGGCGTTCCCGGGCCCGCCGGGCGGCGCGGCACCGAACGCCGGCGCCCCGGCGGCGTGCAGCGCGGCCAGGTCCCGGCCGAACCGGACCGCCGCCCGGGCACTCGCCCTTCCCTGTGCCACGCGGTCGGTCACCAGCCAGTGCTCGTCGTCGCCGTGCACCGCCGGGATCCCTACCGTGCCGGACTCCGCCAGCCAGCGCAGCCCGGCGGCCTCGGCCCGCGCCGCCCCGGCGCCGTCGCCGCGTTTGACCACCACCGCGCGTCCGTCGTCGAGGGTGACCTCGGTGAGCGACCCGGTCAGCGGACGCGCACCGGTCACCGGCCGGCCGGTGAACCGGGCCGCGGCGGCCGAGGGCGAGGAGAGGGCGGACACGACCACCAGGTTAGGACCGGACTGCGGCCGACCCGGTGAAAAACGCCCGGCAGGCCGATCGAACATCCCGGGCGCGGGGGAGCAGTGGGACTATGACCAGTTCAGCGTTCCATCGCACCATCACCCTGCCCGCCCCCGTGTGCGAACAGGCCGCCCGGCATCTCGAGCAGGCGGTCCAGAAGGCCATCGACGGCGCCGCGACCCCCTGGCGCGCGTTCCGCGGGGCCGGCGGCGGCGACCGCGCCTTCTCGGTCCCGGTCGTCGAGCAGGCCGCGGGCTGCCTGCTGGTGCTCGCCGCCGAGAGCGCCCAGAGCCTGCGCCCCTCCGCCCTGCGCGCCCTGATCACCGTCGCCCTCCATCTGCGGGACGCCGCCGAGGCCGTCCGGCGGCCCGTGCTCCCCAGCGGGGCCTGGTGAGCACGGGTCCGCCCCCACCGGCCGGTAAAACGCCGTGCCCCGTACCTGAGCGTGTGCTTGGCTCTGCGGCATGGAGTTCTCCCGTTTCCTCGACTGCCTCGCGGCCGACTACGACCGGCTGCGGGCCGTCGTCGGGACCGACGCCGGCGCCCCGGTCCCCTCCTGCCCCGGCTGGACCGTCGCCGACCTGACCCGCCACGTCGGCGAGGTCTACCTGCACAAGACCGCCGCCATGCGCGACGGCGCCGAGCCCGAGCCGTGGCCGCCGAAGGAATTCGCGGCGGAGGAGCCGACGGCACTGCTGGACCGCGGGTACACCGCGCTGCGCGCCGAGTTCGCCACCCGCGGCCCCGAGGACCCGGCCGCCACCTGGTACGGCCCCGACCAGAGCGTCGGCTTCTGGATCCGGCGGATGGCCCAGGAGACCGTCGTCCACCGCATCGACGCCGAACTCGCGACCGGGCAGCCTGTCGCCCCCGTCCCGGCGGATCTCGCGGTGGACGGGATCGACGAACTGCTCAAGGTCTTCGCCGCCCACTCCGTCGCCGAATGGGGCGAGTACTTCACCGACATCCTGGCCGGTACGCCGGGACACACGTACCTGGTACGGGCCGGTGACGCCGCGTGGCGGGTGCGGACCGGCCCGGGGCGGTTCGCCGTGACGGACGGCGCAGGCGACGGCACGGCCGACGTGACGTTCAGCGGCACACCGGAGGCCGTGCTGCGCCGGCTGTGGAACCGGGAGAGCGCCGACGGGGACACCGGGGTCACCATCGAGGGCGACCCGGAGGCGGTCGAGGAGCTGCGGCGCTGCATCGTCGTGGCGGCCGAGTGAGCGCACGCCCGGGACCGGACGCCGTCGCCGGGCGCGGGGGCAGGCCGGGGGGGCAGGCGGCGGGGGCCAGGACGGGGAGCCCCGATAGTGCGGGCCAGAACGTAGGAGCCCGGAGGTAGGAGCCCCGGACGCGGGAGCCCGGATTTCCGGCAGCAGGACGAGGGGACGGCCTGGGGGACGACGGTCCTACCGAGGATTTCTTCTCCGCGCCGGTGAACCGGGCGGCCACCGGTGACCGACGAAGGCCGCCCGTCGCCCCCGGGTAGGGGCGGGTTCCACGTCGTGTGACGGTGTGTGCCGTCGGGTGCGGCCGTCCGCGTTCGGGCCCTTCGGCCGACCGGAGATGTGTCCGAGGCCACGTCGCCGGCGAGAGCCGGGCCATGTTCCGCGCCGGGGGTCCCGGGCTACGGTCTTCGCGGACCCCGTGTCCTCCACGACGACCAGACGCACAGTCCCACGACGAGCAGTTCGGACGGCCCGGCAGTGCAGGCAGATCTCTCTCCCGTCATCGCGGCGACCACCCAGTGGCTGACCGGCGCCTATCCGGCGTCCGGCGGTGCGCTGGCCTGCGCCCTGTGCGAGGTGCAGGCGCGGCAGGCCGTGACGGTCGCGGCCCGGCTGCGGTATCCGACCCCGATGGACGTCGCGCTGCTGGGCGTGGCGGGCCCGGGAGGCTCCGCCCGGCTCGACTGGATCACCGGCGCGGACGGTACGGCGCCCGCCGATCCGGACGGGGACGCCTGGCGGACCTGGGTGGACGAGGTCGTCGCCAGTTGGGCGGCCTGTCTGCTGACCGACCCGGAACTCGCCGCCCTGGCCGTGGCAGCGCTGGCCGACGGCGATGCCGCGGCGGGTACGTCGGAGGGAACGCCGGTCGAGTTCCGCCGCCTGCTGGCGCCCGACGAGCAGGACCGGCGGGCAGCGGCCCTCCTGCGCCACCCCGACCTCGCCGCGCCCGTCGCCGCACTGCACCACGCCCAGCTCGTCGACCGCATGAACCCCGGCCAGGCGCTCGTCGCCTGATCCGCGCCGGCCCGGGTGGGGCGCCCGCGGCGGCCTGTGACCCCGATCAGGCGGCCGTCCCCAGCGCCGCCTGCCCGGGCACATCCACGTCCCCGGCCCGTACCGCCACCGGCGCCGTGACCCGGCGCTGCCGCAGGAGATGCCCCGCACCGATACTGCCCGCGATGATCAGGCCGCCCGCGACGAGCGCGCCCCGCGCCCCGGCCAGCTCCATCAGCAGGCCGAGCGCCGGCGGACCGCCGAGGCTCCACACCGTGCCGATGCTGCCCCACACCCCGAGCACCCGGCCCCGCAGGTGCGCGGGCGGGTCGGTCTGGAGCACCGCCGTGCCCGCGGTGTCGGAGACGGACTCCACCACGGCCATCGGCAGCACCATCACCAGCAGCACGGCCAGCGACGGCGACAGTCCGGCCACCACCTGCAGCAGTCCGCCCGCCGCCGCCAGCGCACCCACGATCCGTACGGAGGGGCGGCGCAGCCGGGCGCCCAGGACCGCGCCGACGATGCCGCCGGCCGCCAGCACCGTGGAGACCGTGCCGAACGACCCGGCGCCGCCCGCGAGCGGTCCGGTGACGAGCACGGCCAGCGTGAGCTGGTAGTTGCGCCCGAAGACCGCGCTGACCCCGGTGACACCGGCCAGCGCCAGCAGCCGGGGACGGCGCGCGAAGAAGGCCAGTCCCTCCCGCACCGTCATGGCGTCCGCCGCACCGTGGCGCTTCGCGGTCGGGACGTACGCGACCGCCCCGCGCGCCGGACGCAGGAAGGGGATGACCGAGGCCACGAACAGGAACGACAGCCCGTTGGCGGTGTAGGCGGCGGCCGTGCCCAGGAAGCCGACCGTCACCCCGGCCAGGGCGGCGCCCGTGAGCCGCCCCGCCTGGTGGACCAGCGCGCCCACTCCGATCGCGGAGGGCACGTCCTGAGGCGGTACGAGGTCGTTGCCCAGCAGCGAACACGCCGGGCCGTCGACGGTGGCGATGACACCGGTGACGGCGGCCAGCACCATCAGGGAGGTCACGTCGAGCCGGTCCAGCGCCACCATCAGCGCCGTCACGAAGGCGACCGCGCCGAGGAGGGCCTGGCTGACCGCGGCGGTCAGCTTCCGCGGCCAGCGGTCGACGGCCGCACCGCCGAACACGCTGATCAGCAGCGCGGGCGCGGCCTGGACGGACATCGACAGACCTGTCGCGGCGGCGGACCCGGTGATCTGCAGGACCAGCAGGTTCTGCACCGTGAGCTGCATCCACGTGCCGGCGTTCGACACGAAGTTTGCGACCGACCACCAGCGCATGCTGCGGTATCTCAGCGACCGCCACGGCGAACGGGACGCGGACTCGGCGGGTGCCGAGGCGGGGGACGGCGGGGCGGGGGCAGGGGAAGAAGACACAGTGCGCCACTCGAAGACGAGTCGTGAGACCCGGAAGGGAAGGGGACGGGAGCGAGAAGGCCGGCTGCGTTGCGCGGCCACTCCACTGAGCCGGATGACGGCGCCGACCATCGTGGCAGAAGGGACCGGCGAGTCATCGCCGACGCCCCTCGGCGAGCCGGGCCTCCTGGGCCAAACCCCTGCGGTCGCGCTGGACTTGGCGAGTCGAGTGGGCTTGATCACAGCGCCGGCCGGTGCCACGCGTGCCGGGCCGGCGGCCGTGACGGCGACCACAGGGGCCCGGGCGCCCACCTGGTGACGCGCACCGGCACGGGAGGGCCGCGGCAGAGGTCAGGGTATGAAAGCGACTCGGCGGGGCACCCGGGGCACGCTCGTCAGCGCTTCGCGGAGGAAGAGAGGTCGTCCTCATGATGCCGATGGCGGCGTTCGGCCCGCGGGCGGAGGCCCGCCCGCCCTGGGGCCGTGCCCTGGTGACCGGCGGTGCGGGGTTCCTCGGTTCCCATCTGTGCACCCGCCTGCTCGATTCAGGAGTCGAAGTCGACTGCCTGGACAACCTCTCCACGGGGCGGGCGGAGAAGGTGGCCCACCTGGCCGGCCGGCCGGGTTTCCGCTTCCTGGAACGGGACATCTCCGAACCCGGCTGTCCGGACGCGCTCACCGGCCCCTACGACCTGGTCCTGCACCTGGCGGGCGCCGCGTTTCCGGCCGCCTGGCCGGACCGGCCCGTGGAGATCCTGGAGGCCGGCAGCCTCGGCACCCGCGCCGCGCTGGCCGTCGCCGACCGGGACGGCGCCCGGTTCCTGCTCGCCTCCTCGCCGCCGGCCCTTCCCGACGTGCCGTCCGACACGGACCCGGTCGGTCCGCACGGTGCCTGCGCCGAGGCCGTCCGGTTCTCGGAGGCCCTGGTCGCCGCACACGCGGGCACCCACGGCTCGAACGCCGGCATCGTCCGGCTGTTCACCGCCTACGGACCCGGTATGCGCACGGACACCGGACAAGCCCCGGCCCGCTTCCTCGAGCAGGCACTCGCCGGCCGGCCGGTCACCGTCACCGGGGACGGCAGCCGGACGCACTCCCTGTGCTACGTCGACGACATGGTCGACGGCGTGCTGCTGGTCGCGGCCGGCCGCTCGGTGCGGCCCGTGGACATCGGCGGCGACGAGGAGCCCACCGCCGCGCAGATCGCCCGCCGGGTGATCGACCTGACCGGCTCCGACTCGCCGCTGGCCTTCGTCGACGGTGCGCAGGACCGGCCCGCCGAGCCCCGGCCGGTCACCGGCTTCGCCCGTGAGATCTTCGGCTGGCTGCCGAGCGTGACCTGGCAGGACGGCCTGGAACGCACCGTCGCCTCCCTCCGTGACCGACCCGATCCGATCCCGACGGCGACGACCGGGCGGGCGGGGGAGTGGCGGGTGTGAGAACACCCCCGCATCGCACCCGGCGTACGCACGTGAGGACCCTCCGCACCTGGTGCGGGTGAGGACCCTCCGCACCTGGTGCGGGTGAGTGAGGACACTCCGTACCCGGTCCTCACCTGGCGCACGTGAAGGCACGCGCTGCACCACCTGTCCGTGCGCGGGGCCCGTCGCCCTCACGACGGACGGGCCCCACGCACGCGGCGCGGAACGGGCGGGCTCAGCCGGCCTTGCCCCGCCCCGACATCGCGTCCCGCACCCGGTCGACCATTCCGGCACCGGGCGCGAGGAGCTTGTTCATCGGCGGCTTGTCCGGCGCGGACGGGTGCGGACGCGTCGGCGCCGTCTTCTTCGCCTGCCGGACCTTGTCGCCCAACTGGTCCAGGGCGTCCGCGGGGCACGCCTCGCGGAGCCTCGGGAAGAGGTTGCCCTCCTCGTCGGCGACGTGCTCACGGATCTCGCTCATCAGCTTGCCGATCAACCGGTCGAACTCGGCGTCGTCCGACGCGCAGCCCTCCAGGTCCTTCATGATCTGCTCGGCCTCGGCGTGGTCCTCGAGCTCCTTGTCCGCGAGGGCGTCCCCGTTCGCCACGTGCTCACGGACGGCCGGGTAGAGATACGCCTCCTCCGCCACCGAATGCCGGATCAGCTCGATGGTGGCCTGATCGGCGTACAGCTTGCGGTCCTTGTGACCGGACGGCAGTGCCTCGATCTTGCCGAAGAGCTCCTCGACCTCACGGTGATCGGTCGTCAGCTCGTCGATGACGTTTCCTCCGTGTCCCATGTTTCACCTCCAGCGATGTCGTGGCGGTTACGGGACCTCCCCGCCACGAGCGTCGGGTCCCCCACACTCCGTGGGCCAATGCCCCGTTCAGTTGCCCAGCTTGGCCCGGATGCCGCCCGCCGTCGCCGCGGGACGTGCCGTGGCCCGCACCGAGCGGTGCACCAAGTGGGCGTCGTGCCGCAGGCCTCGGGCCGTATGGCGGCCGCGCCACAGCAGCGAGGGAGCACTGCCGGTGTCGTCGGCCGCGATGAGCAGGCCGCCCATCATGGACAGGTTCTTCAGGAAGTGGATGCGCTGCTGGGCGCGGTCGGAGGGGTCCTCCGCCTCCCAGTAGCGGTGCGCCGCCAGGGTGGTGGGGACCAGCGCCGCCGCGAGGGCCAGCGCGGCCAGCCGGGGGCAGCGGCCCAGCCCGAGCAGGACCCCGCCCACCACGTGGACGGCGCCGTTGAGCCGTACGAGTTGTTCGGTGTCGTCCGGCAGCGCCGCCACGCGGTCGGCCACCGGTCGGACGATCGGTTCCGCCGCCGGGGCCACGTCCGCGGGCCGGCGCATGGAGTGGATACCGCCCGCGACGAACATCGAGGCGAGCATGGGGCGGCCGACCATACGCAAAAGACTCATGACGCTCTCTCGCTTCTTTCCATGGGTACCGGTGACTGCCAAGCGTGTGGTGCCTACTGCGATCATCAGGTGCCCGGACCGGGCGGCGCCATTCGGCGGCCGGCGTGGTAGCGGCGCTCATCGGCACCGCGCCGTGCGGACGGTGCGCAGGTCACAGGCTGTTCAGGAGCTGTGGAGACAGGTTCTTGATCATGGTGTTGGTCCAGCGCATCTGGCGCAGCGTCTGCGGGTGACAGGAGGAGGCGAGCTCCAGCAGTCCGCTGTCCCTCGACGCCTGGGCGGCCTGGGCGAGCATCTCCCAGTGCAGCGAGTTCTCCGCGGCGGCGACGTGCAGCTCCCGAAGGTCGCGCAGGAGCAGCAGACCCGGCTCGGGACGGTGCACCACCGCCTCCGACGCCTTCTTCCGCAGCGTCGCGAAGACGCCGTCCGGGGAGTGGTCCGGCGGGTCGCCCAGCTTCACGTCGTGGCCCGCGGCGGCCTCCGCCAGCCGCCGGACGTGTTCGCGGGACCAGACGGCGAGGTCCGTGGCGACGTGGTGGACCTCGTGCTCGGTGCGGTGCCGCTCGGCGACGGTCACCAGGTCGTGCGCCAGGTGCCGTTCGCCGCGGTGCAGCGTGCGCAGGGTCAGGGTGATGCCGTTCACTGGGCGCCCTCCTCGCGGCCGTGCGGGAACTCCGCCGGCGTCTGTGCCGTGTGCGCCGCCGGTCCGCCCGCGGTGGGCCGCGCGACGCCTGCGGTGGCGGGGGCCGAGGCGGTGGTGGTCGGTGCCGGGGACGGCCGGCCGTCGCCGCGCTCTACGAGGGTGAGGGCGGCCGTGGCCGTCTTGAACAGCGGCTGCTTGGAGGCCGGGTCCCAGTCGGTGATGGTCGCCTCGTTCGCCGCCCGCCCGGGCGTGTCCGGGCCCGGACCCGACCCGTCGTCGGTGTCCCAGTAGCCGTAGTGGAACGGTACGAACAGCAGCCCCGGCCGGATGCCGGTCGGCCGCAGCCGCCCCCGCAGTGCACCGCGCCTGCTGGTCACGTCGACGAGGTCGCCCTCACCGAGGCCGAGCCGGTCCGCGTCGGCGGTGGAGATCTCCACCCACACGTCCGGGGCGGCGGCGTCGAGCTGGGGCGCCCGCCCGGTCTTCGTGCGGGTGTGGAACTGGTAGATCGTCCGGCCCGTGGTGAGCTGGAACGGGTACTCCTCGTCCGGCTCCTCGTGCGGCGGCCGGTAGGCGGCGGCCTTCAGCACCGCCTTGCCGTCCGGGTTGAGGGAGCGGTACTCCACGACCTCTTGCGACGCCCCGGTCTCCAGGTCCTTGCCGTAGCTCTCGCACAGGTCCGGGTGGGCCCAGTCGATGCCGTCGGTGTAGAGGCGCGCCGTGCCCTCGGGCGACTCCTCGTCGCAGGGCCACTGGATACCGCTGGTGTCGCGCAGTTTGGCGTAGGACAGGCCGGTGTAGTCGCAGGGGCGGCCCGCGCTGCACCGCTTCCACGCCTCGAACGCGGACTCGGGGTCGTCCCAGGTGATCAGCGGGCCGCCGTCCTTGTCCCGGAAGTCCATGCGCCGCGCGTAGTCCAGGAAGATGTCCAGGTCGGGCCTGGCCTCGCCGGGCGGTTCGACCGCCTTCTCCGAAAGGTGCACCGTGCGGTCCGCGTTGGTGAGCGCGCCGGTCTTCTCGCCCCAGGTCGCGGCGGGCAGCACCACGTCCGCCAGTTGCGCCGTCTCGGTGAGGAACAGGTCCTGCACGACCGTGAACAACCGCTCCTGCGTCAGGATCGAGCGGATCCGGGAGAGCTCCGGCAGCGAGACGGCCGGGTTGGTGCCGCTGATCCACAGCATCCGGATGGAGCCCTGCTCGGCGTACCGGTACATCTGCATCGCGTGCGTCGGGGGCGCGAAGTGCGGGATGGTCTCCGGCTCGACGTTCCACACTTTGGCGAGGTCGGCGACATGGGTGTCGTTCTGCCAGTTGCGAAAGCCCGGGAGGTCGCCGTTGGCGCCGCACTCGCGGGTGTTCTGCGCGGTGGGCTGGCCGTTCATCTGGAGCAGGCCGGCACCCGGGCGGCCCAGCATGCCCCGGATCAGGTGCAGGTTGTTGATCTGCACCGCGGCGGCCGTGGCCTGGTGGGACTGGTATACGCCCTGGAGGACCGTGGAGACCAACGCGTCGGTGGTGCCGACGAGTTCGGCCGCCTCCTCGATGCGGGCGGCGGGGACGTCGCAGATGTCCGCGGCCCACTTGGGCGTGCAGTCGGCGACGCGCTCGGCCAGCTCCTCGAAGCCGACGGTGTGCGCGTCGACGAAGTCGCGGTCGATCCGGTCGTGCCGGATCGTCTCGTGCAGCAGCGCGTTGAGCAGGGCCACGTTGGTACCGCCGCGGGGCGCGAGGTGCACGGCGGCGTGCTGGGCCACCCGGGTGGGACGGGGGTCGACGCACAGCAGGCGCGGCGGATCGGCCCCCTCCATCCGGTCCAGCAGCCGCATCCACTGCACGGGCTGGGTCTCGGCGATGTTGTGGCCGAACAGCGCGATCACGTCGGCGTGGTCGAAGTCGTCGTAGCTGCCGGGCTGACCGTCGCAGCCGAACGTCTCCTTCAGCGCCTCCGCGGCCGTGGCCGTGCACAGCCGGGTGTTGCCGTCGAGGTGGTTGGTGCCGATACCGGCCCGGGCGAGGACCGCGAGGGTGTAGTACTCCTCGAGGAAGAGCTGGCCGGAGGTGTAGAAGCCGATCGAGCCCGGGCCCCGCCGGTCCAGCAGCTCGCGCGAGCGGGCGGCCACCACATCCATCGCGGTGTCCCAGTCCGTCTCCACCAGCCGCCCGTCGCGCCGCACCAGCGGCCGGGTCAGCCGGTCCCGGGAGGCGTTCGCCTGCCACCCGAACAGGTCCTTGGGGCCGAGCCGGCCCCGGTTGACCCGGTCCACGTCCCGGCCGCGTACGCCCACCATCCGGCCGTCGGTCACCGCGATGTCCATGGCGTCGCCGTCGGAGTGCAGGATCGACGCCGACTGCACCCACCGCTGCACCGCCTCGGGCTCCACCCCGTCCGCGAGGAACGTGTCCACCCGGGCCGGCCAGGTCTCGTGCCGTCCGTAGGGCACTCTGCCGCCCCACGGCTGCGCGATCCGGTCCGTAGCATCCTCCATCGCCGGCCTCCCGCCAACTTCCTGCACACTGCCGGGCCGCCGGGTACCCGAGTGCCTCCGGTCGAAGCGAACTACTTGTGGGAGCGCTCCCAGACAGGCAGGATGCTGCGGTGACCTCGACTGCCGCCGTACGCCCGTACCGCTCCGCCGACGCTCCGGCCCTCGACGACATCTGCGTCCGCACCGCGCACAACGGCCGGGACAGCCGGCCCGTGTACGCCGACCCCGCCGTCCTGCCGGCCATCTTCGCCGCCCCTTACGTCCACCTGGACCCCGGCCTGGCCTTCGTGCTGGACGACGGTCAGGGCCGGGCGGTCGGCTACATCCTCGGCACGGCGGACACGCGGCGTTTCGCGGAGGAGTTCCGTGCCAAGTGGCTGCCGCGGGTCGCGGACCGCTACCCCGCACCCGAGGGGCCGCCGGGCACCCCGGACGAGGTCATGGCCGGGCTGCTGCACGACCCGGAACGGATGATCGTCCCCGAACTGGCCGCGTATCCGGCCCATCTGCACATCGACCTGCTGCCCGACTGGCAGGGCCGAGGGCACGGCCGCACGCTGATGCGCACGTTCTGGCGGGCACTGCGGGAGCGCGGCGTACCGGCCGTCCACCTGGTCATGGCCACGGCCAACACGCCGGCCAGGGCCTTCTACGACCGTATGGGCTTCCACGAGATCGAGGCGGCGGGCCTCGATCCCGCGGACGTCACCTGCCTCGGCCGTACGACGGAGGACGGCGACCGGACCTGACGCACCGGGCGGGTCAGGAGGTGCCCAGCCGGTAGACGTTGAAGGCCCGGCGGATGACGGGCTGGGCCACGTTGCGCACCCGCACCCCGCCCGCCGTCATCCCGTGTTCCGAGCCCAGGTGGGCGTGGCCGTGGACGGCGAGGTCCGCGCCGGCCGTGTCGATCGCCTCGGCCAGCAGATAGCTGCCGAGGAACGGGTGGATCTCCAGCGGCTCACCGGCGAGCGTGTCGGCGACGGGGGAGAAGTGGGTCAGGGCCACCCGGGCCGCGCAGCCCTCCTCGTCCAGTTCCTTCAGCGCGGCGTGCAGGCTGTCCGCCGAGCGGCGGGTGGTGCGGACGAACTCCTTCATGACCGGCTCGCCGAACTCTCCCGCGCTGCGCCCGACGAACCCGCCGCCGAACCCCTTGGTCCCGGCGATCCCCACCCGGGTCCCGGCGCAGTCCACGACCGTCCCCTCGCCCTCCAGGACTCGCACGCCGGCGTCCTGGAGCAGGGCGGTGACCTTCTCGGGCTGTTCGTCGTGGTGGTCGTGGTTGCCGAGGACGGCCACCACCGGCACCGGCAGGTCGCGTACCTCCTGTGCCACCACGCGCGCCTCCTCCGGTGTGCCGTGCCGGGTGAGGTCCCCGGCGAGCAGCAGCAGGTCGGCACAGTCGGGCAGGGTCTCGAAGGCGGGGCGCAGCAGTCCCTGGCTCTCCGGCCCCATGTGGATGTCTCCGACGGCGGCGACGCGGATCATCACAGCTCCTCCGCGTGGTCGGGGCCGGTCGTCTCCGCCACCACGACGTCGGTGTGCACGGTGAGCCCGGCCAGCTCCTCGTGGGCGACCCGCAGCAGCGTCTCGCGGCACTGCGCGGAGGGCACCGTCCCGGTGATCACGATCGCGCCGGCCCGGATCTCGGCCCGTACACCCAGCTCGCCGAGCTCTTCCGCGGCGAGCCGGTCGTGCAGGTGGGCCACGCGGTACTCGACGTTCCCGGCCGCGGTGTCGCTCGCCGCGGGGCCCTGGTGTGCGACGGGGTCGCTCATCGCTGCTCCTCCTTCGGGGTACCGGCCGGGGAACCGGCCGGGGAGATGATCTCCAGCCGTTCGAGGATGAAGAAGAAGGCGGCGGGCATCGGGGCCTGCCCGCAGTCGCGGCGCAGCTCGTCCCAGTCGATCTTCTCGCGCAGCGTGCGGGCGATCGGCAGCACCGCACCGAAGTCGCAGTGGTGCTCCGAGAAGGCCGTCAGCAGACCGCGCAGCAGATCGGTCGGCGACAGGACCGGCATGAGTACCGAGTCCACCGAGAGTTCCTGGGCCCGCGCCAGCAACTCGGCCGTCACCGGCTCGTGCGCCAGCTCGAAGATGAGGTCGACCTGCTGCCCCAGGCAGTTCGCCTTCAGCAGCCAGTCCTCGGGCGGTGTGTACACCGCCAGGCCCGCTTCCCGCAGCGTCGCGGCGACGGCCTCCGCGTCGCCGGGCCGGATGCAGAAGTCGACGTCGTGCTGGAGGTTCTGGGTGCCGCCGTGCGCGTACACGGCCACGCTGCCGGCCAGCGCGAACGGGTGCTCCTTCTTCTTCAGGATCGAGCCCACCTGCTTGGCCGCCTGCAGGATCGCCTGGTTGCGGTCGAGCGGGAGATCCTCGTGGCGTGCGTCGTTCCGGGGCACGAGTCGGGAGTCCCCCGCTGCCGGACGGAGCTCGGAAACGCCGGCGCGCTGGTCGAGAGCGTGGTCGTCGGCGGGCTGCGTCATTGCTGTCCCCTTTCCGGACCGTCGCCTGCCGGGGCGGACCCGGCCGGCCCTCCCCTCGCTTTCCGGGTACCCGGCGCGGTACCGCCGACACGACGAGGCCGTCTCGGAGGTGAGGCTTCCCGGGGATCGCGGGCACCCGGGCGGTATGAACGACAAGCAGGCGCGGCGGAGCACCGGGCCCGAGGACCACCGGACCGAGACCGTGGCACGGCTTGTGGCGGCCTGGCTGGCGGAGACCGAACAGCACGACCGCGCCGCCGCCCGGCAGGCCCGCACCGGCTGGCAACGGGGCGCCCTGTCCGAACCGGACGCCCAGGACCTGGCCACCTGGGTCACCGCGAGGGTCACGGACACCGGTTTCACCGAGGACGAGGGTCCCTACGTGGAGGGACCCGTGCGCATCACCCCGTCCGACAAGGACACCGTGCACGAGTGGCTGCGTGCGCGGGGACACCGGATCTGACGCGGCCGGCGCGGCGCCGCGGCGTCAGCAGACCGGCGGCCGCCATTCGAACATCAGGATGGTCGCGTCGTCCCGGAGCTGCCCGCCGGCCTGCGAGTCCAGAATCGAGTGGATCAGGCGCCGCAGCGTCTCCGGGGCCAGCTCGCCGCCGGCCGTGGCCCGGATGACGTAGTCCGCGAACCGTTCGAGCCCGAACAGCTTCTCCTCGCGGGTGCGCGCCTCGGTGACCCCGTCGGTGTACATCAGCACCCGGTCACCGGGCTCCAGTCTCATCTCGTGCGTGCGGCGCGGGTCGGGGGAGAGGCGGGTCGGCACGCCCATCGGAGGGTCGGCGTCCCGCTCCAGGGCGTCGACGATCAACTGCTCACCCCGGATGAGCAGCGGCGCGGGGTGGCCGCAGTTGCTCCAGCGCAGCAGACCGGTCTCGAACTCGAGCTGGGCCAGGACGGCGGTGCAGTACTGCTCCGGCAGCCAGCGGGCCAGCGCGTCGTCCACGCACGCCACGAGCGCGGGCAGGTCGGCCCCGTTGCGCCGGGCGTTGCGGCAGGCGGCCAGCGCCACCGCGCTGGTCAGCCCGGAGGCGAGGTCATGGCCCATGGAGTCGATGACCGAGACGTGCAACGTCGTCCGGGTGAGCGAGTGGTCGAAGGCGTCGCCGCCCAGCTCGTAGGCCGGCTCCAGCACGGCCGTCGACACCACGTGGGAGTTGCCGATGGTGCGCGGCGGCAGCAGCGCGCGCAGCATCTCGGAGGGCAGGCGCATCGGCTCGGTACGGGTGTGCCGGACGAAGGAGTCCTCGAAGGCCCGCTTCGAGGTGATCATCATGGCCAGCAGCGACGCCAGCGCCCGCCCCCGGGTCAGCGTGGCCGAGGTGAGTGCCGACGAGTGCACCGCCAGTACCCCGAGCCGCTCGGCACCGTCCAGCAGGGGCAGCCACGCCGTGACGCCGCCGGTGTCGGACTCCTCCACGCGCAGCGCCTGCGTCCGGTAGGACCAGCCCGCGAGGGAACCGTCCACGGCAATGGCCGATCCCACGTCGGTCTGCGGTACGAGATGCCGTTGCTGCAGGTCGACGAGGTAGACCACCGCGTGCTGGAGATCCAGCGCCTTGCTGCACCGGACCACGGCGGTGGCCAGGTCCAGCGTCAGATGGGCCGGATCGGCGAGGAACTCCAGCAGCAGCGCTCCGCTCGCCTGCGACGTCGACACCTCGTCTCCCCTCGTCGAGAAACCCGTCGTGACGGGGCGCACTGCGCAGCAGTCTGGCACCGCGTGTCCCGCCCCGCCCGTCGAGCGGATCACCCGCGAAGCGCTTCGGTCCGGGCAGACAGGGCACGCGTCAGGTCGTACGCCACCGAGTGCACAGGAGTGGTGCCACATGACCGAGTACGAGCGTTCCCGCACCATGCCCGCCCACCCCGAGCAGGTCTTCGACCAGGCCGCGAACGTCGGGCAGCTCGACACCTGGCTGCCCCGGGACCTGCACGTGGAGCCCGAGGACCCGCCCGCCGTCACCGTGCACGAGGACCGCACCGACCAGGACACCTCCGCACTGCTGAGCGCCCGGCCCGAGCAGATGCGCCTCGAATGGGGAACCCGCGACCAGGGCAGCTACGCCGGCTGGCTGCAGGTCGCCGGACTCGACAGCGGGGCCAGTGAGGTGACGGTGCACCTGTCGTTCTTCGACGAGGGCCACGACCCCGGGCAGTCCGCGGTGGCCGACGCCCTCGACAGCAGCCTGCGGCGTCTGGAGGAGCAGGTGAGGATGCGCACCGACAACGCGGCCGGCTGACGAGGGCAACCCATGGCGGTCGTGTCGTGTCGTACAGGAAAAGCCTGACCGAAACCGACACCGACACCGACCGACCGCCATGGGGGAAAGATGTACGTACGATCCCGAGGTTTCCGCGCCGCCGTGACCGCGCTGGCGGCCGGTGCCGCGGTCACCGTGGCCGCCGTCCCGGCGACCGCGACGCCGCCCGAGTCCGGCCCGCCCGCCTTCCTGGAGCCGGCCGAACTGCCGCCGCACCCCACCTCCGACTGGTACGCCGCAGCGGTCACCGCCGGCCAGCCGGACCCGCTGCCGATGTGCGCGGGCGAGGCCCTGCCGTCCACCGCGTCCCACCGCCGGTACTGGACCGAGTACGACACCGGCGCCCTCCAGGTCACGGTCGTCGAGCGCAGCACCCAGCGCGCCAGGCAGTTCGCCGCCCTGCTGCGCGAGAACCTCGCCGACTGCGCGCGGAAGGTGATGGAGCAGTACCCCGACATCACGGCCACGCAGAAGTACTACGGCCGTCTCGACGTGGAGGAGGGCGCCCACGTCTACGGCGTCCACACGGTCGCGGAGTGGGGCGCCTCCGACATCGGCCTGTTCTCCGTGGGCAGGGACGGCAGGGCCGTGACGGTCGTGCAGTGGGGGCAGATGGGCACCTTCGCGCACGCGCAGGTGGCCGACTTCAAGGCCACCACGGTCACGGCCGTCGGCAAGCTGTACTGAACGGCCGCGGCGGCCGGGCATGCCCGGCCGCCGCACAGGCGCAGGTGACCGCGCGGCGGCCCGGGGCACTCACCGGCCATGCACGCACACCACCGCCCGCGGCGAAGCACACCCCCGGCAGTTCGCGGAAGTTGTGCGGCGGCGGGGGACAGGACGTGGCTGACTCCAGCCGCCGACACGCCGGCCGAACGGCGTGATGAGGCAGAGGTGGCCGATCCGTTTTGTGATCGGTCGTGGTGAGCCAGGAGGCGACCCCCCGACCCCTGGCGCGGCGTTCCGCCGCCGGGACCGGCGCGCTCGGTCCGGTCCGCGTGCCATCCGCCCGGAGCAGCCGACAGCCCACCCCGGCAGCCTGCGTCGACGCCACGTCACGCGCCCAGTCGGGTAGGGCCGATTGGCTGATCGTTTCTATCCGTCCGGGTGCGTCACCACCTCGGAGGGCCGAACCGGCCGTCACCCGAATGGCCCCTGCACAGTACTGGTGACGACCGATCCGGTGTCTCCTGGAGAGTGTCAGCGGCGTCCAGGCTGGGAGGCCGATCATGTACGAAATGTGCGTGGGCCCGGAGAAGGTGGGCGGAGCGTTGGTGTGGCACGTGATGGCCAAACAGGCCGCGGCCACCCTGTGCGGACAGCGACTCCGCGAACGTATCGAGGCATCCGACGGCGAACGGGCACGTCACTGCCCGGACTGCATGGCTTCGTTCGAGAAGTTGATGGCAGCCACGCCGTGCTGACGGACCGTCCGCAGCCGTCCGCCCCGCCGCATCCCGCGGCGGGGCGGACGGCGTACCACGGTCGGTGGCGGCCGTGACGCGCGGTCGGCGCGATCGTCGGCCGGGTGGGTGCGCACGGAGCTGGGCTGCTTCGGTGATCTTTCGCCGGGTGGTGCGCCGCGGCGTCACCGCGCGGTGCGGCAGCCGATTGACTGGCGGTGCGGCGGGCGCGGCGCGAGCGCCGTCCGTTCCCGTACCCGTCATCGTGTCCGGCCGTGGTGTCCGGCCGTCGTTTCCCGCCGTCATTTCCTGCCATCGTGAGGAGTAGTACGTGTCGCAGATCACCGACTCGCCCCCGGTAGCTGCCTTTCCGCGTCTGGACTGGGTCGACGACGTGCTCTCGCCCGCCCTGCGGGCCGCGGTCGAGTCGCTGCCGGCCGCGGAGAGCCTGGTGGCCCGGTACCACCGCGGCTGGTGCGACGCCGACGGCGCACCGTGCGCGACCGCGTCCGGCGGCGGCAAGGCGGTGCGCCCCGCACTCACCCTGCTGTCGGCGGTGGCCGTCGGAGGGAGCCCGTCGGCCGCGGTGCCCGGCGCCGTGGCGGTCGAGCTGGTGCACGACTTCACCCTGCTGCACGACGACGTCATCGACGGCGACGCGCTGCGCCGCCACCGGCCCGCCGCCTGGTCGCTGTTCGGGACCCCGGCGGCCGTACTGACCGGAGACGCGCTGCTGGTCGCGGCGCTGCGCGCACTGACACAGGCCCCGCCGGGGCGGGCCGAGGCGGCCGTGCAGGAACTCGTGGGCGCCCTCATGGAACTGGTGGAGGGGCAGAGCGAGGACGTCGCCTTCGAGAAGTCCCACGAGGTCTCGGTCGCGGACTACCTGGCCATGGCCACGGGCAAGACGGGTGCCCTGATCGGCTGCGCCTGCGCGCTGGGCGGCGTGCTGGCCGGCGCGGACGACGTCCGGGTCGGCGGCCTGCGGGAGTTCGGCCGGCGACTCGGCGTGGCGTTCCAGTGCGCGGACGACATCCTCGGCATCTGGGGCCGTACCGCGCGCAGCGGCAAGCCGGTCGGCGCGGACCTCGCCGCGCGCAAGAAGTCACTGCCGGTGGTGGCGGCCCTCGCGGCTCCGGGCGCGCAGGCCGAGCGGCTGCGCGAGCTGTACCGCGCACCGCACCCACTGGACGAGGACGCCATCGGGCTGGCGCGCCACCTCGTGGAACAGGCCGGCGGACGGCAGGCGGCCGAGGAGGAGGCACGCCGTCAGATGGCGGCGGCGCTGCGGTCCCTGTCGCTGGCCCGGCCGACCGCCGACGCCTACCGCCAACTGCACGACATCGCCTGGGCGATGACCCGCCGCGAATCCTGACCCCGCGCCGGTAACCGGCGATACCAGAGGCGGCGGGGCGGTCGCCGGCCGCGACCACCACTCGCCTGGTGCAGTGTCGCGGTGCCGGCCCGGGGAAGTCGCAGGGCGTGCCCCGCTGCGCAGTCCTCCCGCACCGGGGCGGCAGGGTGTGCCGCGGCCGGGATCCCCGAGTCGGCCGTGGCACCCCTCATCTCGCACGCACGGCGGTAACCTTCTCGGCCGCCGAGCGGCCCGCGTCCCGGGCCCATGACGGGTGTCGGCGCCCGGAAGTCATCGGGTGCCGCCCCCGACGGCACGGCCCCGGCCCGGCGTGTGACCCACCCCTACGGCTCCCAACCCGCCGCCGAGCTCGCCACCCACCCTGGTCGCCCGCGGGGAGTTGGCGCCGATCCTCGCCGCCATGGCCGCGGGCGCCGGACTCGACGGGCGGCTCGCCCCCTTCATCGCCGGATACGTCCTCGTCCTCGCCGTCCTCGTCCTCGCCGTCCCCGGTCCCATCGTCGCGGGCCGGGCGTACGTGCTCGCCGGCGCGCTGCGCGCCGCCGGCCGGACGCTCCCCGGGGCCGGACGCTCCCCGGGGCCGGGCGGCCCGCCACGGCGCCGGACGGCCGGTCCGGCGGGGCCGCCAAGGCGGGCGAAGAGCTGGTGCCGGCATCGGTTTCGGCCTCCTCTCGGGGCACGCGGAAACCGGCCGGCGGGGCCGGGGAGCGGCATGACCGGGCAGTCTCCGGTGGGACAATCTGCCCGCAGGGCGGTGTCCGACGGCGTGGTCGGAGCCGTCCGGGACCGGAAGGAGCCGTCAGCATGATCGAGTGGGTGCCCCTGGGCGGCGGTGCCAGACCCGTTCCCCGGCCGGTCGCGGCTCCGCTGGTGTGGGCGGGGGCCTTCGGCGGCGCCCTGGCCCTGGTGGCGCTCGTCAACGGCACTGTGGGGTACGGCCGCCCGGGACTGGCGCTGGGCATGCTCTCCCTGCTGGCGGCGCTGCTCGGACTCTGCGCCCGGTTCACGGCCGCTCCCGGAACGGCCGTCCTGTGCTGGCTGTCTCTCAACGGCTTCGCGATTCCGCCCGCCGGCACGCTTACGTGGGCCGGGCGGCGGGACGCGCTCTGGCTGGCCTGTCTGCTCGGCGCGGCCCTGGTCGGCACGGCACTGGCCCGCCTGGTCCATGCCCGGGCCGCCTACCGCCGGCTGACCGCGGCGACCGGCCCCGAGACACCGGAGCCGGGCGCCGTGGACGGCGACTTCTGACCGCGCGCGACCGAAGGCCGCAGTGGGCCTCCTGCCGACGGTCGAGGGGGACCCCGGCCGCCGGTCGGAGGAAGGTTCCCGGCCGAGGGCCGAGGAGGACCCCGGCCGTCGGTGGGAGGAAGGTTCCCGGCCTGCGGTCGGAGGAGGACCTCACCGGTCACCCGGAGAAGTCCGCCCCGACGTTGCGAAATCAGGCCGTGTGCAGGGTCAGCCCGTAGCGGTTCAGGATCTCGTTGACGGGCTGGAACCAGGTCTCCCCGCCGCTGGAGCAGTTGCCCCAGCCGCCCGAGGTGACGCCCTGCGCCTGGTCACCGCTGATGAAGGAGCCGCCCGAGTCGCCGCCCTCGGCGCAGACGCTGGTCTTGGTCATCTGGTGCACCGCGCCCTGGCTGTAGTTGACCGTCTCGTTCTTGGCCAGCACGGTGCCGCAGTGCCAGTGCGTGGTGGAGCCGGAGCGGCAGATCGAGGCGCCGACGGGTGCCTCGTTGGAGCCGCGCACCAACTGGTCGGAGACCGTGCCCCAGCCGAGCACGACCGGAACCGTCCACCAGCCGCTGCCGACGCTGACCCAGGCGTAGTCGTTGCCCGGGAACGACGAGCCCTGGAACGTCCCGATGTGCGAACCGTCCCAGCCGCGGACCGCCCCGCCCACGCCACCGCAGTGCCCGGCGGTGACGAACCCGCCGTGCACCGAGAAGCCGATGGAACAGCGGACGTTGCCGGTGTAGTACGGGTCGCCTCCGACGGTGCCCGCCGCGAAGGTCCGCGGAGCCGACGGCACCGTGCGCACCGTGACGGGACCGGCCGCGCGGGCCCGGTCCACGAACCGCCGGACATCGTTGTCAGCGCGCTCGCCCTCGACCACGTCGACGACCACCGCGCCGGCGGCCGGGTCGACGTGCCAGCCGCTGACGCCGGCGGGTGCGTCCAGGCCGTCGATGCGTGTCTTGGCGGCGTCGAGCTGCCGTGCGCTGTGCTCGACGGTGCGGACCTGCGCGCCGGTGGCGCCGACGGCCCGGACCGTCGCGGGTGACGCGTCCGAGGTGACGGCCACGGTCAGCCGTCCGCGGTCGGCGTCGTACCAGGAGCCGCCGAAGGCGTCCCCGGCGGCCTCGCGCGCCGTGGGGGCGAGGGCGGTGGCGCGGCGTTCTGCCGCGAGCCGGTCCTCGGCCTCGGCCCGGGTGAGGCCGAAGTCCCGCTGCATGGCGTCCAGAAGACCGGCGGAGGCCGGTTCCTCGGCGGAGGCGGCGGAGGAGGCGGGGGAGTCGGCCGCCGAGGCCGGCAGCGTGCCGACCGCGGAGAGGCTGCCCAGCACGAGGAGGGTGGCCACGCCGAGGTGCCTGAGTCTGCTGCGTCTCACAGGAGTTGCCCTTCGTCGTTCCAGCAAGGTGGGGGTGGAACAGATGGGTGGAACAACCGCAGTCTGAGAGCGCTCTCATCGAGGTTGGTCCGAGCTTAGCCAGGGTGCGTCGTCAGGTCCATGCCAATGCAGGGCATTTCCGGGGAGCCTCGTCGCCGGCCGGCCGGCACCCCGGGCCTGCGCGCGGTGCCGACCGGCCGGCGGGGATCGCCCGGGCTGGTCCGCCGGACCGGTGGCCCGCCGCGTGTTCGGCTGTTCCGCCGGCCCGGAGGCGAGCGTCCCACCGCGCGGGGTCAGCCGGGACCCTGCCCACGATGCGTCGTGCGCACGCCCGTTCGGCCGTGCGGAGTCACGTCCCGTTCGGCCGTGCGGAGTCACGTACCGGTGCCTGGCGTCGGAGTCCGGTGCCGTGACCGTGACGTCGGTGCCGCGCTGCCCGGTCCCGCCCCGGGCCGGCGGGGCGTGCCGGCGCGGGACGGTCTTCGGGCGGGGCAAGGCGGGGCAAGGCGGGGAGACGGAGCGGAGGGACGGAGCGGAGGGACGGAAGAGGCGATCGGGACGTTGCGGCGACGCTGAGCTGAACGGCCGCGGTCGTGCCGTCGTGGGAGTGCCCCGGCCACCTCGGTTGGCCGGTCGCGGACGGGGCACTCAGTGCTGCGTCCGTGCAGTGACGGTTTCTGGACGTGGGAGGCAGTCGTGGCGGTTCGGCACCGGTTGATACAGGCGAGTCCGCGGGCGGTGTGGGACGTCCTGGCGGACGGCAACCAGTACGTGGAGTGGGTGGTCGGCCCGTCGGAGGTCACGCCCAAGGCCGGACAGTGGCCGCAGGTCGGCGCGACGATCGCCTACGAGGTGCAGCTCGGGCCGGTGCGGCTGAACAACGAGTCGGTGGTCAGACACTGTGTGGAAGGCTCCGTGCTCGAGCTGGAGGCGAAGGCGGGGCGGCTCGGCACGGCCCGGATCGCCATCGAGCTGCGCCCCTGGGGCGAGCAGTGCCTGGTGATCGTGGACGAGCACCCGCTGCGCGGTCCCGGCGGCCTGCTGCACAACGTGGGCGTCGAGGCGCTGATCCAGGTACGGCACCGCGCGATGCTCGCCCGGCTCGCCAAGCTGTGCGAGGCCCAGGCCGGGGACCGGTGCCGGCCGGATCCGGCGGAGCCGCCCGGAAGCGTGGAGCTCGGGCCGGGAGCCGGCCGTGCCTGACGCGGTGGTGATCGGGGCCGGCCCCAACGGCCTGGTGGCGGCGAACCTGCTGGCGGACGCCGGTTGGAGCGTGGAGGTCCTGGAGGAGCAGCCCGAACCGGGCGGGGCGGTGCGCCACGACAGCGAGGTCGCCCCCGGCTTCGTCAGCGACCTGTTCAGTTCCTTCTACCCGCTCGCCGCCGCCTCCCCGGTCCTCGCCGGACTGCGGCTGCAGGACCACGGGCTGCGCTGGGCCCACGCGCCCCACGTGCTCGCCCATCCCCTGACCGACGGCACGTGCGCCGTCCTCGACCGCGACGTCGGCACCACCGCCGCCTCCCTCGACGTCTTCGCCCCCGGTGACGGTGCCGCCTGGGACCGCCTGCACGAGGTGTGGGACCGCTACCGGGCCGACATCCTGGACGCCCTCTTTACGCCCTTCCCGCCGGTCCGGGCCGGCGCCCGGCTGGCCCTGCGGCTGCGCGGCGGGGGCGGGCTGCGGCTGGCGCGCACCCTGGTGCTGCCGGTGCGCCGCATGGGGGAGGAGGAGTTCCGCGGGGAGGGCGGCAAGCTGCTCCTGGCCGGCAACGCCCTGCACGCCGACCTCGCGCCCGAGGCGGCCGGCAGCGGCGGCTTCGGCTGGCTGATGTCGATGCTCGGGCAGACCTACGGCTTCCCCGTGCCGGTCGGCGGCTCCGGCGCCCTCACCGCGGCCCTGGTCCACCGGTTGCGGGCCCGCGGCGGCACCCTGCGCTGCGGGCAGCGCGTCGAGCACGTCGTGGTCCGGGACCGGCACGCGGTGGGCGTCCGCACGGCCGGCGGGGAGACGGTCGCCGCCCGGCGCGCCGTCCTCGCCGACGTGTCCGTGCCCGCCCTCTACGGCGATCTCGTCGCCCCCGGTGACCTGCCGGACCAGGTCCTCGCCGACCTGCGCCGCTTCCAGTGGGACTTCGCGACGTTCAAGGTGGACTGGGCGCTGGACGGCCCCGTGCCCTGGCGGTGCGAGGACGCGGCCCGGGCCGGGACCGTGCATCTGGCCGACGGTCTCGACGAACTGACCCGGTTCGCCTCCCAGATCTCCATGCGGCAGGTCCCCGACCGTCCCTTCACGCTGTTCGGGCAGATGACGACCACGGACCCGTCCCGCTCACCGCGCGGTACGGAGTCCGCCTGGGCCTACACCCACGTCCCGCACGACATCCGGGCCGACGCGGGCGACGAGGGCATCTCCGGTAGCTGGGACACCAAGGAACAGGAGCTCATGGCCGACCGCGTCGAGCGCCAGGTGGAACGCTTCGCACCCGGCTTCCGGTCACTGATCCGGGCCCGCCGCGTGCTGGCCCCGCCGACGCTCCAGGCCATGAACGCCAACCTGGAGGGCGGCGCCATCAACGGGGGCACCACGGCCATGCACCAGCAACTCGTCTTCCGGCCCGTGCCCGGCACCGGCCGGCCGGAGACGCCGGTGACCGGCCTCTTCCTCGCCTCCGCGGGCGCCCACCCGGGAGGCGGGGTGCACGGGGCGCCGGGCGCCAACGCCGCACGCGCCGCCCTGCGCCAGCACCGGTTCGCCGGCTTCGCGCGGGTGCAGCGCGCTCTCACCCGCCGCGACCGCACCGGCGACAAACGGTGACCGTCCGTGCCGCGGCCGTCCGTGTACGGCGTCCGCAAGTTCCCGAGAAAGGGGCAGACCGGTGACAGACAGCCCCCTGCAGAACCGCACCGTCGTGGTGACCGGCGCCGCGCGCGGGCTGGGCGCCGCCCTGGCCCGCGCGTGTGCCCGACGCGGCGCCCGGCTCGCGCTGCTCGGCCACGAGAAGTCGCGGCTGGACGCCTTGGCGGCAGGCCTGCCGACGGACGCGCTGGTCGTCGAGACCGACGTCACCGACCCCGCCGCACTGGCCGACGCGGCCGGTGAGGTCCGCGGGCGCCTGGGGCCGCCGTCGGTCGTGGTGGCGAACGCCGGCATCGCGGAGGGCGGTCCGTTCGCCACGTCGGACCCGGACGAGTGGCGCCGTGTCGTCGACGTGAACCTGACCGGCAGCGCCCACACGGCCCGGGCCTTCCTGCCGGACCTGTTCCGCACCGCCGGGTACCACCTGCAGATCGCCTCGCTGGCCTCGCTCGGCGCCGCCCCCATGATGAGCGCCTACTGCGCCTCCAAGGCGGGAGTGGAGGCCTTCAGCCACTCGCTGCGCGCCGAGGTGGCCCACCACGGGGTGGCCGTGGGCATCGCCTATCTGAACTGGATCGACACCGACATGATCCGCGACGCCGACCGGTACGCGGTCCTGCGCGAGTTGCGCGCGCACATGCCGGCCCCGGCCCGCCGCACCTTCCCGGCGGACCACGTCGCCGCCCGGGTGGTGCGCGCCGTGGAGCGCCGCCGTACTTCGGTGTACGTGCCCCGCTGGCTGCGTCTGGCACAGGTGGGGCGTACGACCCTGCCGCCCGTGGTCCTGCGGATGTCCCGCCGCGAACTGCCCCGGCTGGAGGCCGAGGGCGCCATGGACCCCACCGGCCCGCTCGGCGCGGGCGGGCGGGCCGACCGGGTGGCGGAGGAAACGGGGGCCGTGGAACCGTAGGCCCGCTCGGCGCCGCCCCCGGGCCCGGCACGTGGCGCGGGCCCCGATGGGACCACGCGCCCCGGGGCTTCGGTGAACGGCCCCGGCCCGGAGTGTGTGGCGACCCCGTGCTGCCGCGCCTGCGGTGGCCGCCGCCCCGGCCGCGGCCACCGCAGACGCGGTGTCCGTCCCGAGCGGCACCGAGGCCCCCGCTCACGCGGGGCATGGCGCGGGTACGGGCGTGGGTGTCAGCGCCCCCCGAACCGTCGTGCCACGGCACGCAGCAGTGCCGACCGGCCCTGGTCCGGCACCGTCCACAGCGTCTCGCCCCGCACGCCCCACCGTTCCAGCAGGGCGTTGGCCGCGAGGAACCCGGAGGTCGCGGCGCGTTCCATCAGGGCCACGGGCAGATCCGTACGGACCAGGTCCCCGGCGACCACGACGGCCGGGTCGGGGGTGCGGACCGTCGGGCGCTCGCGGTAGCCGCCGACGGTGAACAGCGGGCAGTCCGCCCGCCACTCGTGCCGCGCGGCGATGACGCGGGCCTCGCCCGTCTCCGGGTACACCTGGTGCAGTTGGTCGACGAGGCGCTTCTCCTCGACCTCCCGGACGGCCGTCGACGGCAGGGCGTAGGCGTGGAGTTCGACGACCGCCCCTCCGGTGCGCGCCGCCCACCGCGCCGCCTCGCCCTCCCAGTGGGACAGCACGCTGACGTTGTCCAGCGAGCCGTAGCCGCCGGTGCCGAGGAAACCGGGCCGGCCGGAGGCGACGGGACGGTCCAGCCACAGCCGGGAGACCAGGAACGGCGGAGCGGTCCGCAGCCGTGTCACCCGCTCGCGCCACCCGGCGTCACCCAGGTGCGGTGAGCGGCTGACCACTGCCTTCAGGCCGCCGGTGTCCAGGGCGAGCACGACGGCGTCGTACGGCCGGGCACCGTCGGCGTCGACCACGAGGTGGCCGCCGGACGGACCGGGCCGGACGGCCTCGACGGGCGTACTCGTCCGCACCTCGGTTCCGAGCCGTGCCAGCCGCTCCGTGAGCGGGTCCCACAGCGCCTGCGGAAAGGGCTCGCGGGGGACGTCGAACAGCAGTCCCTCGCTGGAACCGAGGAAGTAGACGTGGAACATCAGCGCCATCTCCGCGGCCGACAGTTCCCGCGGGTCGGCGAAGAAGCTGCGGGAGAACACCTCGAAGGCCAGATGCCGCGCCGCGGCGGGAAAGCGCAGGGTGTCGAGGAAGTCCTGGGCGCTGACGTCGTCCAGTTGTTCGTGGACGCGGCGGGTACGGACGTCGAGCAGCGGCAGGGCCGCGGCGGGCCGCATGGCCAGCAGGTCCCGCAGACCGAAACTGGGGCTCAGGGCGACGAAGCCGAGGGCGCTGAGCGGAGGTGTGCGCGGTACCCGGCGGAAGCCGTCGCGCAGCCCGTCGCGGTGCCGCAGCGGGTAGTCCGGCAGACCCGTGAGCATGCCCAGCCCGGGGTCGGAACGGCGCAGCAGACTCCGGAGGTTGTAGTACTGCCGGAAGAAGGCGTGGAAGCCCCGGCTCATCGTGGCGGACGTGCCGTCGGGCAGGCCGACCGGCCAGCCGGCGACCCGGCCGCCGAGCATGGGCTCGCGCTCGTGGAGCACCACGCGTACCCCCCGCTCGGCCAGGACGGTCGCCGCCGCCAGCCCCGCGATGCCGCCGCCGATCACCGCCACGGACGGCGGATCACCGGTCACCCGCTCCCGCCCCGCCCGCGGAGTGACGGCCCGCGCCCGCCGGTCGCGCCCCGGAGCCCGCACCCCGCCCCGCGGGCTCACGAGGCACCACCGCTCCCCGTACCGCCCGCCTGTGCCCGGCCCGCGCCTGCCCGGCCCGCCCGCGCGTCGCTCAGGTCAGTACCGCCTGCTTCGGCGCGGCCGGTCTCCGTGTCGTCCCTCTCCGCGTCGACTTTCTGCGCCCGGCCGGCTTCTGCCCGGCCCGCCCGCGCGCCGCCCGTCTCCGCATCGGCGCGGTGACCGAGGAAGGTGTGGGTGATGCCCGTCTGCCAGCCCGGCAGCGGCAGGACGCGGACGTGGGCGAACCCGGCCCGCGCCAGCCGCGCACCGAAGGCCGGCGCGGTGTCGAACGCCACGACGCTGCGCCACAGGTGCCGGTAGAGGTCCCGGTCGCCGGTGGCCGTGCCCAGCGGCAGGACGATGCCCCGGCACACCGCGGTCCACACCAGTCGGTCCACGTGCCGCCCGCCGAGCGCGTACTCGTGCGCCGCCAGCCTGCCGCCGGGGGCCAGCAGCCGGTGCACCGTGCGCAGGACGGCGTCGGCGTCGGTCAGGTTGCGGAAGAGGTAGGCGGCGAAGACCGCGTCGAAGGGGCCGTGCACCTCGGCCTGGCGCAGTTCCTCCGCCGGGGCGTGCACGAAGCGCACCCGCGACGGCCATCGCTTGTCCCGGGCCCGCTCCAGCATGCCCGCCGAGGCGTCCACCCCGACGATCTCCGCGGCGGGGAAGGCCGCGGCCAGCGCCGCCGTCGACGCGCCCGTGCCGCAGCCCAGGTCCAGCACCCGGCGTCCGGCGCCGCCGTCCGCGAGGCCGAGCCGGCGGGCCGAGCGGCGCAACTGGGCGTGATAGCCCGGGTTGAGGGCGACCAGGCGGTCGTAGCGGCCGGCACCGTGGTCGAAGGCGGCGGTCAGCGCGGTGTCGCGCAGCAAGGGCGGCATCGGGTCTCCTGGGGCAGGCGGCTCACGGATGGATGTGGCTCACGGATGGATGTGGCTCACGGACGGGTGTTGCTCACGGGCGGACTTCGCTCACGGACGGGTGTGGCTCACGGGCGGACATGGCCGGCGGGCGGTTCTCGCTCAGCGGGCGGAGATGTGGCGGCGCGGCAGCCACGGCAGTTCGGCCGCCGTGCGCAGCATCGGAAGGACGGGGGTGCGCACCCCGACCGCGAGGTCCTCGTACAGTGGGGACCGCCCGTCGAGGAAGCGCAGCAGCCGCCCGGCGGGTACGCGGTCGAACAGCCGGAAGAAGAGGTCGGGGCCGTCCACCCGGCCGGTGTCCAGCGCGCGCAGCAGCACCGCGTCCATCAGCCGGGCCCGCGCCGGGTGCGGGGGCGGCGGCACCGGGCGGCGTCCCGCGCGGACGGCGCGGGCGACGGCCTCGGACTGCCGCTGCACGGCGGCGAACGTGTAGCCGGTGGAGGCGCGCGTCGCCCCGCCCGCCATCCCGATCCGGAAGACGGCACCGGAGCCCTCGGCCCGCCGTTCGAACACGGCGTCGGTCATCGGGATCACCCCCTGCTCCGTCGAGAGGACCTCCGTGGCACCGGTGCGCAGCACGCGGCGCGTGTAGTCGTCCAGGGCGCCGTCGTACGCGGCGGAGGTCAGCGGCGTGGGGCCGAACTCGGTGTACTCGACCAGCGCGGTGTGCCGCCCGGTCGGGAGCACGTAGCCGAAGGACAGGCCGCGCTCCGGCTGCCCGGTGCGGAAGTCCATCAGGTCGACCACCTCCGGGTCGAAGACCGGCCGCTCGGTGCGGACGAACCAGCCGCGGAAGTGCTGGAGGAGGCGGGTGCGGGCCGGCGGCGGGCGGTCCGGCGGGCGGGAGTCGAAGACCCAGCGGGCGCGCAGGTCGACGCGGGCCCCCGTCGCGTCCGTGGCCGGCACGCACGCGGTTCCGTCCGGCAGGGGGGTCACCGTGCCGACGGTGGCCGCCAGACGCCGCAGTCCGGGCCGGTCCTTCAGATCGCGGTCCACCAGCGCCTCGAAGTCGTCCGAGCGGATCATCTTGTAGCGGGCGGGCGCGATGTGCCGCAGGACGGCCGCACCGTCCCGGCTCCGCACCCGCAGCCACTCCCACGACGCCGTCGTCGCAGCGTCGAAGCGGCCGGGGCCCGACTCCCAGAAACACCAGGTGCGCCGCGGTGCCCGCAGCGGACCGGGCGGCGGATCGATCAGTACGACGGAGGGCGCCGCGCCGCGCGGCACCTCCGCCGGGAGCCGGTGCGCCAGGGACAGACCTGCCGCCCCGGCACCGACGACGACGATGTCGGCCTCGACCACGGCCACCTCCTTCCGCCTGTGGGACGAGCGTGCGACGGCTCGGTTCCGGCGGAGTATCCCGCCCGCGAGCCGTCGGCGGACGCACGGCGCGCTGGACCGCCCGGGGCGGGTGCCCGCCGGGCGGGTGACAGGCGGGCGTGAACGGGCCCGGGCGGCGTCGTGAAGCGGGCGAAAGGGGAAAGCATGACGCCGAGTCACCCCGTCGGACCGTGGCCCGCGCCGGACGGCGCATCAGCGCGTCCCCCGTGCGCGGTCCGGCGGAAGCAGCCGCAGCGGCCGAGGCATCCGACACGGCTCGGCGCCGCGGCCGACGACGAGAGGACCCGGGATGCGCCCCAGCACGGCCGAGGACGGGCGGAAACAGCCGCGGGACCTGCCGCACGCGGCGGGAGGCCCGCGATGACGCGCACGGTGACCGGTCGCACCGACCACGTCGTGGTCGTCGGGGCGGGACTCGCGGGCCTGTCGGCCGCCCTGCACCTGCTGGGCTCCGGACGGCGGGTGACGGTGGTGGAACGCGACCCGCTGCCCGGCGGCCGTGCCGGACGGCGCGAGCTGGGCGGCTACCGCCTCGACACGGGACCGACCGTACTGACGATGCCCCATCTGGCCGACGAGGCGTTCGCCGCCGTCGGCGACCGGCTGGCCGACCGCGTCGAACTCCTGCCCCTGCACCCCGCCTACCGGGCCTGCTTCGCCGACGGCGGCACGCTCGACGTCCACACCGGGGCGGAGGCGATGGAGGCGGAGGTGGAACGGTTCGCCGGGGCCCGGGAAGCGGCCGGGTACCGGCGGCTGCGCGCCTGGCTGAGGCAGTTGTACGCCGTGCAGATGCGCCGGTTCATCGACACCAACTTCGACTCGCCGCTCGGCCTTCTCACCCCCGATCTGGCCCGGCTCGCCGCCCTCGGCGGCTTCGGCCGGCTGGACGCACGCATCGGGCGGTTCCTGACGGACGAGCGGCTCAAGCGCGTCTTCTCCTTCCAGGCCCTGTACGCCGGTGTGGCACCGGCCCGGGCGCTGGCCGCCTACGCCGTCATCGCCTACATGGACACCGTGGCCGGCGTGTACTTCCCGCGCGGCGGCATGCACGCCCTGCCCCGTGCCATGGCGGACGCCGCCGCCGACGCCGGAGCCGACCTGCGCCTCGGCCGGGACGTCACCCGGCTGGAACGTCGCGGCAACCGCGTCACGGCGGTCGTCACCGCTCACGAACGCATCCCCTGCGATGCCGTCGTCCTCACCCCCGACCTGCCCGTCGTCCACCGGCTGCTGGGCCGCCGTCCGCGCCGTCCGGTCGGGCTGCGGCACGCGCCCTCCGCCGTCGTCCTGCACGCGGGCACCACTCGTACCTGGCCCCACCTGGCACACCACACGCTCTCCTTCGGGTCCGCGTGGCACCGGACCTTCGACGAACTGACCAGGACGGGCGACCTGATGACCGACCCGTCCCTGCTGATCACCCGGCCCACCGCCGGTGACCCCGCCCTGGCGCCCGAGGGACGGCACCTCCACTACGTCCTCGCCCCCTGCCCCAACACCGACGTCGGCCCCGGCGCCCGGGACTGGGCCGACCTCGCCCCGCGCTACCGCGACCGCCTGCTCACCACCCTGGATCGCCGGGGACTGACCGGCATCGCCGCCGCCATCGAGGAGGAGTGCCTGGTGACACCCGCCGACTGGACCGCACAGGGGCACGCCGCGGGCACACCGTTCTCCGTCGCCCACACCTTCGCCCAGACGGGACCCTTCCGCCCCCGCAACCTGGTGCGCGGCACGGACAACGCGGTCCTCGCGGGCTGCGGGACCACCCCGGGAGTGGGCGTGCCGACCGTGCTGATCTCCGGGAAGCTGGCCGCCGCCCGCATCGCCGGACCGACGGCACGCCGTACGGCGACGAGGGGCGGGCGCCGATGACCCGGCGCGAACTGGACGCCGCGGGCGTCACCGACCCGGCCCTGCGCGCCGCCTACACCCGGTGCCGGCACCTCAACGCCCGCCACGGCCGCACCTACTTCCTGGCCACCCGCCTCCTGCCCGCCGACCGCAGACCGGCCGTGCACGCCCTGTACGGGTTCGCGCGGTGGGCGGACGACATCGTCGACGACATGGGTGCCGAGGCGACGACCGCCGAACGCGCGGCCACCCTCACCCGGCTCGAGGAGCAGTTGCGGCAGGCGCTGACCGGGGCCCGGCCGGCCGGCGAACCCGTGGTGGCCGCCCTCGCCGACACCGCCGCCCGGTACGCCATCGACCCGGCGCACTTCACCGACTTCATGGCCTCCATGCGCAGCGACCTCACGGTCACCGACTACGCCACCTACGACGACCTGCGCGCCTACATGCACGGCTCGGCCGCCGTCATCGGCCTGCAGATGCTGCCGGTGCTCGGCACCGTGACCGCCCGCACCGAGGCCGCGCCGCACGCCGCCGCGCTGGGCGTCGCCTTCCAGCTCACCAACTTCCTGCGGGACGTCGGCGAGGACCTCGACCGGGGCCGGATCTACCTCCCGGCGGACCTGCTCGCCGCGCACGGCGTCCACCGGGACCTGCTGCTGTGGAGCAGGCGCACCGGCCGCCCAGACCCCCGCGTCACCGCCGCGCTGCGGGCCGCCGAGGGCCTCACCCGCGCCGTCTACCGCGAGGCCGCCCCGGGACTCGCCATGCTGGACCCGGTCGCGCGCCCCTGCATCCGTACCGCCTACGTCCTCTACCGCGGCATCCTCGACGCCATCGCCGACGACGGATACGCGGTACTGCACCGGCGCGCGGTGGTGCCCCGCCGCCGACGCGCGGCCGTCGCCGCCGACGGACTCGTACGGGTGCTGGCCGCCCGGCTGGGAGCCCGTGCCGCCTCCGCACACCGGATGCCGCCGGTGCCGTGCCGGAACGACGCCCACTCCGCGAAGGAGGCCGGATGAGTCAGCACCCCAGCCCCCGCCGGGGCCGCTACCCCGTGCGGTTGCGCCGCCGGCCCGTCCCCTGGCGGAACCAGCGCCCGACCTGGCGCGAGGCACGTCCCGCCCTCATCGCCGGAGCCCTCCAACGGGCCCGGGCACGCCCCTCGGGCAACTGGTACGTCCTCGGCGCGAGTGCGGACGTGGCGGCCACCCGGCCGCTGGCCGGCACGGTCGACGGCGTCGAGGCCGTCGTCTGGCGCGATGCGCACGGGCGTCTGGTGGGCGGGCCCGGGGCCTGCCCCCACCTCGGGGCCCCGCTGGCCGACAGCACGGTGCGGTGCGGCACGCTGGTGTGCCACTGGCACGGACTGGCCCTGGACGGTGGCGCGTTCGCCGGCTGGGAGCCGCTGCCGGTGCACGACGACGGCGTCCTGGTGTGGGTGCGGCTGGACGCGGTGGGGCGTCAGACGCCGACGGCCGCCCCCGTCGTACCCGCCAGGCCGCCGCGGGCGACGGCTCTGACGTCCGTCTGGCGCGGGGTGGGGGTGTGCGAGCCCGAGGACGTCGTCGCCAACCGGCTCGACCCGTGGCACGGCGCCTGGTTCCACCCGTATTCCTTCGTGGACCTCACCGTCGTCGAGACGCCCGACGAGAACCCGGACGCCGCGGAGGACGACGACCGCTTCGTCGTGGACGTGTCCTTCCGGCTCACCGGCCGGCTCGTCGTGCCGGTACGGGCCGAGTTCACCGCGCCGGAGCCCCGCACCGTCGTCATGCGCATCACCGACGGCGAGGGCACCGGATCCGTAGTGGAGACCCACGCCACGCCGCTCGGCCCGGACGAGGCGGGCCGGCCGCGTACCGCGGTCACCGAGGCGGTGCTGGCCACCTCCGACCGGCCGGGCTTCCCCGTGGCCCGGCGCCTGGCCCCGGCCCTGCGACCGCTGATGCGCGCCGCCGCGGGCCGCCTGTGGCGCGACGACCTCGCCTACGCCGAACGCCGCAGACACCTGCGCGACCACGGCCGGTTCCCCGGCTGACCGGAGAGGACAGCATGCAGACCTTCCTTCCCCACCCCGGCTTCCGGGAGTCGGCGCTGGCCCTGGACCGCCGCCGGCTGGGCAAGCAGCGGGTCGAGGCGCTCCAGGTGCTGCGCGGCCTGACGGTGCCCGGCTACGGCTGGCGCCGGCATCCGGCGGTGCGGATGTGGACGGGGTACGAGGAGGCCCTCGTCCGGTACGGCCTGGAGGTCTGCCGGGTCTGGCGCGAGCAGGGCCACCAGGACAGTTGCGCCGCCTCACTCGTCGCCGGGCTCGCCGCGAGCCGCCCCCACGAGCCGGTGCGGGGCCAGCCCGAGCTGGCGGACGCCGGGGAACTGCCGCCCTGGCTCGGGGACGACGCCTTCCACCGCAGCCACCGGTCGGCGCTGGTGCGCAAGGAACCGGAGGTGTACGCCGAGTTGTTCCCCGGGGTGCCGGACGACCTGCCCTATGTGTGGCCGGCCTCGGACCGGGAGCGCGGGGAGGCGGGGAGCGGCGCGCCGTAGGGTCAGGCCCGCTGCTTGCCGGCCAGTTCCTTCATGTCGACGGTCTGGTCGGCCGGGGGCTGTTCGGGGTTCACCGGCTTGCCGTAGTCGCTGAAGGTGACGCTGCCCGGGTTCTTGCCGCCCTCGGTCGTGGTCTTCAGGATGTACGGCTCGCCCTCCGTGGCGACGTACAGGGCGAGGGTCTCCCCGGCCGAGCCCTTCTTCGTGAGCTTCAAGGCCTCCTTGCCGTCCACCTCCGTGGTGTCACCGCGCTTCATGCCCCGGCGCTCGGACTTGTCCTCGTCCATGGCGGCGATGAGGCCCTGCTTGTCGCAGACACCGGCGGTGGCGGCGTCGTTCGCCGGCATCTTCACCCACTTGTCCTGCAGCTTCGGCGCCATCTTCCGCGCCGCGTCGGGCTGCTGCTTCAGCGCGTTGCGCCAGTACTGCTCGTCCCCGCGCAGGTAGAGCGTCGCGTCGGTGTGCCGCACGTCGGCCTGGGACCCGCCGGTGCGGATGGTGCCCTGGCAGTTCTTCTCCTGGTCGACGGAGACGTCGATGGTCACGGTGCTGCCGTTCTCCAGACGGTTGTCCCCCGTCACGTGCATGGACTTGGCCTGCCGTGTGGCCTCGACCGCCTTGGCGGCGATGTCGTCGGCGCTCTGTCCGTCGAACGGCTTGTCCCCACCGCCGGAGTCACCGCCGCAGCCGGTCAGCAAGGCGAGGGAGACGCTCGCGGTCGCCACAGCGGTCGCCACCTTGAGGGTGCGCACTGGTAACGCCCTCCAATCTCTGAGTATGTCCGTCAAATCCCTTGTTCTGCCGATGTGTTGACACCGGGACGTTCCGAATACCCCGGATTCCCGCGACATGCACGTGATGGAGGATCCGTGGTGCCCTTGTGAGGGCCGTCGTCGTCGATTGGTCCCCGATGACGCCCGTCAAGTGGACCCTGTGACAGGCCGCCGTGCTTTCTAGCGTCGTGGCCATGAACGCCACCACCACGCGCGGAGCCCTGCTCGCCGCGCTCGCCTGTGTCCTCGTCGGAGGGTCCTTCACCGCCAACAGCCTGCTCGGTGACTACCCCTACGCGGGCGGCCAGTTCCTGCGTTACGGCCTGGCCTTCCTGCTGCTCGTCCCGCTGGCCGGCCCCGGTGCCGCGGCTCGGCTGCGCGCGCTCGGGCCCGGTCGCTGGCTGCGGCTGTCGCTGCTCGCCGCGGTCGGCATGGTCGGCTTCAACCTGGCCGTCCTCGCCGCGGAACGCACGGCGGAACCGGCGGTCCCCGGCGTCTTCGTGGGCTGCGCGCCCGTGGTGGTGGCCGTCGTCGTCCCCCTCCTGGACGGACGCCCGCCACAGCGCACCGTGCTGTACGGGGCGTTGTTCGTGGCCGTGGGGGCCTTCACGGTCCAGGGCTGGGGGCGCACGGACGGCGCGGGCATCGCCTTCTCCGTGTGCGCCCTGGTCGGCGAGGTCGGTTTCGCCGTCCTCGCCGTGCCCGTGCTGCGCCCGCTCGGCCCCCGGCTGCTGTCGACGGTGGTGTGCGGCATCGCGGCGGCCGAGTCGGCGGTGGCCGGTGCGGTGGCCGACGGCGCCGGGTGGCTGCCGCGGCCGGACGCGGTCGAGACCGGCGCGCTGCTGTGGCAGGCGGTGGTGGTCACGGTCGTCGGATTCGTGTGCTGGTACATGGGGATGCAGCGGATCGGGGCCGAGCGCGCCACCCTGTTCTCCGGCCTGATCCCCGTCGCCGCCGCCTGTACCGCACCGCTCGTCGGCACCGGCTCCTACGGTGCCGCGCAGGCCGCGGGCAGCGCCCTGGTCTGTGCCGGGGTCGCCGTGGGGTCGGGCGCCGCGTCGCTGCGGTTCGCGCGCCGGGGCCGTGTCCCGGGGACGCGTCGGCGTACCCCGCTCGGGCCGTCGTCAGGTGGCGGGCGGGCGGCGAGTCGTGGCCGGTGACGCCCACCGAGCCTCGGTGGGCAGCGGTGTGATGCCGCCGCCGGCGGAGCCGATGCCCACGGCGGTGTGGCGCACGGCGGTCGGCCGGTACACGCGGATCGGGCTGTTCGGGTGGGTGACACGCGGGCCCCCGGCGGACGACCGCCGGGGGCCCGGCGCCTGTGGCCGGTACGGCTCAGGGCTGTACGGGCATGCTGCGGCAGTTGGAGCCGGCCGGCTTGCCGGAGAGCCGGTCGGTGAGCCAGGTGATGGCCTTGCCCTGATCGGCGAGCAGCGGGGCGAAGTGGTTGAGCAGGCCGCTGCCGACCCCCGGCAGCAGGACCGGGTCGTAGGTGACCTTCGCTCCCTTGCGGCACCAGTCGACGGCCAGTCGCCGGGACTGCTCGTGGGGGACCAGGTCGTCGCTGACGCCCGTGGCGACGCGGACCGGGCTGTCCGGCTTCAGCGAGCCGATCCGCTGCTCGGCCAGGAAGGCCTGCAGCGCGGGCTCGGCCCGGATGATGTCGCTGAGCGACTGCCCGGTCTCCGTCCAGTCGGTGCTGCTGTCGCCTCCGTACGCGAAGAGCGCGTCGCCCACGCACATGGTCGACAGGTCCTTCAGCGCCTCCTCGCCCGCCGTGTTGACGTACCGGTCGGCGATGGGCCGCAGGGCCGGCTCGGTCTGCAGGAAGCCGTTGAGCGACCAGCCCAGCGCCCCGGCGAGGTCGCCGCCGTCGATGGCCTCGGTGACCTCGGTCAGGTCGGCGGGCGGAGCGCCCGCGTAGGTGCCCGCCAGCTCGACGTCCGGGGCGTAGGAGGGCTGGAGTTCGGCCGCGGCGGCCGTCGCCCCGCCGCCCTGGCTGTACCCGAACAGGCCGACCCGGGACTCCGGGGTGACCGACGACGAGTCGAGGGAACGTGCGGCGCGTACGGCGTCCAGTACGGCGTGGGCCCCGTCGACGCGGTTGACGTAGGTGTGCAGCCGGTCGGTGGTGCCGAGGCCCACGTAGTCGGTGACGACGACCGCGACGCCGCGCAGCAGCAGCCGGTAGACCGACAGGTCCTCGTAACCCACCGAGACCGTCTCGCCGTTGAGCAGCAGCGGGTGTTCCAGGGCCATCGAGGCGGCGCACTGGTCGCCCTGGCCCATGGTGCCGGGGGCGACGGCGACCAGGGGCCGTGGTCCGTCGCCGCGCCACTCGGCGGCCGGCTCGATGTAGGCGCCGGTGACGGCGACCGGTTCGCCGTTCGCGTCGGTGGACTTGTACATCAGCCGGGTCGCCCGTCCCGGGAGGGGGCCGCCGAGGCTGGGCAGGCTCAGGGCGAGGCGCAGCGGTTCGCTGCGGATCAGCGCCCCGTCGGCGTCGGGCAGCGTGGACGGCGGGGTGTAGAACGCGGGTATCTCGACGCCGCGGGAGACCTCCGTGGTGGAACCGGTCGCCGATCCGGTGGCGGCGGCCGGGGCGGCCTGCGCGCCGAGGGCGAGCGCGACCGTGACGGCCGCGGCGAGCGTGCGTGGGCGTGGGGGCATGGCGAACCTCCTGGGGAAGGGCCGGAACCGGTTGTCCGCGGTCCAGTGGGGTCAGGGCCGTGGTCGCGCTGCTCCTGTGGGGTGACGGGACCGTAACCGGCCAGGAGTTACCGCGGGTAGCGCCATGCTTATTACGGTTCAGTAACTTGACGGTCTGTCTAACAACGGTGACGCCGCGAACCGGGACGTACCCGGCTCACCGACAGGGGGGCCGGCGGGGCCCGTCGTTCCGTCGGACAGCGGGTCACGAGCCCCGGCCGGCCGGCGCACCGGCGCCGCGCTGTTCGGGCGGCGTCCACGCCCCGGTGGTGACGCCGCTTCGGCGTAGGGGCGCCGGAACCCCGCCCGCGGCGCACTGGCGGACGGAACCGGTGCCGGTCGCCGGGGGCCCCGGCTCACCCGGCGTCGGACGCCCGCCTCGCGCTCTGGCACCAGCGGACCGCGGACCTGAACGGAGGTCACGGCCCGGCCCCGATGACCTCGCCCACCGGGCCGGCCGGCGGCTGCCCGTCCCGCCTACCGGCGACTGCGCACCAGCAGGTACAGGAAGTACGGCGTACCGATGACCGCCGTCATCAGCCCCGCGCCGAGCTGAGCCGGGGCGATCACCGTGCGGCCGATCAGGTCGGCCGTGCACACGAGCGTGGCGCCCAGGAGGAGGGCGACCGGCACGACCCGTACGTGCCGCCGGCCCACGAGCGCCCGGGCGGCGTGCGGGGCCACGAGCCCGACGAACCCGATGGTGCCCGCGCAGGCCACGGCCGTCGAACTGAGTACGACGCTCAGCACGAGGAACCCGAGCCGCCCCGGACCCAGTGGCAGGCCGAGCAGCCGCGGCGTGTCCTCGTCCAGTGAGATCAGGTCCAGCTCGGTGCGCCGGGCGAGAGCGACACCGATGCCGACGACCAGGGCCAGCGCGACCGGCACGATGTCCGGCATGGTCCGTCCGTAGGTGGAACCCGACAGCCAGGTCAGTGCCTTCGTCGCGTTGAACGGGTCGGTGAGCACGATCAGCAGGCTGATCAGCGCGGTCGTCGCGGCGGCGACACCGATGCCGACGAGGACCAGCCGGTTCTGCCGGAAACCGCCCCGGGCGGCGAGCCCGAAGACGAGGACCGCGGTGACGGCGGACCCCGCGAAAGCGGCACCGGCGATCCCCCACGTCCCGGCGACCGGCGCGGTGGTCACCAGGACCACGGCGCCCAGGGCGCCGCCGCCCGAGACGCCCAGGACGCTGGGCTCCGCGAGCGGATTACGGGTCACCGCCTGGACCAGCGTGCCGGCGAGCGCGAGCGCCGCGCCCGCGCAGAGCGCGGCGAGCACCCGGGGCACCCGGGTGTCCAGGACGAAGGAGACGGTCCGCCCGGCCCGGCCCTGTGCCCAGTTGACGACGTCACCGAGCAGCAGCTTGCTGTCGCCGACCAGTACGGCGGCGATGACGAGGCCGACCAGGACGGCGACCAGGACGGCCAGCGTGGTCAGGAACACCGCCCGGCTCGGGATGCGCAGCCGGTCCGGCGCGCCGGCTCCGGCCGTGTCCTTCAGGCGCAGCGCCATGACGACCAGGAAGACGGCCCCCACCAGGCTGGTGACGACACCGGTGGGAACGGCCACCGAGAGGTCGTCCGCGACGAAGGTCCGCAGCAGCACGTCCGAGCCGAGGACCAGGGCCGCGCCGGTGAGCGCGGCCGCGGGCATGGCCGTACGGGACCGTGCGAAGCCGCGGAACCGGCGGGCCAGCGGGCGGACGAGGGCGGGCGCGCACAGGCCGACGAACCCGATCGGCCCGGCGAGCGTGACCGCGGCGGCGGACAGCAGCGCGGCCAGGACGACGACCGTGACCCGGGTGGCCCGGACCGGGACGCCCAGCCCGCGCGCGGCGTCGTCGCCGAGCGCGAGCGCGTCCACCCGACGGGCCGTCAGCAGCAGCCCGACGAGCCCGATCAGGGCGATGGGCAGCATCTGCAGGACGCCGTCGAAGCCGTTCTGGGCGATGCTGCCCTGGTTCCACTGGTAGAGGCCGTCCGTCTGCTCGGGGAAGAGCAGCAGCAGTCCCTCCGTCATGGAGTTCAGGCCCAGCATCAGCGCGGTGCCGGCGAGCACGAGCCGGACGGTGCCGGTGCCGAGCCCGGACAGACCGAGCACGACGGCCGCCGCGGCCAGGCCGCCGGCGAAGGCGACACCGGAGGAGGCGATCATCGGGAGCGAGACGCCGGTGGCGCCGACCAGTCCGAGGGCCAGGTAGGAGCCCGCGTTCACGGCCAGGGTGTCGGGTGAGGCCAGCACGTTGCGGCTGACCGCCTGGAGCACGGCACCGGCCGTGCCGAGGACGGCGCCGACCAGGAGGCCCGCGGTCATGCGGGGCAGCCGGGACGCGATCACGACGGACGCGTCGTCCGGTCGGGCCTGCCCGGTCAGGGCCTTGAACACCTCGGCCGGTCCGACGGCGGCGGTGCCCTGGGTGATGTCGACGACGGCCAGGACGGCGACCAGGAGGACGAGCCCGGCCGTCACCGCGGCCGCGCCCGGCCGGGACGCGGGTGCCGTCGACGGGCGGGCGGCGGGCTTGGTTGCGGTGACGGCCATGACCCCGCTACTTCGTCAGTGCGCCGACGACGGAGTCGATGTACGCCTCCATCGACCGGGGACCGCCGAACATCCAGATGCCGTCGTTCAGCCGGTGCACGTCGCCGGCCTTCACGAACGGCAGGGACTTCCACACCGAGTTCTTGGTCAGCGCGCCGGTGAACGGGGTGCTGTTCTTGTCCTCGTCGCTGGCGATGTAGGCGAACTGGACGTCCTTCGGGAGGGCGGTGAGGCCCTCGACGTCGGTGGAGGCGAGGCCGTAGGCCTCGTCGCCCTTCATCTTCCAGGCGTTCTTCAGGCCGATCGCCTCGTTGACCTCACCGATGAGGGAGGTCGCGGTGTAGGGGCGGATCGAGACCTGGTTGGAGGTCACGTAGCCGTCGGCGAATGCGATCTCCCGGCCGGCCATCTTGGCCTCGGTCAGGGCCTTCTTGCCCTCGGCGACCTTCGCCTCGAAGTCGGTGCGGATCGTCTTCGCCTTGTCCGTGGTGCCGGTCGCCTTGGCGATGAGGTCGACGTTGTCGAGCATCTGCCCGATCTGGTCGGTGCCGTCGGCGGACTTCACCTCCAGCACGGGGGCGACCTCGCGCATCTGCTTCACGGCGGCGGGCGGCAGGTCCGTGGTGGCGACGATGAGGTCGGGGGCGAGGGAGGCGACCGTGTCCATGCTCGGCTCGCCGCGCGTGCCGATGTCCTTGGGTTCGTTCTTCAGCGGGGCGGACGTGTCCCACGTCGTGTAGCCCTTGACGTCCGCGACGCCGACCGGGTCGACGCCCAGGGAGACGAGGCTCTCGACGACGTTCCACTCGGTGGCGACGACCTTCTTGGCCGGGCCGTCGAGCTTCACCTCGGTGCCCTTGCCGTCCTTGAGCGTGAGGGCCTCGGAGGCCTTCTTCTCGGACTTGTCGGCGGCGGGCTCGGTGGTGCCGCAGGCGGCGAGGGTGAGCGCCGCGGCGGTGGTGGCGGCCGCGGTGAGCAGGAGGCGTCTCATGAGGTGGTGCCGAGCCTTTCGGTTCGTATGTGGTGACGGCCGATCGGGCGGGTGCGCAGCCGGCCGGTGAGGGGGTCGGTGTCGACGTCGATCCGGATGCGGTAGACGGCGGTGAGGCGTTCCGGCGTCAGCACGTCCTCGGGCGGGCCGTCGGCGACGATCCGGCCCGCTTCGAGGAGCGTGATCCGGTCGGCGACGGCCGCCGCCTGGTCGAGGTCGTGCAGGACGACACCGACGGCGATGCCGTGGACGTCCGCCAGGTCGCGGATGAGGTCGAGGAGTTCCACCTGGTAGCGGAGGTCGAGGTACGTCGTCGGTTCGTCCAGGAGCAGTACGCCGGTCTCCTGGGCGAGGCAGCTCGCGAGCCAGACCCGCTGCAACTGCCCGCCGGACAGGTGGTCGGCGCCGCGGTCGGCGAGGTCGTCGACGCCGGTGAGCGCCAGCGCCCGGTCGACGGCGGCCGGGCCGTCCGGATCCGGCCGCCCCCAGCGGCCCCGGTACGGATAGCGGCCGAACTCGACGACGTCCCGCACGGTCAGCCCGCCGGGCGTGGGGCGCCCCTGCGTCAGCAGGGCGACGTACCGCGAGAACTCACGGGACGTCAGCGCCAGTCCGTCGGTGCCGTCGTCGATCCTCAGCGTGGCGGTGCGGGCACGTTGCAGCCGGGCGATGGTCCGCAGCAGCGTCGACTTCCCGCTGCCGTTCGGACCGACCAGGACGGTCACTTCACCGGGCCGGAGCCCGACCGCCGCGTCGTGCACGACGTCGACACCGTCGTACGACACGGTCACACCGGTCGCCGACAGTTCATGACCGCGCAGGCGCGGGGTACCGGCTGCGTTCTCACCAGATCTCACACGGCGAAGGTTAGCCTAACCTAAAAACCGCTGGTAGAGACGGGGGTCACACGGTGCGGGCGACGGCGCCGCCGCCCCGCTCTCCCCGGCCGGGCGGTGTTCTCAACTCGACTGCCACGACCGGGGTTTCCACAGACCCGACCGGTTCAGGGACTGCGGGCAGTGCAGATAGATCTCGTCGATCTCCAGCACCAGGGCAAGGTCCGGACGCCGGCCGTCCCGTGACATCGCGTCGAAGAAGGGCGCGTCGGTGAGGAGGCGGGCCCGGCCGTTGACGCGCAGCACCTCCTTGCCGCCGGGAATCAGGTAGAGCAGCCCGGCGCGCGGATTGTCGAGGATGTTGTGGAAGCTGTCCCCCCGCCGGTTTCCCGGCCGGTCCGGCAGGGCGAGAGTGCCGGGTCCGAGGACGTGCGTGAAGCCCGCGGTGTCACCGCGCGGCGAGACGTCGCAGTTGCCCTCGCCGTCGGAGGTGGCCAGCAGGCAGAAGGGGGAGCGGGCCAGGATGTCCCGGTCCTCGTCCGTGAGCCGGTCGTGGACCTTGTCGATGACGATGGGCCAGGGCTCGCCCAGCAGCTCGCGCAGTTCCGCGCGAGAGCCGAGCTCGACCCAGCCCTCGTCCGTGACGGCGTCCGGCCGGTCCCCGGTCGCGTCGATCGTGTACGGCAAGGCGGGCTCCCCAGGTGTGTGCGCTTCGCAAGCGTGTGCTTCCGACGGGTGTTCGTACCCGGCACATTAGCTGACGTTAGGTACGCCTTACCTGGCGCCCGTGCGACGCGGACGACGGACGGCGCCGCGCCCCTCAGAAGGCGTACCGGACACGGAGCCAGGGCGCATGGGCGGCGACGAGCTCGCGGAGCCGCGCCACCGCCCCGGCCTTGACGCCGGTGCGGTAGCGCACGTTGAGCGCGCCGTTCTCGGAGCGCTTGCCCTGCTGGAGCTCCGGCCGCCAGAGCACCTCCTCGGCGCGCGGATGCCAGCCCAGGTTGACCTCGTGCAGCTCCCGGTTGTGGGTCAGCATGATCACTTCGGCGGCGGCCTGTCGCTTGACCCGGTCCGGCAGGACGTCGTCGAGGTGGCGCAGCAACTCCGCCCAGGCCTCCTCCCAGCCCGGCCGTACCACCACGGGGGAGAGGTTGAAGTGCACCTCGTAACCGGCGTCCAGGAAGTCGCCGGCCGCGGCGATGCGCTCCGCGACCGGTGAGGTGCGCACGTCCAGCAGCCGGGAGTCGTCCGGCGGCATCACGGAGAAGCGGATCCGGGTCCGGCCGCGCGGCTCGAGGGCGAGCAGGTCGGGGTTGACGAACTTGGTGGCGAAGGACGCCTTGGCCGTCGGCCACTGCCGGAAGGCGTGCACCAGATCGGCGGTGTTGTCGCAGATCAGGGCGTCCACCGAGCAGTCGCCGTTCTCGCCGACGTCGTAGACCCAGGCCTCGGGGTCGCACTGGTTCGGCTCGGGCTTGGGCCCCTGCCGGGCGATGTGCCGGCCGAGGTGGGCGATGATCCGGTCGATGTTGGTGAAGACGGTGACCGGGTTGGCGTATCCCTTGCGGCGGGGCACGTAGCAGTAGGCGCAGGCCATCGCGCAGCCGTTGGAGGCGCCCGGCGCGATCCAGTCCGCGGAGCGGCCGTTGGGGCGGGTGGTCAGCGTCTTGCGCTCGCCCAGGACGAGCGTCTCGCCCTTGACCCGAACCCAGCGCTCGACGTTGCCCTCGTTGCCGTGCAGGCCGGGGATACCCCAGTGGGAGTCGACCTCGATCACACGGGCTTCGGGGAACCGGGAGATCACCTGCCGGCCGCGCGGCGAGGCGGCCGCCGCCGGCTCGGCGTGGATCTCCCGTACGGGCAGCAGACGGCGGGCGGCGGCGGAGTCCCTGTAGAGCGGCCCGGCGGCGGGTGCGGCAGCCGGCGGGCCGGGCGTGAGGGCGTCCAGGCCGAACAGGGTGCCGGAGCCTTCGTCCGGTGCCGTGGGCGGGTCGTGCATGGGTGCTCCGGTGCGAGGGTGCGGGACGGACCGGCCGTGGCGCGTCGCGGACGGTCCCGGTCCCTCCACTGTACGAAGCGCGCGGTGCCTTGCGCCGTGTCACGCGCCCCGTCGGGGGCATACGCGTGACACGGCACCGGTCCGGTGCCCCCGATCCGAAGGGATGTACACCGTGCTCGCCATCATCGCGGCGGTCCTGTTCCTCATCGCCTGGCTGATCAACGCGGCGGAGGTCTCGACCAACGACGTCTTCACCTCGACCAACGTCATGCTCATCGGCCTCGCGCTGCTGGCCCTGCACGTCGCCGGCATCGGCGGCAACTGGGCGGCACGCGGGCGCCGCCGCTGACCCCCGCCCGCCTCCCGTCAGGGGATGCGTGCCACTCCCGCGTAGATGCCGCTCTCCTGCGCGGCGGGCGGCTCCTGGTCCGCGCCGTACCACTCGGTGGCCGTGACCAGGCCGGGCGGCAGCAGCTCCAGTCCGTCGAAGAAGCGCGCCACCTCCGCCCGGGTACGGAAGCCGAGCCGGATGCCGCCCTTGGCGTACTGGGCGATCACCTGCTCCGCCAGCTCCGGGAAGAGGTCGATCGCGGCGTGCGAGAGGACCAGGTGGCTGCCCGACGGCAGGGTCTCGACCAGTCCGCGGACGATGCCGTGGGCGTCCTGGTCGTCCGGGACGAAGTGCATCAGGGCGATCAGTGACAGCGCGATCGGCCGGTCGAAGTCCAGGATCTCGCGGGCGTGCCGCACGATCTCCTCCGGCTCGCGCACGTCGGCCTGGATGTAGTCCGTGGCCCCCTCGGGGCTGCTGACCAGCAGCGCCTCCGCGTGCCGCAGGACGATCGGGTCGTTGTCGGCGTAGACGATCCTGGCCGTCGGCACCGTCCGCTGGACGATCTGGTGGAGGTTGGGCTCGGTCGGGATGCCCGTGCCGATGTCCAGGAACTGGTCGATGCCCCGCGCGGCGAGCGACGCCACCGCACGGTTCATGAACGCGCGGTTCTGCCGCGCGGCGTCCCGCGCCTCGGGCGGCAGGGTCTCGCCCACCGCCTCGTCGACGGGGTAGTTGTCCTTGCCGCCCAGCAGCCAGTCGTAGACACGTGCGGGATGGGCCCGGCCGGTGTCGATGTGGGGAGGCTGGGAATGGTCCGTCGTCATGGCAGGCTCCGTGGTCCGGGAGGTGACGCTGCGCCGCAGTTTCCGATCATCGTACTGCTCCGCGTCCCGTGCCATGTCCGGGGCGGGCGGCGTCAGTTGCGGGCGCCCCCGGGGATCACTCGGCACCCCGGCGCAGGGTGCGGGGCGGGCGGTAGGCCCATTCCCGGTCGGCGTCGGTGATCTCCCGTACGACCCGCGCCGGAGTCCCGGCGACGACCACCATGGGCGGCACGTGTGCCGTCACCACGCTGCCCGCGCCCACCACCGAGCCCCGGCCGATGGTGACCCCCGGCATGATCAGCGCGCCGGCCCCGATCCACACGTCGTCCTCGACGCGCACCGGCGCCGAGAACTGCGTACCGTCCCCGCGCAGGCCGGGATGGACCGGGTGACCGGTGGTGCTGATGGTCACGTGCGGGGCGAACATCACCCGGTCCCCGACGAAGACCTCGACGTCGTCGACGAGCGTGAGGCCGAAGTTGACGTACACGTCGTCGCCCAGGTGCACACGGTTGCCGTAGGCCACGTGCAGTGGTGGCTCGATCCACACCCCCGTGCCGACGGAGGCGAGCAGGTCCTCCAGGATCGCCCGGCGGCCCTCCACGTCGCGCGCGCCGGTCCGGTTGTAGGCGTCCGCCAGCTCCTTGCCGCGCAGCCGCTCCTCAGCCAGCCCCTCCAGGCCCGGGGCGCCGTCGGAGTAGAGCTCCTGGGCAGCCATTCTGCGGCGGACCTCGGTCTCGCGCGGGTCGGTCGTCATGCGGGGGCTCCTTGGACATCGCGGGTGTGGGGCCCCGTCCGTACCGCACCGGCCGGCCGGGGCGGTACGGACGGAGCCGTGTGTGCCGAGCTGGATGTCAGCCGGTGCTCGCGGCGGACACGTCCGTCACCGTCCAGCGCTGGTTGGCGCCGGAGTTGGGCGGCCAGGTCGTGACGGCAGCGCCCTCGTGCGTCGCCTGGCCCCCGACTTCGAGCAGGCGCCCGGTGGCCGCGTTGATCAGGGTCCAGGTGCCGTCACCGGTGGTCGACACGATCCACTCGGCGGCCCGGTCGCGCCTGCCCGTGTCGGGCTCGGCCACCGGGACGTCGTCCCGTACGGCGAGACGCGTGCCGTCCTCGGGCCGGGTGAAGACGTAGCGGTCGCGGACGCCGCTGTCATGGCGCACCGCGCTCAGCCGCCACCGCTGGGCGCTCGTGCCGGCCCCGGTGCCCAGGACCAGGTTCGTGCCGTCCCCGGCCACGGTGACGGCCTTGCCGCTCTGTACGCCGGTCAGCGTGTACGTGTGGCCCTCGCGCAGCTCGGCGGCGTCCTTCGCGACGCCCGAGACGCCCTTGATCGCGAAGGAGGTCACGGACTGAGCGGGCACGGTGAAGGTGGCCGTGCGGTCGCTCACCCTGATCGGTGCCTGCTGCTCGAGTTTGCCGTCGGCGCTGGTCACGACCGGCGTGACGGTGGCCCCGCGGCGCACGTCGCGGAACTTCGACAGGTCGATGGTGACCGCGCGGGGGGCCGTGGTCCGGTTGACGTGGACGAGCGAGGCGCCCTTGCCGTCGCGGGTGACGGCGGCGGCGCTGGAGGTGTCGTCCGTCTTGACCAGCCGGTCGCCGGGCTGGATGAAGTGGGTGAAGTTGCGGGCGGTGTCGAACTTGGTGTTGGTCCGGATCGGGCAGGTCTCGAGGGTGTCCTCGGCGGTGCAGCCGAACGGGATCTGGATGCTGCCCCAGTTGCCGCCCTTGGCGGACTCGCCGCCGGGCTTCATGTTGTCGTAGTCCTCGACGGGCTGCCAGAACACCCAGGCGCGGGGCTCCAGCTCGCGCAGGTCGTCGACGATCTGCTGGGCGAGGCCGAGGCCGGGCCGCATGTCCTCGAAGTCCTGGCCGTCGCCCCAGTCGCCACCGACCTCGCTCATCCACAGCGGCTTGTCCGCGGCCTTGGACAGGTCCCGGACGGTGGTGCGCTGACCGGTGCCGTAGGTGTGGACGTTCATCTGGCCGACGAGGTCGCGGTCGGCCTGGGAGTAGGCGTTCCAGTTCGTCGCGAAGGTGCCGGGGTTGGTCTCGTCCATCGCCGAGATGTCCGCCTTGACCTTGGCCTTCTTCAGCGCGGGGGCCAGGGCCCGCAGGACCTGGCGCTGGAGCTCCGGGCCCATGTGGGCCCCCTCCTGCCGGCCGCCGACGGGTTCGCCGTCCGCGCCCAGTCGCGTGCCCCAGTAGGGGGTGTTGGGCTCGTTGAACGGGTCGACGGTGTCGACCTCGATGCCCTCGGCCTTCTCCAGCCGCCTGGTCGCACCGGCCACGTAGGCCGCGAAGTCGTCGACCGACTCGGACTTGAGCTGGTCGGCGGAGGAGTCGAAGCCGCCGGAGACATAGCCGCTGACGGTCATGAACCAGGGCGGGGAGTTGCTGAACGTCTCCCAGTGGTCGATGTCGTCCTTGATGCGCTCGACCCACCAGCGCTGGGTGGCGTCGGCGTCCTCGTTCCAGTCGGCCGGGTCGTCGGCGCTCCACCAGCCGGTGTCCTCGCGGGTGGTGCCCGCGGGCGCCTTCCACCAGCCCTCGACCGCGCCACCGGCGCGCAGGTAGTCCCGCACGTCCGGTGCGTTGCCGCCACCGATGTTGTAGCGGGCGATGTTCAGCCCCAGCCCGTCGTCACCGAACAGGAGCCGGGCCAGCTTCTCGCGGATCTCGGGCGGGTAGTCGCCGGTGGCGTTGGCGAACCAGACCAGGCTGGTGCCCCAGCCCTCGAACTTCTCCTGCTGGTACGACGGGTCGGGCCGCACGGTGACGGAGGCGGCGGCCGTGGCCGGTTCGGCCTGGGCGGGAACGCTGATCAGGGCGGCCCCCGTGGCCAGGGCGGTCAGGACCGCGGCCCCCAAAAGGCGTCTGCTGCGGATACGGCGTGCCATCGTGTGCTCCCAACTGAAAGGTGTGGTCGCTGCGGTGGCCCCTCCGCCCCGGTCCGGGCAGGAGGGGACGGCCCCGGAGCGGGCGCGTGCCGCTCCGGGGAGTCGGGGGTGTGGTGCGGTGGTGCCGGACGGCGCCGGTGCGGACTCAGCCGGTGGGCGTGCGCAGGACGGCGACGTCCCGGGGCGCGAGGGCGACGGCGCCGTCCGCGTCGGTGCCGCCGACCAGGACCTCTCCGGCAAGGCCCGGGACGGTCACCGCCTCGTCGGTCCGGTTGACCAGGAACAGGAAGCGGCCGCCGGGTCCGCGGCGCACGGTGGCCTCGACCGATCCGCGTACCTCGGCGGGCAGTTCGCTCACCACGCCCGCCGGTTCCAGCAGCCGCGGCAGCAGCGAGGCGAGCCCGTCGGCGCCGAGCCGGGTGGAGACGTAGGCGGCCGAACCGCTGCCCGTGGGGCGCCGGGTGACCGCGGGGTGACCCGCGTACGTGCCAGTGCGGTAGCGGGCCAGCACCTCCGTCTCCGGTGCGGTGACGGTGATGTGGTCGGTCCACAGCCCGCCCGTGCCCGCGTCGTCCAGTGCCACGGTCCGCCCGGCGGGCAGCGGGCCGAACTCCTCCACACGGATGCCGAGCAGGTCTCGCAGTGCGCCCGGGTAGCCGCCGAGCCAGACGTGGTCGTTCTCGTCGACGACACCGGAGAAGTACGTGGTGACCAGGTGCCCGCCCTGCTCCGCGTACCGGGTGAGATCCTTGGCGAGCTCGGCCGGGACCAGGTGCAGCACGGGCGCGATCAGCACCCGGTGGCGGCTCAGGTCGGTGCCGGTGGTGACGACGTCGGCGCGGATGCCGAGGGCGAGGAGCGCGGAGTACCAGTCGAGCGCCTCCTGGTGGTAGTCGAGCAGCGAGGTCGGGTGCGAGTCCTGCTCGCTCGCCCACCACGACTCCCAGTCGAAGAGGATGCCGACGCCGGCGGGCTCCCGCTCGCTCCCGGCGACCGGCGCCAGTGTTTTCAGCGTGTCGCCGAGCGCGGTGACCGCGCGGAACAGGTCGCTGTCCGCGCCGGCGTGCGGCACCATCGCCGAGTGGTACTTCTCGGCACCGGCCGCCGACTGGCGCCACTGGAAGAAGCAGACCGCGTCGGCGCCGTGCGCCACGTGCGTCAGCGAGTCCCGGGCCAGCTCGCCCGGCCGCTTGGCCAGGTTGACGGGCTGCCAGTTCACGGCACTGGTGGAGTGCTCCATCAGGAACCAGGGCCGGCCGCCCGCGATGCCGCTGGTGAGGTTCGCGGAGAACGACAGCTCGTCACGGTCCTGGGGACTCGGCACCACGTAGTGGTCGTTGGCGACGAAGTCCACCTCGCCGGCCCAGTCCGCGTAGTTCATGCCCTTGGTCCCGGGCATCACCATGAAGTTGGTGGTGACGGGGACGCCGGGCGTGACCTCCCGCAGGACCGCCCGCTCGGCCCGCAGGTGGTCCTTGAGCGCGTCCGACGAGAACCGCTTGAAGTCCAGTTGCTGGGTCGGGTTCGGATGCGAGGCGGCCAGCCGCGGCGGCAGGAGCTGCTCCCAGTCGCTGTAGCGCTGCGACCAGAACGCCGTGCCCCAGGCGTGGTTGAGGGCGTCCAGCGTGCCGTACCGCGCACGGAGCCAGTCGCGGAAGGCGCGGGCCGCGTCGTCCGAGTAGTCGTAGACGTTGTGACAGCCCAGCTCGTTGTTGACGTGCCAGGCCACCAGGGCCGGGTGCCCCGCATAGCGGGTCGCCATCTCCCGGACCAGGCGCAGGGCGTGCTCACGGAAGACGGGCGAGGTGGGGCGCCAGTGCTGACGCGCGCCCGGCCACAGCGTCTCGCCCCGGTCGGTGACCGGGAGGATCTCCGGGTGCGCGGTGGTCAGCCAGGGCGGTGGGGAGGCGGTGGCGGTGGCCAGGTCGACGCCCACGCCGTTCTCGTGCAGCAGGTCCATGACCTCGTCGAGCCAGGCGAAGTCCCAGGCGTCGGGGCCCGGCTGGATGCGGGCCCAGGAGAAGATGGCCAGCGACACGACGTTGACGCCGGCCTCGCGCATCAGCCGTACGTCCTCCTCCCACACCTCCCGGGGCCACTGCTCGGGGTTGTAGTCGGCGCCGAAGAGGAGACGGGGGGCGGGAGCACCGTCCGGCCCGCGCTGCTGGCGGGACAGGAGGGTGGAGATCATGGCGGTCCTTCCGGTGTGGTGCGTACGGTGCGGGAGCGGCGGTGCGTGAGTCGCGCCGCCGCCCCGCGGGCCGCCGCATCGTGTGCTGCCGGTACTACTTCTCGACGGTGAAGCCCTGTTCGGCGCCGTACTTGACGGAGGCCTCCTGCCAGGACTTCAGGCCCTCGGTCAGCGTGGTGTCCGAGACGTACGCCTTGCCGACGGTGTCGTTGAAGATCGAGTTCGCGTACACCTGGTAGGGCAGGTACGACCAGTCGTCGGCGACGTTCGCGGCCGACTCGGCGAAGATCTTGTTGGCCTTCTGGCCGCCGAAGTAGGGGAAGGCGGTGTCCTGGAACTTCGTGGACTGCAGGTCCGCGGTGGTCGCCGGGAAGGCGCCGTTGTCCAGGCGGGTCTGCACGCCCTCGCCCGCGTTCGCGTACTCGACGAAGGCGTACGCCAGCGCCTCGTTCTTGCCGAGCTCGGGCAGGGCGAGCGCGCTGCCGCCGTTCTCGGCACTGGCGCCGCCTCCCGCGGTCCACTGCGGCAGCGGGGCGACGCGCCAGTCACCGGCGGCGTCCTTGACGCCGGAGGCGAGGTTGGCGGGCATCCAGGCGCCGGTGGCCAGGGTCGCGATGGTGCCGTCGCCCAGGCCCTTGTACCAGTCGTCGGTCCAGCTCGTGACGGGGGCGAGCAGCTTCTCGTCGATGAGCTTCTGCCAGGTGTCGGTGAACCTCTTGGCGCCCTGGTCCGAGAAGTCGATCCTCACCTTGGTGCCGTCGACCGTGTAGGGGCGCGAACCGGCCTGCCAGAGCATGCTGGTGGCGAACCCGGCGTCGCCGGTGTCGGCGGTGATGTACGCCTTCGGGTCGGCCTCGTGCAGGTCCCGGGCGGCGTCCAGGTATTCGGCCCAGGTGGTGGGCACCTTGATGTCGTACTTGTCGAAGACCTTCTTGTTGTAGAACAGCGCCATCGGGCCCGAGTCCATCGGCAGGGCGTAGACGCCGTCGCCGCCGGCCTTCACACCGTTCCACGGCCCGGGGGAGAACTTGGCGGAGAGCTTCTCCGCGCCGAAGCCCTTGAGGTCGGTGAGCTGCTCGGTCAGCGCGTACTGGCCCATCGCGTAGTACTCGATCTGCGCGATGTCCGGGACGCCCTTCTTCGCCGATATGGCGTTCTGCAGCGCGGTGTACTGGTCGGCGTTGGTGCCCGCGTTGACGAGGTCGACCTTGACGCCGGGGTGCTTCTTCTCGAAGTCGGCGGCCACCTGCTTGAGCGTGGGCTCCCATGCCCAGACCGTGAGGGTGCCGCCCTCCTCGAGAGCCGCCTGGATGTCCGCCTCGGAGACCGACTTCTGGCTCGATCCCCCGTCGTCGGAGCCGCCGCAGGCGGTCGCCCCCAGGGCGAGGGCGCAGACGAGGCCTATGCCGCGCAGGAGGCGGCGCGAGTGCTTGGGCATGGGATTGCTTCCACTTCTTCGTGGCCGGAACCGGCACCGTTGAGGGTTGGAGGGGGTTGAGGGAAGGGGCGGGGGCTATTCCTTGACGCTTCCGGCGGCGAGTCCGGACTGCCAGTACCTCTGGAGCAGCAGGAAAGCGGCGATCAGCGGCAGGATGGTGATGAGCGAGCCGGTGACGACCAGGTTGAAGACGGCCTCGCCGCCCGCGGTCGCGGCCTGGGCGTTCCAACTGTTCAGCCCCAGGGTCAGCGGATACCAGTCGGGGTCCTTGAGCATGACCAGCGGCAGGAAGTAGTTGTTCCAGGTGGCGACCATGGTGAACAGCAGGACGGTGACGATGCCGGGTGCCAGCAGCGGCAGGGCGACCTGGAAGAAGGTGCGCACCTCGCCGGCGCCGTCGATGCGGGCGGCCTCCATCAGCTCGGTCGGGACGGCCTCGGTGGCGAACACCCACATCAGATACAGGCCGAACGGCGAGATCAGGGACGGGATGACCACCGCCCAGGGGGTGTTGGTGAGTCCCATGTTGCTGAACATCAGGAAGGTGGGCACCGCCAGCGCGGTACCCGGCACGGCCACCGCGCCGATGACGACGGCGAAGACGGCACGCCGCCCGGGGAAGTCGAACTTGGCGAGCGCGTAGCCGCCGAGCACGGCGAGGAAGGTGGCGCCGCCCGCGCCCAGACCCACGTACAGCAGGGTGTTGAGCAGCCAGCGGGCGAAGACGCCGTCGTCGTACGTGAACGTCTGGCTGATGTTGTCCCACAGTGCGAAGTCGCCGTCGAACCACAGGCCGAAGGAACGGGACAGTCCCTCCTGCGTCTTGGTGGCGCTGATGGCCAGCCAGATCAGCGGCACCAGGCTGTACAGCAGCACCAGTGAGGTGAGCACGGTCAGCAGGACACTGCGCCGCGGCTTGTCGGTGGAGTGGCGGCGCCGGGACGTACGCAGCCGGGGCACGGAGCCCGGGGTGCCGGACGGGGCGGTCGCGGAACGTTCGGAGACGGTGACGACGGGACTGGTCATCGCTGCTTCACACTCCCTTGCGCATGCCGCGTAGCTGGACGACGTAGGCGATGACCATGGTGATCAGCCCCATGACGATGGCGACCGTCGCGGAGTAGTTGTGCTGCTGGCCGTTGAAGGAGAGCGAGTACGTGTAGTAGTTCGGCGTGTAGTCGGTCGTGATGGCGTTGGGCGCCAGCGGCTGCAGGATGCTGGGCTCGTTGAAGAGCTGGAAGCTGCCGATGATCGAGAAGATCGTCGCGATCACCAGGGCGCCGCGGATGGCCGGGAGCTTGATGGCGGTGATCACGCGTATCTGCCCGGCGCCGTCGATCTGGGCCGCCTCGTACAGCGAGTGCGGGATGACCCGCAGCGCCGAGTAGAAGATCAGCATGTTGTAGCCGACGAATTCCCAGGTCACGATGTTGCCGATGGAGGCCAGCACCAGGTCCGGGGAGAGCGGGTCGGGCAGCGAGACGCCCAGCGCGCTGTTGACGTCGCCGACCAGGCCGAAGCGGGTGCCGTACATGAAG